>JAJYTJ010000295.1 GCA_021793115.1 Actinomycetes bacterium | reverse complement strand
CGGTTCCGCGGCGACCGGCACGTCGATGTCGTCCTCCGAGTCAGTCTTGCGTGTGCACGCATAGGGCATGCGTACGCACTGCACTGATCAACGAGATCTCGACGGGGACCGCGCCCGAAGTGGTCCCGGGCTTGCTGCCGTGGCATCGCGCGTCCGGCGATCTGGGCGCGCTTTCGGCGCTCGCTGGTTCCGCTCACGGCTTGGGACGTTGCAATCCAGAGCCGTCTCGATCGGAGCGGGTACGCGGCTCAGGGGCGTCGGCTGCGCAGTAGTCCAGATCAGGGCGATCCGTTGCCGCCGGCTCGACGGCTGGCGCACCGGCCGACCGGCGCCGCTAGCTCCAGCAAGCGGCTCCCTCGTAGGCGAAGGTGCCGCAGGATGGGTGCAACGCTCCTGGAGCCGGTCGAGGGGCTGGCGGGAGACGCTCCGTATAGCGGGGGGTCACCGGGCTTTTTCTCGGGCGGGTCTTACGGGAACGGCGCCGCTCGGGAGGACTGCCGCGACCGGCACCGCTTCCCGTTCCCGTAGACGGTTCGGCTCAAGGACAGCTACACGCCGGCTTCGGCAAGTATGTAGATGTATGGCCACTCACGAACCCATCTCGACGCCGTTCACCGCCACCAGCACCGCTGACGAGGTGCTCCAGGGCGTAGACCTCACTGGCGTTCGCGCCATCGTGACGGGAGCTTCCTCCGGCATCGGCGTCGAGACCGCCCGTGCGCTGACCGCAGCGGGCGCAGAGGTGACCCTGGCCGTCCGGAACACGACCGCCGGCCACGCCGTCGCCGAGGCGATCGAGAGGTCGACTGGAGCGAACCGGCCCCGAGCCCTCTCTCTCGACCTGGCGGACAGGATCACCGTCACACGCTTTGTCGAGGCCTGGGACGGCCCGCTTCACCTGCTCGTCAACAATGCTGGGCTGGTCACCGGGGGCCGCGAACGAACCCGGGAGGGCTGGGAGCTGCAATTCGCAACCAACCACCTCGGCCACTTCGCCCTCGCCACCGGCCTTCACGACGCCCTGGCTCTGGGGGCGTCCGAACGCGACGGTGCACGGATCGTCTCGGTCAGTTCGACGGCGCACATGCGTTCCGGCATCGACTTCGACGATATCCATTTCGAGCGTCGCAGCTACGACCCCCAGATCGCCTACGCCCAGTCGAAGACGGCGAACTCCCTCTTCGCCGTCGAAGCGACTCGTCTCTGGGCGGCTGATGGCATCGTTGCCAACGCGGTGAACCCCGGCGGTGTAGCGACCGGACTGCAACGGAACTTCACCACACAGCAGAAGGAGTCGCTGGACGCGGCCGAAGCGGCCGGCGTCTTCGCGTACAAGACCGTCGAACAAGGGGCCGCCACCAGCGTCGTCGCGGCCGTTGCCCCGGAGTTCGCCCGAACGGGAGGCCACTACCTCGACGATGCCCGGGAGGCCTACACCGTGCCGAACGATGCGGAACTCGCACAGCACCCACACGGCGTGAAGGAGTGGGCCCTCGATCCGGCTGCCGCTGAGCGCCTCTGGGCCATATCGGCCGACCTCATCCGGGCCTGACCTCGGGAGCTTTCGCCAATGCGCGGTAGAGGATCCATCAGTGAACGCAGGGGTGGGCGCACGTAGCTGCCCTCGGCCAGGCGCGCCAGGGCGCTCAGTTCGTCTCGAAGGGTCGCGGAGGTGTCCGCGGGATCGACATCTGCCACGAGCGGCCGGCGGCGACGGCGATGGGCAAGAGCTGGACGGCGAGGCAACGCATTTGGCCGATGGCCCAGCGGGTTCACCGGGCCTTGTCGGTGCCGGGCGTAGCGTTCGTCCCTGGGTTGCGGCCCCAGTCAACTCCGGGCGACGGCGCGAGCCCGGAACCGAAGCGGCTCTTCGCCGTACTCCTCGATGCCGTGGGCGATCCAGCCGGCCGTTCGTGCGATGGCGAAGATCACTTCCCCCGCGTCAGCCGGCATGCGGGTGACCAGCGTCAAGGCTGCCAGCGCGAGGTCGATGGTCGGCTCGAGCTGGCTGCGACGACGGACCGTGGCGACGACGCGGTCAGCGACACCCAAGGCCGCCTGCCCGGGGCTCGCCCGCCTGAGCAGCTCCAAGAGCACTCGCGCTCTCGGGTCACCATCTGGGTACAGCGGGTGGCCGAAGCCCGGCACCCGACCGTGGACTTCGAGTGCCCTTGCCAGCGCCGCATCCGGGCCGTTCTCCGCCGCCGCCTGGAGTAGCTGAGATGCGAGCAGCGGCGCTCCGCCGTGGAGCGGTCCCGACAGCGGGCCGAGCCCGGTGAGCACGACGGCGTAGGGGTCCGCACGGGCGGATGCCGCGACCCTGGCGGCGAGCGTCGAGGCCGCCAGCTCGTGGTCGGCGAGCAGGACGAGCGCCGCGTTCAAGGTGGCGACCAGCTCGGGCGTTGCCCGCACCCCGGCGAGGCGACCCCACAGACGCCCGGCGATGGTGCCGCGTCGTGGGGGTGCTCCGTCGTCGAGGGAGAGGCGCGCCGACCTTACGTGGCCGGTGGAGGGGACCGCCTCGGTCATGGTGGCGATCAGCGAGGCGGCCCGGTCGACCACGGCTGGGACGGACAGATCGGCTCGGAACGGGTCGGCAGCGGCGGCCATGACGACGGCGATCCGGAGCCGGTCTCGGGCTGCTGGCACCTCGGGGAGCACGATCGGCACGGGGCGCCACGCGGCGGGTCGCACGTCTCGCTGGCCCGTCCAGAGCAGGTGCGCCGCCTCTTCGAAGGTCGCCGTGCGGGCGAGCGCGAGGGCACTCTGCGTGCGGTAGTGGACGTCGTGGTCGCCGATGGTGGTCAGGGCCGTCTGTATCGTGAAGTCGAGTGCCGGCGGGCGGCTGGCACGGCGCGGTCGACCACGCCGTGCGAGCGCTTCCACCTCGCCGGGATCGAACCTGCTCGTCCGCGACTGCGGCTCCTTCCAGCTGCGCAGCACACCGCGGCTCACGTAGGCGTAGACGGTGTCGACCTTGACGGCGAGCCGGGCGGCGACCTCGTCGGCGGTCATCCCTTGCATGGACTTGATGATAATCAACCTTGACTACTGGGTAGTGACCTCTCAAGCT
>JAJYTJ010000078.1 GCA_021793115.1 Actinomycetes bacterium | reverse complement strand
ACCCTCGGCCAGGGCCGGGTTGCACGCTCCGAGGATGACGTAGGGCTCGATCTGGGTGCCGCGCTTGGCCAGGAGCGTCGCCTGCATGTCGATCTCGGTAAGGATGCCGAAGCCGTGCGCGCCGAGCGCCTCGCGGGTCCGGGTCACCGCCTCGGCGAAGGGCACGTTCAAGTGTGCGGTGCGCTGGAATTCCATCGGTTCCTCCTGGGTCGGGATCGGCCGGCTCACCAGAGCCGACGTCGCGGTTCCACCATGCGTCACCGATGCACGTGGGAGAACTCGGGAGAGCGGATGCGGCAAGGGCTTGAACGAGTCTTCATTGTTGCAGCGTCGCCGCGCCCCCGGCAGAACAGACCGTCGGCCTCGCGGGCGGCATCGACGATCGGGGCATCGGTCAGGCCGGGCGTGTTCTCCTTCGGCTGGTGTGCGAAGAGCGCGGACAGGAAGGGCAGCAGTCGGCCACCGGCGCCGTGGGCGACCGTTGCCGCCGCGTTCGCCGTTCGCGTGGCGTCGAGGGTGTTCGTGCTGAACCGGTCGAGGACAGCCAGCGGGTGGTAGACGACGGTCACACCGCCCTGCGCGATGAGCCGCTCCAGCACCGGACCGTTCGCCTGCTCGACCTTGGCGCAGTACGGGCACGGGAAGTCCAGGGAGACGGCTACGTGCACATCGCCCGGGTCGTCGTTGCCGATGCCCTTGCTGTTGATGACGACGCCGTCGAGCGCGTGCGGCGTCGGAGCGTCCACCGAGTCCGCGGCGGGAGGCGGCACCGCGGCACTCGCCTGCCCGTCGGCGATGCCCGTGTGCGTGGCGGCGTTCCGCCGCGAGTCGAGCAGCGGCCGACATCGGTCAGGCGAGTCCCTGGCCGGGCGCCGCGGGCCCGGTCGCGATGCCGACTTCGCGCCGTCGACGCAGCACGCGGCGTCGTCGCAGCCGATCGGGAGACCGCCTGCGTGCCCCGGGGCCGCAGCCCGCCATCCGTGACGCATCGAGCAGTTCCGGAGAAGCGCCGTCCCATGGCCGGCCCTACATTCACGGCATGACTGACTCCACGAAGCCGTCCGGGTTCACCGCCGAGGAGCGCGCCGCGATGCGTCAGCGCGCCAAGGAGCTCAAGGCCCAGGAGTCCGCGGCCGAGGCGCTGCAGGCGGTGCTCGACAAGATCGCCTCGCTGGACGAGCCCGACCGGACGAACGCCGCACGCATCCACGCCCTCGCGCTCGAGGTGGCTCCCTCGCTCCGGCCCCGCCTGTTCTACGGCAGCCCGGCGTACGCGAACGCCGAGGGCAAGGTGCTGTTCTTCTACCAGGAGCGCGCCAAGTTCAAGGCCCGCTACGGCAACCTCGCCTTCTTCGACGGCTCCCGGCTCGACGACGGCACCATGTGGGGCACCGCGTTCGCCGTCACCGAGCTCTCGCCCGCCGACGAGGAGAAGGTCGCCGACCTGGTGAAGCGAGCCGCCGGTCTCTGAGCCGTGGCGCCGGACGTCCCTCGACGAACCGCCCGCAGTCGGCGCAGGTGATCTGCCGCTCGGTCCCGGCGGCCGCGCGACCGCCCAGGTGCTCGCCGACTGCCTGAGTGCCGAACCCCGCCGGCCACCCTGCCGCCGCTGCGCCGCGAGGGCGTCGCCGCGCGGGTCGCGAGCCCGGCAGCGCGCCCGCGAGGAGCACGAACGCCTGCACGGGCTGGGCCTGCCGCACCGCCACCGACGCGCGGCGAGCGGCATCAGGCCGGGTCTTGCGCGCCGGCGGGCGCCAGCTCGCCGACGGGCACCGCACCGCGCAGCGTGTTGCCCGGACCAGGCAGCGGGCACGCCCAGGCCTCGTCGTACGCGCACGACGGCGGGTACGCGAAGTTGAGGTCGACGACGAGCCGGTCCGGGCCGCCGCCGAGGTCCGCGCCCTTGACGGTGTCCAGGACGTACCGGCCGCCGCCGTACGTCTGCCGGCCGCTCGTCGCGTCGCGCACCGGCAGGAAGATCCCACCGCCGTACATCGCGACCCACCAGACGTCCAACCCGCCCAAGCCGGGCAGCTCGACGCGGCCGACGCGTTCCAGCGGGACGAAGCCGTCGGTGGCGGTGCGGACCTCGCGCCGCTCGGGCGGCAGCGACCGGTCTACGGGCACGACGAACCGGAACCGCTCGTCGTAGGCGGCGATGACCGGGCCGCGACAGCCGGACCGCTGCGCGGCCGGTACGGGAGACGCGGGATGGGTGCGCAGCAGCCGCTCGCGGCCGGAGGCCCAGAGCCCGTGCGCGGCGTGCGGGTCGTCCTCCGCGCGCACGGCGCGGTAGAGCCCGGCCACCTGCCGGCGCCAGTCGAGGACGTCCCACCACGAGCCGCTCATCGAGCGAGCGTAGGCCGGACGACGGCTGCGACGGCCGCCGCCGTGCGGTGGCACACCGGTGTCGGTCGGTGGCCAGCTCGCTCCGCACCAGCGAGCGGAACTATCCCGCGGCCGCGACCGCGCGCTCGTCGAGGCGGATAGGTCGAACAACGTCGAACGGCCCCGGGTGCCCACCGGCGGCGTCCGCTGTGGCTGACTTCGAGGCGGCTCCATGGTCCGTGCTCGTCCGGCGTGGTGGCGGTGGTGTCGCGGCGTCACGCGGGATGGGGAGAGCAGCCCATCGGCGTCGGCCGCGCGGCTGGCTAGGTTGCCGACGGCGGCACGAAGAGACGACTTCGGAAGGTGGGGCGCGGTGCGGACCTGGAGACACCACGCCCCGTTCCGCACGGCGTCGACCGCATCCGTGTGCGTGCTGGCGACGGGGTTCGCGGCGCTGGCGATGAACGGTCAGGGGTACACCACCCCCCAGGTCCAGCTCAACGACAGCGGCGTCTGGGTCACCAAGACCGACCAGGACTTCGCCGGGCGCTACAACTACGACGCGAGCTCGCTGGACGCCTACGTCGATGGCAAGTCGTCGGGCATCGACGTGCTGCAGCACGACAGCCTCGTCATCCTCACCAACGCCGACACGAGCTCCGCATCGCTCGTCGACCCCGCCACGGCATCGTTCAGCGGTCAGGCGCAGCTACCCACCGGCGCGAAGCTCCTGCTCGGCGGCACGACGGCGGCGGTCGTCGGCGGCGACGGCAAGGTCTGGGCGTTCCCGGGGTCGCGCCTGGCGTCGTTCTCCGCCGACAGCTCGACCCCGTTGCCGCTGGTGTCCGGAGCGACGGCCTCGGCCCAGCCCACGGCTGCCTCGGCGACCCTGGCGCCGGGCGGTGCGCCGGCGGCCGGATCCGTGCTGCGGGACGCGGTCGCGGTCGGCACGGACGGCACGGTGGCAGTGGCGCTGCCTGGGCAAGCCCGGGTGAAGCGGTTCACGCTCGGCGCCGCCGGTGTGGTCGGCGAGCTGCCGTCTCAGCCCCTCGACGGTGTCGCGGCCGACGACGCCCTGACCATGACGCTGGTCGGCACGAGCGTCGTGGTGCTCGACGCCACGACGGGCACGCTGCATCTGCCGCACGGTCGCACCGTCACCGACCCGGCGTTCAGGCGCGCCGTGCTGCAGGACCCCGCCGACGCCTCGGCGGACGTGGTGCTCGCGACGTCAAGCGGGCTGGAAAGCGTCGGGCTCGACGGGTCGGCGCCACAGGTCCGGACCGTGCGCACCGGCGGCCGGCCCGTGACGCCCGTGGTGTCCCAGGGATGCGCCTACGGCGCCTGGGACAGCGGGACGGTGCTGCGCGACTGCGCAGGCACGGTGCACGACCGTGAGCAGACGCTGCTCGCCAGCACGCACCTGCGGTACCGGGTGAACCGCGGCATCGTCGTGCTCAACGACGTCGCCACGGGCGGGCTGTGGCTCGCGCAGGACAAGTACCAGCAGCAGGACAAGTGGTCGCAGGTCATCCCGCAGAACCAGGCGTCGGGTGACCAGAGCAACGCGGCGGACCCGACGCAGCAGGCGCTCAAGCAGCGGAACCTGCCGGACCGGCCGCCCGTGGCGAAGAACGACGAGTTCGGGGTGCGCCCCGGCCGGACCACCGTGCTGCCGGTGCTGGCCAACGACTCCGACCCGGACGGCGACGTGCTCACCGCCGACATCGCCGCGAACACCACGACCGCGGTCGGCAAGGTCCAGCGCGTCCTCGACGGGTCCGCGTTGCAGGTGGTGGTGCCGCCGAACGCCACGGGTTCGGCGACCTTCACCTACACGGCCGACGACGGCCGGGGCGGGACCGCGTCCGCCACCGTGAAGCTGACCGTGCACGACCCGTCGCAGGACCAGCCACCCCAGCCGTGCCCGGACGTGCCCGCGCCGACGCCGTCGGTCCGGCAGGGCGGCCAGGTCAGTTTCGGCGTGCTCGACAACTGGATCGACCCCGACGGCGACCCCATCTACCTCAAGAACGCCACCGCGCAGGACCCGGGCGACACGGTGCGGTTCACCGCCGACGGCACCGTGACGTTCATCGACGACGGCAAGAAGACCGGCGCGACGACGATCACCATCACGGTCAGCGACGGCAGGATGGACGCTCCTCCCGCGCTGCTGAACATCCAGGTGATCAGCAACGACGCCAAGAGCACGCCGCTGCCGGTCCCAGACCACGCCGCCACCGTGGTGGGACGTGCCGTCACCATCCGTCCGCTGGCCAACGACACCGACTCGGCCGGCGCGCCCTTGACGCTGGCCCGGGTCGATGCGGACACGGCGGGTGGCGTGACGCTGAAGGCCGACTACGACGCGGGGGTCGTGACGTTCACCGCAGCGCAGGTGGGCAGCTACTACCTCACCTACACCGTCAGCGACGGCACGAACAGCGCGCTCGGTCTCATCCGGGTGGACGTCACCGCCCCCGGCGACGGCACGGCGGCGCCGATCGCCGTGCTCGACCGGGCACTGCTCCCGGCCGGCGGATCGGTGCTGGTCGACGTCCTGGCGAACGACACCGATCCGTCCGGTGGCGTGCTCGTCGTGCAGTCCGTCAGCTACGACGCCAGCACCGGGCTGAGCGTCGAGGTCGTCGACCACGCCATGCTGCGCGTCTCCGACGCGCGGGCCGGCACCGAACCGCTCACGTTCACCTACACGGTGTCGAACGGACTGGCGTCGGCCACGGGTCAGGTCGTCGTGCTGCCGCTACCCCCGATCGCGACGATGCAGCCGCCGATCACGCGCCCCGACGACGTGACCGTCCGGGTGGGCGACGTCGCGACCGTCGACGTGCTCGCCAACGACACCCACCCCAACGGTGCCCAGCTGACGCTGTCGCCCAAGCTCACCGACCTGCCGCCGGCCGACCAGGTGCTCGTCGTGACGAGCCAGCAGGTGGTGCGGGTCATGGGGATCGTCCCGGGCACGTACCACGCGACGTACACGGCGCTGGACCCCCAGCAGAACGCGACCTCAGGTCTCATCACCATCCATGTCAAGGCGGCCGACGCCAAGGACAACAGCGCACCCGTGCCGCGGGCGGTGGTGGCTCGCACCCTGGCGGGCACGACGATCCGCATCCCCATCCCGGTGGACGGCATCGACCCCGACGGTGACTCGGTGACCCTGCTCGGCGTCGCGAGCCCGCCCACCAAGGGCCTGGTGTCGGCGGTCGGGAACGGCTGGCTGGACTACCAGGCGACGGACACGGCGGTCGGCACCGACACCTTCACCTACACCGTGGAAGACCGGTACGGCGCGCAGGCGACGGGCACCGTCACGGTCGGCATCGCACCGAAGCTGGGCAACCACCCGCCCGTCACCGTCAAGGACGCCGTCACCGTGGTGCCGGGCCGCACGGTGGCGGTCGCGGTGCTCGCGAACGACAGCGACCCGGACGGCGACCGGCTCGCGCTCGACGACGCCTACCTGAAGGCGCCGGACGGCGTGACGGCGAAGGACTCGTCGGGCGTCGTCGTCGTCACCGCTCCCGCCAAGGCCGGTACCTACGTGCTGCAGTACGGCGCGAGCGACGGCCAGGTGACGACACCGGGCACGCTGGACCTCACGGTGGACCCCAACGCGCCCAAGGCCGACCCGATCGCGCGGGACGACATGCTCTCGCTCGACGACATCCTCAACGCGGGCCAGAACCTCATCAGCGTCCCGGTGCTGCAGAACGACGAGGACCCCAGCGGCTCGCCCGACGACCTCACGATCATCTCCGCCGGCGCGCCCGGGCGCATCGACGGCAACCACGTCGTCGTGCCGTTGGCCGACGACCCCCAGGTGGTCCCGTACACCATCCAGAACCCGGACGGGAACACTGCCACCGCGTTCATCCACGTGCCCGGGCTCAGCACGCTGCGGCCGGCGCTCGTCTCGCCGCTGCCGACGGAGACCGTCGTCAGCGGCAGCACGCTGACGATCCACCTGGCAGACGTGGTGCGGACTCCGCAGAACCGGCCCTTCACGATCGCCGGCACCGACGCCGGCGACCGGGCGACCGCGCTCAACGGCACCGCCGCGGTGGTCGACGCCCAGACGATCACCTTCGTGGCCAGCGCCGGGTTCGTCGGCGCCGCGGCGGTGACGTTCCAGGTCAAGGACTCCGCCGCGATCGACGGGCAGGGCCTGGCGGCCAAGCTGACGCTGCCCATCACCGTGACGCCGGGGCCGGACCAGGAGCTGCCCCCGACGTTCACCCCACCCACCATGCAGGTGCCGCTCGGCGGGCAGGCGACGGCGACCCTGGTCGCGACCGACCCGAACAAGGGGGACACGCTGACGTTCTCGCTCGGCGCGGTGCCTGCCGGCTTCGTCGCGCACCTGGCCGGCACCACGCTCACCGTGACCGCCGCGGCGGGGACGGCGGTCGGCACCACGGCATCGCTGCCGGTGTCCGTGAGCGACGGCAAGCAGAGCGTGACGGGTAACGCGACGCTGACCGCCGTCAGCTCCGACAAGCCGTTGGCGACGGTCCAGAGCTTCGACATCCCGAACGCGAACGCCGGGACCCCGGTGACGCAGGACCTGCTTGCCGGCTCGTCCGACCCGTTCACCGACGCGCCGCTCACGGTGGACTCGGTGCGCGTCTCGACGCCGACGGCCGGCACCGCCGTGCTGTCCGGCAGCACCGTCACCATCACCCCGGCCACCGGGTTCCACGGGTCGTTCGTCGTCAGCTACAGCGTCTCGGACAAGACGAAGGACCCGACCCGGACCGTCACCGGCCAGGTCCGGCTCACCGTGCGCGCAGCTCCGGACGCTCCCGGCACGCCCACGGTCGTCACCGTGAGCAGCCAGACCGCGGTCATCTCGTGGGCCGCGCCCAACAACAACGGGGCGCCCATCACGGACTACCAGGTGGCCGTCAACGGTCCGGGCAGCGGCAACGCCCGGGGCGGCTGCGTGCAGGCCGGGACGACCGCCACCACGTGCACCATCACCGGGCTGACCAACACCCAGCAGTACACGTTCTCGGTGAAGGCCCAGAACGCGGCCGGATGGTCCACCGCGTCCCCCGACTCGGCTGCCATCACGCCGGACCAGCGGCCGGACGCCCCGACCGCACCGACGTTGGCGTTCGGCGACTCGTCCCTCACGGTCACGTGGAACCCGATCAGCTACACCGATCGGTCCGCGATCACCAACCTCAAGCTGGAGATCTCGCCGGCCCCGGCATCCGGCTCCCCGATCGTGCCGCTGGCCGCAGGTACCACGACCTACGACTGGAAGGGCCTGGCGAACGGCACGTCGTACAAGGTGCGGCTCTACGCCCAGAACAGCACCGACTGGTCCGACCCGGGTGACTGGTCCCAGCCGATGATCCCGGCGGGCAAGCCCGACGCCCCGGGCACGCCGACGGCCAAGCTCGGCGACCCCGTCGGCGCCCAGCGCACGCTCGACGTCTCGTGGACCGCGCCGGGCGCGTTCAACGGCGACAGCAGCGTCGACTACACCCTGTACGTGTCACAGGGCTCCACCCAGGTGAACAAGGTCGACGCGGGCACGGCGCTGAGCCAGGCGGTGACGCTCAACACGTCCACCGACGCCTACACGTTCACCGTCACGGCGACGAACAAGGCGGGCGAGTCCGCGCCTAGCGCGGCCTCCACGCCCATCCGGAACGTCGTCCCGCCCGGCGCCGTGAAGAACGCCACCGTCCAGGCGACGGGGAGCAACGGCACGCTGCAGCTGACGTTCGACACCCCGGACAGCCTGGGGGGCGCCACCACGGCGGAGGTGCGCTACCAGTACCAGCTGAACGGTGGCAGCTGGGCCGACCTCGCGAGCAACCGCCAGGTCGTCGGCCTCGTCAACGGCGGCGGCTACACGGCAGCCGTGCGGGCGGTGTCCACCGTGGGCGGCGCGCAGTACGCAGGCCCACCGACCACTGCGGCCGCGATCGGGCAGAACGTCGCGGGCGGGACCACGACCCGGCCGTACGGGCCGCTCGCGAACCCCTCGGTCAACGCGACCTCGGGCTCGACGTACGTCACCCTCTCCGCGAGCGCGACCGCAAACGGTTGCGGCGTCACGCTTCACTTCCAGGTCGACGGCGGGGGCTGGCAGACCACCGGTTCGTCCTGGTCGGGCAATGTCGGCAACGGCTACAGCCAGGGCCACTCGATCGCCGCCTATGCGACAGACGGCTGCGGGAACACAACCGGCACCGTGTACACGTCCGCAACGAGCACACCGCCGCCCCTCAGCGGGTATGTCTCCAGAGGAAGCAGCGGGATCGGCGTCAATGGCTGCACAAACGCCTCGTGCGCTCACCTGGTACTGAACGTCTCGAATTTCCCGGCCGGAACGTATCAGATCAAGTGCTGGGGTGACGACGGCGGACAGAGCGCCTATTACACGCTCAACAACATCGGGGTTCCAGCGAATGGGTCCGTCGAGCTGGCTTGTGTCTACGGGTTCCCGAACAACAATGTTCGAGTCGAAGTCGTGGGCGTCTACACGACCCCGTGGATTCTCTGGAAGAACGCATAACAGCGAAGCAGGCAGGGAGCAAAGCAATGACCATGACCCCCGACCAGGCGACCTGGTTCCAGGGCACGTTCGAACAGTTGGTGGACAACATCGGCCACGCGGTGCTCGGCAAGAGCGCCGTGGTGCGCCTCGCGCTGACCTGCATGCTCGCCGAGGGCCACCTGCTGCTGGAGGACGCCCCGGGCACGGGCAAGACGTCCCTGGCCCGGGCCATCGCGGCGACGGTGCAGAGCTCCCACACCCGCATCCAGTTCACGCCGGACCTCCTGCCGAGCGACGTGACGGGCGTGACGATCTACGACCAGTCGAGCGGCCAGTTCACGTTCCACCGGGGCCCGATCTTCGCGTCGATCGTCCTGGCCGACGAGATCAACCGGGCGTCCCCGAAGACGCAGTCCGCCCTCCTCGAGGTGATGGAGGAGGGCCGGGTCACGGTCGACGGGCGCACCTACGAGGCGCCGAAGCCGTTCATGGTCATCGCGACGCAGAACCCCATCGAGCAGGCGGGAACGTACCGACTGCCGGAGGCCCAGCTCGACCGGTTCCTCATGAAGACGTCGATCGGCTACCCGGACCACCTGTCGACGGTCGACATCCTCGAGGGCGCCGCCACCCGCGACGCCGCCTCGGCGCTCTCGCCCCGGATCACGGCAGACGCGGTGCAGGGCATGGCCACGCTGGCCGACGAGGTCGTCATCGACCGTGCCGTCCTGGAGTACATCTCGCGACTGGCGCAGGAGACGCGCTCGGCGCCGCAGACCCGGCTCGGCGTCTCGGTGCGCGGCGCGCTGGCGCTGACCCGCACGGCGAAGGTGTGGGCAGCGGCCCACGGCCGCTACTACGTGCTTCCCGACGACGTGAAGGAGCTGCTGCTGCCCGTCTGGAACCACCGGCTGCTGCTGGACCCGGAGGCGGAGTTCTCCGGTGTGACGTCGGAGTCGGTGCTCGGACGGATCCTGGCCGAGGTGTCGGCACCCCAGGAACGAGGGCGCGTGGCGTGAGCGCACCCACCCTTGCTCCGCCGCGCAGCGGCCCCGCGCTCGGTCCGCGTGTCACGCGCCGGCTGCCGCGTGCGTCGCTCGACCGCGCCCTCGAGACGGCTCGCGAGGGCACGGCGACGGCCGGGGCATGGCTGCGCAGATGGCGGCCGTGGGGCCTGACCTTCGGTGCCGTCGGGTGGGTCGCGGTCGGCACGGCGGTGCTCGCCGGATGGGCGGGGCTGCGATGGAGCTGGGACGAGGCCGTGGTGCTGGCGCTCGTCGCGGTCGCCGTGCTCGTCGTCGCCGTCGTGTTCCTCGTCGGGCGGTCGCCGTACGAGGTGACGCTGCACCTGGCTCACCATCGCGTGGTCGTCGGGGAACGGGCGAGCGGGCGCGTGGCGGTGCGCAACACGTCGCAGCGGGCCACGCTGCCGGCCGAGGTCGAGCTGCCGGTCGGGCGCGGGGTCAGCGTCTTCGCGCTGCCGCGGCTTGCGGGCGGTGCGGTGCACGAGGACCTGTTCACCATCCCGACGCGGCGCCGCGCGGTGATCGTCCTGGGCCCGGTGCGCTCGGTGCGCGGCGACCCGCTGGGCGTGGCACGGCGCGAGGTGCGTTGGACCGACCCGGCTGAGCTGTTCGTCCACCCCCGCACCGTGGCGCTGGCCGGCTCGTCGGCGGGCTTCCTCAAGGACCTCGAAGGTCATGCGACGCGGGTGATCTCCCCGTCCGACATCTCGTTCCACGCACTGCGCGAGTACGTCGTCGGCGACGACCGCCGTCACATCCACTGGCGCTCCAGCGCGCGCACGGGTCAGCTCATGGTGCGGCAGTTCGAGGAGACGCGCCGCTCCCACCTCGCGGTGGCGCTGTCCCTGCTGCGCACGGACTACGGCGACGACCCGGAGGAGTTCGAGCTCGCGGTGAGCGTGGCCGGCTCGCTCGGCCTGTACGCGTTCCGCGAGGAGCGGGACCTCACCGTCATCGCGGACCTGCACGCGCTGCGTACCCACACGGCGGGCGCCCTGCTCGACGACCTGACGCGCGTGCAGCCGAGCGTGCGGTGCGCCGACGTGCCCGGCTTGGCCAGCCAGATGGCGCGTCGTGCGCCCGACGCCTCCGTCGTGTTCCTGCTCGTCGGCTCGCGCGCGCCGCTGCGCGTGCTGCAGGCGGCGGCAGTCCGGTTGTCCTCGGAGGTGCGGGTGGTCGGCTTTCGCTGCATCCTCGGCGAGTCGCCGTCGCGGCGGGCGTTGGCGGGGCTGGACATCGTGACCCTGGGATCGCTCGACGACCTGCCGATCGCGGTCCACCGACTGGCCGGCCTGTGAACGGCCCCCGGCTCCGGGCGGCGGGCCTGGGCGACGTCGCTGTCGTCGTCGCGCTGCTCGCGGTGGGCCTGTCGGGGCTGCAACCGGCGTACGGCGGTGCAGGTCTCCTGCTGGCCGTGGCCGCGGGACTGGTGGCGGGCGCCGGCGTGGCGTGGCTGGGCGCGTGGCGGCGATGGGGCACCGGCGTCGTCGCCGTGCTGCTCGTCGCCGTCTACTTCCTGCTCGCCGGTCCGCTGGCCTACCGCAGCCTGACCATCGCGGGCGTGCTGCCCACCGCGGCCTCGCTGCGAGCCAGCGCGCTGGGTGCGATCACCACGTGGAAGGGCGTGGTCACCGCTGCCACGCCGCTGTCGGCGTTCCCCGAGCTGGTCGTCGCACCGCTGGTGCTGGCCCTGGTCGGCGCGGCTCTGGCGGCCAGCTGGGCGGTGCGGGCTCGCCGTCACGGCTGGGCGCTCGTGCCCGTGGTGGTGGTGTTCTTGGCATCCCTGCTGCTCGGGACGTCGGTCGCGTGGGCGCCCGTCGAACGGGGGGTGGCGATCGGCGTGGTCGCGTTCGGCTGGCTCGCGTGGCGGCGTGCCGCGGCGGACCACCCGGAGCTCGCCGACGAGGCGCCGACCGACGCGGCCGACCGGCGGGCGCTGGTCCGCCGGCGCGTGAGCCGGTCGGCGGCGATGCTGGCCCTGGTCGCCGTCGCCGCGACGACGACGGGGTTCGCGGTGGCCCATGCGGACCGCCGGTTCTCGCTCCGCCAGGACGCGGTGCCGCCGCTCGACCTGCGTGACTACCCCAGCCCGCTGGAGTCGTTCCGCCAGTACGTCACCGCGCAGAAGAAGACCGTGCTGTTCCGGGTGTCCGGCCTGCCCTCCGGAGCCCGGCTCCGGCTGGCGGTGCTCGACACGTACACCGGCGCCGTGATGAACGTCGCCGGCGGGGACCGCTCCACGCCGAGCGCGTCCGGACAGTTCGAGCGGGGCAGCGTGCAGTTCCTGCGGGCGGCCGCGAGCGCGCCGCACCAGAAGGCCGCGACCGTGACCGTCACGTCGGTCGGCTACACCGGCCGGTGGCTGCCGACGCCGGGCATCCCGCAGTCGATGACCTTCGCGGGCAAGGACGCCGCCGACCTGGCGCCGAGCCTGTACGTCAACCCGGTCACCGGCACCTCGGTGACGACCGCGAGCCTCGCCCCCGGCGACTCGTACACCGTCATGGCGACCTTGCCGCCTCAGGTCACGCCGGCGGACCTGCACTACGAGACCCTCGAGCCGGCGGTGTCCGGCGGCTACCAGCTGGACGCCGCGGGTTCGCAGGCCCGCACCTTCGCCGGGTCGGCGAACGGCGGGCCGGCGCAGATCCAGGCGCTCGCGGACGCCCTGACCAAGAACGGCACGTTCTCCAACGGCGACGGCGCGGTGCAGTCGCCTCCGGGCCACGGCGCCAAGCGCATCACCGACCTGCTCACCGGTAGCCCGATGGTGGGCGACGACGAGCAGTACGCGGTGGCCGCCGCCCTCATGGCGGAGTCCCTCGGGTACCAGGCGCGCGTCGTCATGGGCTTCTATCCCGATCCGAGCACGGCGACGAGCGGCGGCGCGGTGAACATCACCGGGGCCGACGTGCACGCCTGGCTCGAGGTCGACGTCCGCGGCACGGGCTGGGTGCCCTACACGGTGACGCCGGACCAGAACAAGACGCCGCAGCAGAAGTCGCAGCGGGCGAACGCCGCGACCCAGCCGCAGGTGCTGCAAGAGCCGAAGGCGCCGCAGCCCCCCGCCCAGGTGCCGCAACCCCCCGTCGCGGACCAGAAGGCGCCGAACCACAACGACCACGGCCGGGCGCGCGTGCCGTGGGGGCTCATCGGAGGCGGTGCCGGTGGACTGCTCGTCGTGCTGGGGCCGCTGGTGCTGGTCGGCCTCGCGAAGGTTCGGCGCCGCAAGCGCCGGCGCACGGCCCCGTTGCTCGTCGACCGGGTCTCGGGCGGCTGGCACGAGGTGACGGACGCGGCCGTCGACCTGGGGTCACCCGTGCTGGTGGGCGCGACCCGCCGGGAGACGGCGGCGGACCTGGGGCAACGCTTCCCGGATGCGGCGCCGGCCGCGGTCGCCGAGCGCGCTGACGCCGTGGTCTTCGGTGGTGGCGAGCCGACGGCTGCCGAGGTCGAAGCCTTCTGGGCGGAGGTCGACGGCCTCATCGGCGCGATGCGTCGCGGATCGCCGACGTGGGCCAAGGCACGCGCCGCCCTGTCGCTGCGGTCGCTGCGGCTCCGTGAGTCGATCCGGGGCCGCGGCGTCCGCCTGACCCAGCGCCGAACCCAGCCACGAGGAGACGCACGACGATGAGCGTGACGATGGACACCTGCCCGGCCTGCCACTCGGTGGTAGGTCCGCAGGACGCGTACTGCCAGCGGTGCGGGAAGCGACTGGGGGGTGCCCGGGGGACAGCGGGCGCGGTCCCGGCACCGTCGCCCGGTTCGCCGGCGCAGCCGACGACCTTCGCCGGGCCGCCGGTCGGGGCACCGCGACCCGGGTCGCCGACGTCCGTCCCGCTGCGCGACCTGGGGTCGTTGGCGCCGGCGCTGGCAGGTGCTGGTGCGGCACCGGTGGGCACCCGGCTGGGCGCCGGGGTGATCGACGGCATCGTCAACGCCGTGGCCACGCTGGTCGTCTACGGCGCCGTCTACCGCGGGCTCGCCGTGCCGATCGTGCTGGTGTACCTGGTGGCGCTCATCCTGTTCTGGGCATGGAACGCCGCCACCGGACTGACGATCGGCCGGTCCGCCACCGGGCTCCGACTGGTCTCGGCCGACACCGGGGGCGCGCCGGGCTGGGGCCGGACCGCAGGCCGCAGCCTGATCCTCGGCGCGTTCGGTGGGTTGACGTGCGGGCTCCTGTCGTGGCTGCCGCTCGGCTCCATCCTGTGGGACCGCGACGACCGCAGCCGGGGATGGCACGACAAGTGGTCCCGCACCGTCGTCATCGACATCCGTCACGGCCGGGACACCCTGGCCGGCGCGGTGCCGGTCCCTGGCGTGGCGCCTGCTCAGCCCTGGTCGGCCGCGCCGCAGTCCCTGACGCCGCCGCCGCCCCGGCCCGTCACGCCGCCGGCGCCGGTTCCCGCCGTCGTCGCGCCGCCGGCACCGCCCGCCCCGGTCGCCGCCGTCGTGCCGCCGGCACCGCCCGCGCCTGCCGCTCCCGCTGGGGGAGTGATCAGCGCCGTCCCCGGCGTCGCTCCGGCACCCCGAGAGGCACCGGCGGCCGTGCCGGCCGGCGCGGACCCGGCGCACGTGCTCTCCTTCCGCCCGAGCCGACCCGGCTCGCCACCGCCGGACGTGTCGCTCGACGACGCGGACCGCACGGTGATGCGGGCGCCGCGCCGTCCTGTCGCGATGACGCTGGCGTTCGACACCGGCGAGCGGGTCTCGCTCACCGGTGGCCTGGGGCTGGTCGGACGCGACCCGCAGCCGAGGCCCGACGAGCACGTGGATCACCTGGTGCCGATCGCGGACCCGGAGCGCAGCGTCTCCAAGACGCATCTGAGCTTCGGGGTGGACGCCGCAGGCCTCTGGGTCCGCGACCGCGGCTCCACCAACGGCGTGCGCGTGCTGCGGGGCGACGCCGTGGTCGCCGAGGTCGGCATGGACGAGCCCAGCTACGTCGCCGTCGGCGACACCGTCGAGTTCGGCGACCGGCGCTTCACCGTGCAGAAGGGCTGACCCGTGCCGTCCATCGACCTCACCGTGGCGAGCGGCCAGGCGTCCCACGTGGGCCGGGTGCGTCAGCTCAACGAAGACGCGAGCGTGGCACGGTGGCCGGTCTTCGTGGTCGCCGATGGCATGGGTGGGCACCGAGCAGGCGACGTCGCCAGTGCGACCGCGGTGCGTGTGCTGTCCTCGCTGGTCGGGGTCGAGAACGCGACGCCGGCGACGGTGCGGGGCGTCGTGCTGGAGGCACGTCGCCAGGTGCGCGCCCTGACCAGCGACGACGGCCTCGACGCGGGGACGACGCTGTCGGGAGCGGTGGTCGTGGTCCAGGACGACGAGCCGTACTGGCTCGTCCTGAACGTCGGCGACTCGCGCACCTACCTGCTGACGGACGGCGAGCTCGGGCAGGTGAGCGTCGACCACTCGGAGGTGCAGGAGCTGCTGGAGTCCGGCGAGCTGGACTCCACCACGGCGGCTCGGTACGCGCGCCGCCACGTCGTGACGCGCGCCCTGGGTGCGGGTGCCGACTACGACGTCGACTACTGGCTGATGCCGGTGGGCGCGGCGGACCGGATGCTCGTCTGCTCCGACGGTCTGACGGGCGAGCTGTCGGACGAGGAGATCCGGGACGTGCTGCTGACCGAGCCGTCGGGGCAGCGGGCCGCGGAACGCCTGGTGGAGATGGCGGTCGGGCACGGCGGGCACGACAACGTCACCGTTCTCGTCGTCGACGCGTCCTACGACGGCCGGGACGCACCCACCGTGCCGCGCACCGAGGTTGCCGCCGAGACGGCGGAGCCGGACCCGGACACCGGCACGGTGCCGCGACCCGGCCGGGGGAGGCGCTGACATGACGACCGTCTACCACCCCGGGCGCGGCTACGCATTGGTGACGACGGACGCGACGATGCTGCTTGCGGAACCGGTCGCAGCGGGTCTCGTCGCCCGCCTCTGGGAGGTGCTCGCGCAACGCGAGCCCGGCCCCAAGGTGCTACGGGAGCTGGTGGCCGCCGCCGAGGGCGACTTCGACGTGATCTGCCCGTTCGCGCTCGTGCTCCCGGCCCACGGCGGCGTGCGGACGGTGGTGCGGGGCCCGCTGCTCGTGACCGTGCGGTCGGCGGCGGGTGAGCAGCGGATCGACGGCAGCGGCGTGGTGACGTGGGCGGAGCGCGATGTCGCCGACGTCCTCGACGTCGCGATCGCCGTGCCGGGCGCGACGGACGAAGAGCGACTGCCGATCGGGCTCGGCGTGGTGCGCGCCGGGACCGTCCTGGTGGGCGTCGGCACCGAGCCCTCGCCCGTGCCGGACACGGCGGACGTGCCGCGCCCGGAGCCGCGGCCCGAGGACGCGGCCCGCGACGCCGCGACGCCGGTCCCCGAGGCGCCGGCGGCGAGCATGGCGGGGGCGACCGAGGCTGCTGGACCGAGCGACCCGCCGCCGGCGTCG
The DNA here is from genome assembly GCA_021793115.1 of Actinomycetes bacterium. The sequence goes on along the minus strand of JAJYTJ010000078.1, from coordinate 724 downwards.
ATCGACGACGCCGGCACCACCACCTGGGGGCCCGGGGTCACGCTCGTCGACTACGTTCCCGCGGGCGCCGTCAGCCCTGCGCCGGAGCCGGAGCGGACGTACGACGACCTCTTCGGCCCGACCCGGATCCACGCCGTGGAAGAGGCTGCGGTGCGCGAGGTGGTCGAAGGCTCCGCGGTCGTGGCCCCGTCGGTCGCACCGGACGAGGACGACGACGACCCCGACCACGACCATCGCACGGTGCTCGGTGTGCACCGGCAGCGGCCCGGACCGTCCGCCGGGCAGCAGCCGGCAGTTTCGGTGCCACCGGCCGCGGCCGGGCCGTCGGTGCTGGCGCGCCAGTGCGCCGCGGGCCATGACAACCCACCGACGAGGGTCGCCTGTCGCCTCTGCGGCGCACCGGTCGTCGGCCCACCCCGGCAGAGCGTCCGGCCGAGCCTCGGTCGGATGCGGCTCTCCACCGGGACGGTCGTCGAGCTCGACGCGCCCGTGGTGATGGGTCGTCGGCCGCGCGTCGGGCGCGTCACCGGGGAGCAGCTGCCGCGCGTCGTCACGGTGCCGAGCCCGCTCGGCGAGATCTCGGCGTCGCACCTCGCCGTGCGGCTGGAGGACTGGGTGGTGCTGGCGGTGGACCTCGACTCGAGCAACGGCACCATGCTGCTGCGCCCCGGCGCCGCTCCGCGCCGGCTCGCACCTCAGCAGCCAGAGATCCTGCGCGCTGGTG
>JAJYTJ010000077.1 GCA_021793115.1 Actinomycetes bacterium | reverse complement strand
CGGTACGGCGCCGGGGGCGACCTCGTCGAGCGACAGCGCGACGACCGCCGAGGCCTCCTGCGCCGAGACCAGGCGCACCTGGTCGTCGTCGCGCGCGCGCAGCGCCACGAAGGTGCGGTGCGGCAGCGCGATCGGCAGGCAGAGGCCGCCGTTGTAGTCCGTGTGCTCGCCGATGAGGTTGACCCGGCCCGGCGCGGACCACACGCCGTCCGGCTCGTCCGGGAAGGCGGCGGCGAACAGTGCGCGCACGCGTGCCGCACCCTCGTCGGGCGACCAGGCCGGCCGCAGCGCCGCGGCCGAGGTGGTGGTGGTCATGGCAACCTCTCAGCGGGTGAGCGGCACGACGCCGAGGGGCTTGCCGGCCAGGCCGCGGGGGGTGGCGACGAGGCCGGCGGCGATGGCACGCAGCGCCACCGCGGCGGGGGAGTCGGGGGCCGCCGCGACCACCGGCGTCCCGGCGTCGCCCGACTCGCGCACGGCGATGTCGATCGGCACCTGCCCGAGCACGGGCACGGGCGAGCCGACGAGCGTCGTCAGGCGGTCCGCGACGCGCGCGCCGCCGCCCGCGCCGAAGAGCTCCAGGCGTGAGCCGTCCGGCTGCTCCAGCCACGACATGTTCTCGATGACGCCGACGACGTGCTGGTGCGTCTGCACCGCGACCGCGCCCGCGCGCTCGGCGACCTCGGCGGCCGCCAGCTGCGGTGTGGTGACGACGACGAGCGACGAGCCGGGCAGCAGCTGCGCAACCGAGATGGCGATGTCGCCCGTCCCGGGCGGCAGGTCGAGCAGCAGCACGTCCAGGTCGCCCCAGTACATGTCCGTGAGGAACTGCTGGAGCGCGCGGTGGAGCATCGGGCCGCGCCACACCACGGGCTGGCCGGGCTCGACGAACATGCCGATCGAGACGACCTTGACGCCGTGCGCCACGGGCGGCAGCAACATGTCGTCGACCGCGGTGGGCGGCTGGTCGGTGCCGAGCATGCGCGGCAGCGAGAAGCCGTAGATGTCGGCGTCGACGACGCCCACCGACAGCCCCTGCTGGGCCAGCGCGACCGCGAGGTTCGCCGTCACCGAGGACTTGCCCACGCCGCCCTTGCCGCTGGTGACCGCGATGACCCGCGTGAGCGAGCCCGGCTGCGCGAACGGGATCACCGGCTCGGGCGCGCCGCCGCGCAGCGACTGGCGCAGCTCGGCCCGCTGCTCGGCCGTCATCTCGCCCAGCTCCACCCTGACGTCCTCGACGCCCTCGAGCGTGCGCACGGCCGCCGTCACGTCCGTGACCAGGGTGTCCTTCATGGGGCAGCCGGCGACCGTCAGGTCGACGCGGACCGTGACGCGACCGCCGTCGACGAGCACGGACCGGACCATGCCGAGGTCGGTGATGGGGCGGCGGATCTCCGGGTCGAGCACGCCGGTCAGCACCTGACGGACCGCAGCGGCAAGACCCTCGGGCTGGGAGGTGGAGGGCATGCGGCCATCGTAGGCGGTGCCGCGTGGGCCCCCGTGGGCGCCCGGACCTAGGACACCCGGTGCGCGACGAGGTAGCCGCCCACGGCGTAGGTCACCGTGTACACGGCGCCCGGGTGGTGTGCGCGCGCCCACGCAAGCACCGCCGACGGCGTGCCGGGCACGCCCACCCAAGCGGAGTCGAACACCAGGTAGTCCGCCGCGGGGTTGCCCTCGTTCCCCATCCAGTAGACGTCGTGGTGGTCCACGAGGTAGTTCATGAGCCCCACGTCGGTCTCCACCGAGGCGCCCGCGGGGACGGCCGCGAGCGCGCCGCGGGCTGCCGGCACCCGAGGGTTCGGCGCCCAGAACGCGGGGTCGCCGAACCGGCCGAACGGCGTCTGCGGCGCGACGAGCGCCCCCACCGTCACCGCGACGGCGACCGCCGAGCGCGCGTACCGGCGCAGCCAGGCCCGGGGTGACCGCTCCGCGAGCTCGACCCCCTCGAGCAGCGCGACGAACGCGATCGGCATGAGCACGGCGCTGTAGTGCCACGTGTGGCCCCAGAACCCGTCGTTGCCCGACCAGAACCGCCACAGGAGCGTCGGCGCCGCGACGAGCATCACGGGCGAGCGCAGCCCCACCAGCCCGGTGACGGCGACGAGCAGCGCCAGCGTGATCACCTTGCGCTGGTCGTCGACGAGGTGGGTGGCCAGCAGCCAGGGGTGCGTCGCCAGGCCACGCCAGTCCAGGCGGTCGCCGTAGGCGAACACGCCGTCCGGGTTGAGCGCCGGCAGGATGACCGCCTGCGTCAGCACCAGCCACACCGCGCCCCAGGCGGCCAGGCCGCGCCCGATCCAGGGTCGCTCGGCGCGCGCGCGCCACGCCAGCAGCAGGCCGATGACCAGCACGGTGGCGCCCAGGTCCTCCTTGACGAAGACGAGGGGCGCGGCCCACAGGGCGGCCGGCCACCACCGGCGGCGCACCAGCGCGACGAGCGAGGCGGCCAGCAGCGGCACGGCGAAGGCGATCTCGTGGAACTGCACCTCGACCGCGCCCGCGAGCCCGAAGCTCGCCGCGTAGGCGGCGCCGAGCAGCGAGCCGACGAGCGGGCCGCGCCGCCGCGCCGCCTCGCGCGCGATGATCCACACCGACCACGCGAAGAGCACGGACTGGACGGTCATCACGGTGAACGCGCTCGGCGCGAGGCGGTACGGCAGGCCGAGCAGCACGAGCAGCGGGTGGAAGTGGTCGCCCAGGAGGTCGAACCCGGCGCCCTTGATGTCGACCACCGGCGCCTGCAGGTGCGCGTACCGCTGCGCCAGCTGCGTGAAGATCCCGAGGTCCCACGACGGCGTCTCGAGCCGGCGCCACTGCGACCAGGAGAACGTCACGTAGGTCGCCAGCGCGAGCACCGACACCGCGACCGGGCCCACGACCATGCCGCGACCCCGGGCAGCCGGCCGCCCGCCCGGCGCCGCCGGGTCCGTTCCGGGGCTCAGGTCGGCGCCGCCGGTGGCGGGACCGCCCGCCTCGCCGACGACGTCGTCGACCGCCCGGGCTGCGCTCAGTCGGCCACCTCGAGCTCGCGGGCCTCGTCGTCCTCGCGGCGCAGGTCCTCCAGCAGCTCGCGCAGCTCCGAGCGGACGAAGTCGCGCGTGGCCACCTCGGACAGCCCGATCCGCAGCGCGGCGATCTCACGCGCGAGGAACTCGGTGTCCGCGAGGTTGCGTTCGGCCTGCTGCCGGTCCTGCTCCAGCGCGACGCGGTCGCGGTCGTCCTGCCGGTTCTGCGCCAGCAGGATGAGGGGCGCCGCGTACGAGGCCTGCACCGAGAAGCACAGGTTGAGCAGGATGAACGGGTACGGGTCCCAGCGTCCCAGCAGGCCGACGACGTTGAGGATGATCCAGACGATGATGAACGCCGTCATGTAGAGCAGGAACCGTCCGGTGCCCATGAACCGGGCGAAGCCCTCCGCGCCGCGCCCCACGCTGTCCGGGTCCATCCGTGGGCGCCAGGCGCGGCGGGAGCCCACGGGCTGGTCGAGGCGGTCAGCCATGGTGGGCCCCGTTCGCCGGATCGTCGTCCGCCTCGCGCCAGTCCTCGGGCAGCAGGTGGTCCAGCACGTCGTCGACCGAGACGGCCCCCAGCAGCCGCCGCTCCTCGTCGAGCACCGGCAGCATGAGGAGGTTGTACGTCGCGAGCTCGCGCGCGACGGTCGACAGCGGGCTGTCCGGCCGCAGCGCCTCGACGTCCCGGTCGACGATCTGCCCGATCGACTCGTGCGGGGGGTGCCGGAGCATCCGCTGGAGGTGGACCACGCCGATGAACCGCCCGGTCGGCGTCTCGAGCGGCGGCCGCACGACGAAGACCGTGGAGGCCAGCGCCGGGTTGAGGTCCTGGCGGCGAACGTGGGCGAGGGCCGCGGCGATCGACGTCTCGGGGCCGAGGATCACCGGCTCGGTGGTCATGAGGCCACCCGCGGAGCGGTCCTCGTAGGCCAGCAGGCGGCGCACGTCGGCCGCCTCGTCGGGCTCCATCGCGGCGAGCAGCTCGTTCTTCCGCTCGTCCGGCAGCTCGCGCAGCAGGTCCGTGGCGTCGTCGGGCTGCATCTCCTCCAGGACGTCCGCGGCGCGGTCGATCTCCAGGCCGGCGAGGATCTCCACCTGGTCGTCCTCCGGCAGCTCCTCGAGCACGTCGGCCAGCTGCTCGTCGGACAGCGCCGCGGCGACCTGGAACCGGCGCCGGCGCTCCATGTCGTGCAGCTCGTCGGCGACGTCCGCCGGCTTCATGTCCTCGTACCGCTCCGCCAGCAGCTCGGCACCCTGCGTCGGCGCGTGCTGGAACAGCCCGGTGACGTCGGCGATGGCGACGGTCTGGGTGGTGCCGCGGCGCCGCAGCAGGCCGCCGCCGGCCTTGAAGCGGACGGAGAGCCTGGTGGCCACCCACTCCTTGCCGCGCTGGTACTCGATCGCGACGTCCTCGACGGTGCCCTGACCGGAGCCGTCGACGAGGGTGACGGTGCGCTCCAGGAGCTGGCCGACGACGAGCGTCTCGGTGGGGCGCTGCTCGAACCGGCGCATGTTGAGCAGGCCCGTGCTGATGACCTGGCCCGCGTCGATGCTCGTCACGCGCGTGAGGGGGAGGAAGATGCGGCGCTTGCCGGGCACCTCCACGACGAGGCCCACGGCACGCGGCGCCGCCGTGGCGTGCTCGAGCAGCACGACGTCGCGCACCCGGCCCACCTGGTCCCCGATCGGGTCGAAGACGGCGGTGCCGGCGAGGCGCGCCACGAAGACCCTGGTGCCGACCGAGCTCACCGCGACAGCGTATCTGCGGGTCCGCGCCTGGCACCGCCCCCCGCCGGGGTGGAGGATCTGGTCATGAGCATGAGCAGCGCGAACCGGGTGCCGAAGGTGCCCACCCTGCCGCAGGGCGAGACGGTGGCCTCGTACAGCAGCTACCTCGAGGCTCAGAAGGCCGTCGACCACCTCGCGGACCACCAGTTCCCGGTGCAGCACGTGACGATCGTCGGCAGCGACCTCAAGACGGTCGAGCGCGTGCTGCGGCGGCTGTCGTACCCGTCGGTCGCGGTCGGCGGGTTCGCGTCGGGCGCGTGGTTCGGCCTGTTCGTCGGCCTCATCCTCACGCTGTTCTCGTCGTCGGCCCTCGACCTCATGATCCCGGCCGTGCTCTTCGGCGGCGCCTTCGGGCTGCTGTTCTCGATCATCACCTACTCGCTCACGCGCGGCCGGAGGGACTTCACGTCGTCCAGCCAGATCGTCGCGACGACGTACGCGGTGCTGTGCGCCTCCGAGCACGCCGCCCAGGCGCGGCAGATGCTCGCGGCCGTCGGTGGCGTGGTCTCGGGGTGGCCCGGTGCGACGCCCACGCCGCCGCCGGCCGCCCCGGCGACGCCGTTCGGCGCGCCCCCGTCCACGCCGACGTACCCGCCGGCACCTCCGGACGGCCCCACGCCGCCCGCCTCCTGAGGGCGGCCCGGTCCGCGGTCAGTGGCGCACGGAGAAGACCCCCAGCGCCACGATGCAGACCGTGATGAGGGCGATCGTCACCCAGTAGACCGCCGCGACGGCCCGGGGCGCCGTGAACTCCGCCATGAGCCGCCGGTCGCGCGCGATGCCGGACATGTAGCCCAGCAGCGGCAGCAGCAGCACCGCGTTGACCACCTGCGTGCCCACCAGCAGCGGCACCAGCGAGACCCCCGGCAGCAGCACCAGCACCAGGCCGGTCACCGTCACCGCCGCGAACGTGCCGTAGAACAGCGGCGCCTGCGACGGCGAGTCGTCCAGCGCCGCGGGCCGGCCGGCGAAGTCGCACACCGAGTAGGCCGTCGACAGCGGCAGGATCGACGCGGCGAGCAGCGCGGCACCGATGAGGCCGCCCGCGAACAGCTCCGCCGCGAGCCGGCCCGCGAGCGGCTCGAGCGCGGCGGCCGCGTCGGAGGCGTTGGTGATCGTCAGCCCGTGCACGTGCAGCGTCGCGGCGCACGCCACGACGACGAAGAAGCCGATGACGCCCGTGAGCACCGCGCCGGTGATGACGTCCCAGCGCAACAGGCCCAGCTCGCGCGGCGTGAGCCGCTTGTCCACGGCGTAGGACTGGATGAACGCCAGACCCCAGGGCGCCAGCGTGGTGCCGAGCGTCGCCGTGGCGATGAGGACCGCGTCGCGGCCTGACGGCAGCGTGGGCACCACCGTGCCGGCCAGCGCGGCGCCCCAGTCGGGCTTGGCGAGGATGCCGGCGGCGATGTACGCGATGAAGACCGCCGAGAGCGCGAGCAGGACGCGCTCGACGCCCCGGAACCCGCCCCGCAGCACCAGCACCGACACGAGCACCGCCGCGATCGGCACCGAGACGTACCGGCTGACGTGGAAGATCTGGAAGCCCGCCGCGATGCCGGCGAACTCGGCGGTGGTGGTGCCGACGTTGGCGAGCACCAGCGCGGAGATCGACAGCACGCCCGCGCGCGCGCCGTAGCGCTGCCGGATGAGCCCGGCCAGGCCCTGCCCGGTGACGACGCCGATGCGGGCGCCGAGGTCCTGGAACAGGATGAGCGCCACGGTGGAGACCGTGAGAACCCACAGCAGCCGGTAGCCGTAGCTGCTGCCGAGCACCGAGTAGGTGGTGATGCCGGCGGGGTCGTCGTCCGAGAGGCCGGCGATGAGGCCGGGCCCGACGACGGCGGCCAGCGCGCCGAGCGTGATCCGCACGCGCGTGCGCCGGCGCGTCGGCGGCGTCGTGGTCGTCGTGCTCACTGGGCACCTCCCGACGGCCGCTGCCACGGCCAGCGGCGCTCGCCCTGGTGGGCGAGCAGGTCGACGACGTCGTCGGCGAGGATGCGCCCGATGGGGCGGTTCGCGTCGTCGACGACGAGCAGCGACGAGCCACGGTTGTCGGTCATCCGCTCGACGATCTCGTCGAGCCCGGCGTCCGGGCCGACGGTGACGGGCCACGGCGGCCCGACGAGAGCGCGCAGCGGCGTGCCCGGTTCGGCCCCGAGCAGCTCGACGAACGACACGTCGTCCAGCAGCGCGCCGTGCTCGTCGATGACGACGACGCCCGCGGGCGTCTCGCCCTCCTGCACCTGGCGGCGCACCGCCGCCACGGCGTCGTGCACCGTGTCGTCGGCCGGCAGGCGCACCAGCCGCGAGGTCATGACGCCGCCGGCGGACTCCTCGTCGAACTTCAGCAGCGCGCCCAGCTCGGCGCGCTGCTCGGCCGGCATCGCGTCGAGCACCTCGTCGCGCTCCTCGGGTGGCATCTCGCGCAGCGCCTCGACCGCCTCGTCGGCCTCCATGGCCGCGACGAGCTCCGCGGCCTGCTCCACCGGGGCGTCCCGCAGGAGGTCGTTGAGATCGCGCGCGTTCATCTCCTCGAGCGCGTCGGCGGCGGTGCCCGGCTCGAGGCCGCCGAGCAGCTCGCGCCGTTCGGCGCGCCCGAGCGTGGCCAGCAGGTCGGCGAGGTCCGCCGAGCGCATGCGGCGCAGCTCAGAGTGCGCGCGCGCCAGGCGCACCGACCCGCCGGGCACGCCGAAGGGTTGCACGCTGGACCAGTCGAGCACGAGGCCCGGGCTCGGCCGACGGCTCAACCCACCGGGCAGCGCGCGGCGCAGCAGCGACGTCAGCGACACGTCCACCCCCACGAGCCGCCACACCGCATGCACCTGCGTGAGGTAGAGGTCGGAGGCCCGCACCACCTGCACGCCCTGGACGTCCACGAGCTGGTGGTCGATGACGTCGGCGAGCAGCTGCAGCTCGCCCGAGCGGCGCACCACGTCGCGCAGGTCGAACCGGGTGGAGCGCAGCCGGACCCCGGACCGCTCGATCGCCACGACGTCGGCCGCGTGCAGCCACGTGCGCCGCTGGCCCACGCGGACGATGAGCCCGGTGACGGGCGAGTAGCCCGCGTCCCAGTGCACGACGACGTCCGTCACCGTGCCGATGACGTTGCCGTCGCCGTCGCGCACCGGGCGGCCGGCGAGGCCCGCGACGGAGACGAGGGCGCCGGCGACCTCACGGCGCAGCGCGAGCGACTGGGGGCCGTGCTGGGCGCGCGAGAGCAGCCCGGGGCGACCGGGCGGGGCGGAACCGAGGACGGAACCCGACATGGGGGCCTCCCGACGAGCGCGGGCGCGCGCCGCGCGGGCGTCGGGGGAGGTGCCTGGCGCCGCGGTCACGCGCGGGAGAGGGGGGACGGGGCGGCACCCCTGCGCGCAAGGCGGCAGGCGGCATCGCCGTGGCCAGGGCTACTCCAGGCGCTCGGGGGACGCGGCCGTGACGAGGGTCAGCGGCACCGCGGGACGGCCGGCGCGAGGCGAGCCCTGCGTGTACTGCCTGGTGCCATGCGGCTCACCCCCAGCTGGTCGGCCCGTCTGCGTCCGGTCTGCGCGGGCGTGCCCGCACGGGCGCACAGGCTACCCGCCTCAGGCCCCCCGCAGGGCCGACATCCAGGACTCGACGTCGTCGGGCGTCCGGGCCAGCGCGCCGGTGAGCAGGCGGCAGCCCTCCGCGGTGACCACGACGTCGTCCTCGATGCGCACCCCGATGCCCCGCAGCTCGGCGGGCACCAGCAGGTCGTCGGACTTGAAGTACAGGCCAGGCTCCACCGTGAAGACCATCCCCGGCTCGAGCGTGCCGTCGAGGTACATCTCCGCGCGCGCCTGCGCGCAGTCGTGCACGTCGAGACCCAGGTGGTGGCTGGTGCCGTGGACCATCCACCGCCGGTGCAGCTGCGCGTCGGGCTCGAGGGACTCCTGCGCGCTCACCGGCAGCAGCCCCCACTGCGCGACCCGCTCCGCGATGACCGCCATCGCCGCGGCGTGCACGTCCCGGAAGCGGATGCCCGGCCGGATGGCCGCGATCGCGGCATCGGCGGCGTCGAGCACCGCCTGGTACACCTGCCGCTGCGCGGGCGTGAACGTCCCGCTCACCGGGAGGGTGCGCGTGACGTCCGCGGTGTACAGGGAGTCCGCCTCGACGCCGGCGTCCAGCAGCAGCAGCTCGCCGTCGCGGACGGCGCCGTCGTTGTCCGTCCAGTGCAGCGTCGTCGCATGCTCACCGGCCGCCGCGATGGTGTGGTAGCCGACGTCGTTGCCCTCCTGGCGCGCGTGCCCGAGGAACGTGCCCTCGACCACGCGCTCGCCGCGGCGGTGCGCGGTGGCGGCGGGCAGCGCCCGCACCACCTTCTCGAAGCCGGCGATGGTCGTGTCGACGGCCAGCTGCAGCTGCGCGACCTCGTACTCGTCCTTGACGAGCCGCAGCTCGCTCAGCGCCTCGGCCAGGGCCTCGTCGGCGCGTCCGGCGGCTTCGTCCTCGCGGATCTGCGCGACGACCTCGTCGACCGCCTCGTCGACGCCGGCCAGGAGGAGCAGCTGCACGCCGTCCGCGCCCACGTCCTTGGCGAGCGCGTCCCGCAGCCCGTCCAGGTGCGCGGTCGCGATGCCGGTGAGCGTGGCGACGTCGCCGAGCGCCGGCCGGGGGCCGACCCAGAACTCCCCGTGCGCGCTGTCGGCGAAGAACTCCTCCGTGTCGCGGCCGGCCGGCGGCTCGAGGTAGAGCACCGCGCGGTGGCCGCTGCCGCCGTCGCCCTCGCCGTCGTCCACGGGGTGCAGCACGAGCACCGCGCGCGGCTCCTGCTCCATCCCCAGGCCGGTGAGGTGCGCAAACGCGGCATGCGGCCGGAAGCGGAAGTCCGTGTCGTTGCTCCGCACCCGGGGCGTCCCCGCGGGCACGACGAGCCGTGCGCCCGGGAACGCCGCCGACAGCCGGGCCCGGCGGGCCGCGGCGAAGTCGGCCGCGGCCGAGCGCATGGTGCCGAGGTCTGCCCGGGGGCCCCAGCCCGACGTCACGAAGTCGAGGAACCGCTTCGAGGTGGGGCGCAGCGAGCGGTTGCCACCGCGCGCGCCGAGGGGCTGGTCGGTGCTGGTCTCGGGGGAGTCGGTCACCGGGCCATCCTTCCACCGCCGCCGTCCCCCGAAGGCCGGGCGCCGGACGGGGCGAGGGCGCGCGCTAGCGTGTCCCGCGTGCGCATCGACCTGCACACCCACTCGTCGGCGTCCGACGGCACGCAGGCACCGGCCGAGGTGGTGCGGGCCGCCGTGGACGCCGGCCTCGACGTGCTCGCACTCACCGACCACGACACCACGGCGGGCTGGGACGAGGCCGCGGCAGCCGCCCGGGCGGCCGGCATCGTGCTCGTGCGCGGCACGGAGGTGTCGGCGCGGTCGGGCCCCGTCTCGGTGCACCTGCTGAGCTACCTCCAGGACCCCGGGTACCGCCCGCTGGCCGACGAGCTGGCGCGCGTCGTCGACTCGCGCGTGCACCGCGCCGAGCGCATCGTGCAGGCGCTCGCGCGCGACGTGCCCATCAGCTGGCCGCAGGTGCTGGACCAGGCGGGCGAGGGCGCGGTCGTCGGGCGGCCGCACATCGCCGACGTCCTCGTCGCCAACGGCGTGGTGCCGGACCGCGACGCCGCGTTCGCGACCCTGCTGCACTCGCAGGGCCCCTACTACGTGCCCTACTACGCGCCGGACGCCGCGGCGGCCGTCGAGCTCATCCGTGCCGCGGGCGGCGTCCCGGTGTTCGCGCACCCGGGCGCGGACGGGCGCGGCCGCATCGTCGCCGACCGCGTGTTCGACGAGCTCGCGGAGGCGGGCCTGGCGGGCCTGGAGGTGTTCCACCGCGACAACGACGCGGCCCAGCGGGAGCGGCTGGCGGGGATCGCGGCGCGGCTCGGGCTGCTCGTCACGGGGTCGAGCGACTACCACGGTGCCGGCAAGCTCAACCGGCTCGGGGAGAATCTGACCACGCCGCAGGCGCTCGCGGCGATCGAGGAGGAGGGCTTCACCGAGGTGGTCAGGCCGTGATCGACGTCCAGCTGTTCATCTCGGTGTTCGTGACGCTCTTCGTCATCATGGACCCGCCGGGCACGGTGCCCATCTTCCTGGCCCTGACGCGGCCCATGACCCACGGCCAGCGCGCCCGGGCGGCGTGGCAGGCGCTCGCGGTGGCGTTCGGCGTCATCGTCGGCTTCGCGCTGTTCGGGCAGCAGCTGCTGACCTACCTCCACGTGTCGCTGCCCGCGCTGCAGGCGGCGGGCGGCCTGCTGCTGCTCCTCGTGGCCATGCAGCTGCTCACCGGCAAGGACCAGGGCAGCGTGCCCGACGACGTCGAGGTGGGCGGCAACGTGGCGATGGTGCCGCTCGGCACGCCGCTGCTCGCGGGCCCCGGCGCGATCGTCGCGACGATGGTGTTCGTCCACCAGGCGTCGAACGCCTCGCAGTGGGTCGCGCTCGGGCTGGGCATCGTGCTGGTGCACGCGTGCCTCTACGTGGCGATGCGGTTCGCCACCGCGGTGCACCGCGTGCTCGGCGACTCCGGGACGCTGCTCGTCAGCCGGATCGCCGGGCTGCTCCTGGCCGCCATCGCGGCGCAGATGCTTGCGGACGCGATCCTCGCGTTCGCCCGCCTCTGACCCCACCCGACGTCGAGCGCCCGCGAGTGGGCCCCCGGCGTCGGGCGGTGGGGTGTCAGTCGGCCGTCGGCGCGGTGGCGGCGGCCGACGACGAGCCCGAGCCGCGCCGGTGCCGACGACGGCGACGGGGTGCGTCGCTCGTAGCGCCCGCGCCGGATGCGCCGGGCGTGCCGGCGGTGGCCGCGTCGTCGTGGGCCGGACCCGTGGCCTCGTCGCGCGTCCGCGGGGGACGAGCCTCGCGCGTCCCGGGACCCCGGTCCTCGCGCTCGGCACCGCCGCGGCCGCGTCCGCCCCGGCCGCGTCCGCGCCCGGCCTCGTCGTCGCGCCCGCGGCCATGCCCGCCGCGCTCGTCGCGCGCCGCGCCCCCGCGGGGGGCGGAGGGCCCGCCGTGCTTGCCCGTCTCGCCGAGGTCCTCGATCACCTCCGCGTCCAGCCCGGCGCGCGTGCGCTGCGCCTCCGGCAGCCGGCCCGTGGTGCCCTCGGGGATGTCGAGGTCCGTGTAGACGTGCGCCGACGACGAGTAGGTCTCGACCGGCTCGGGGATCCCAAGCTCGAGCGCCTTGTTGATGAGGCCCCAGCGCGGCATGTCGTCCCAGTCGACGAACGTCACCGCGGTGCCCTTGTTGCCCGCACGGCCGGTGCGGCCCGTGCGGTGGAGGTAGATCTTCTCGTCCTCCGGGCACTGGTAGTTGACGACGTGCGTGACGTCCTCGACGTCGATGCCGCGCGCGGCGACGTCGGTGGCCACGAGCACGTCGACCTTGCCGTGGCGGAACGCACGGAGCGCCTGCTCGCGCGCGCCCTGCCCGAGGTCGCCGTGGATCGCGCCGGCGGCGAACCCGCGGGCGGTGAGCTCCTCGGCCACCTTGGCCGCCGTGCGCTTGGTGCGCGCGAACACGATGGTCAGGCCGCGGCCCCGCGCCTGCAGGATGCGGGCCAGCAGCTCGATCTTGTCGAGCGCGTGCGCGCGGTAGGCGACCTGGGCGATGTTCTGCACCGTCTGGTGGTCGTCGCCCGGGTCGTGCGCGCGGATGTGCGTCGGCTGCGTCATGTAGCGGCGGGCCATCGCCACGATCGCGCCGGGCATCGTCGCCGAGAAGAGCATGGTGTGCCGGCTCGCGGGCGTCGCGGCGAGCAGCCTCTCGACGTCGGGCAGGAAGCCGAGGTCGAGCATCTCGTCGGCCTCGTCGAGCACCACCGTGCGCGCGTGGGTCAGGATCAGCGCCCGCTGGTTGAGCAGGTCGATCATGCGGCCTGGCGTGCCGACGACGACCTCGCCGCCGCGCGCCAGCGCGTCGACCTGCGGCTCGTAGGCGCGCCCGCCGTAGACCTGGACGATGCGCACGCGCCGGCCGGCGGCGGCCATCGCGAGGTCCCCCGCCACCTGGACGGCGAGCTCGCGCGTGGGGACGACGACCAGCGCCTGCGGCTTGCCGGGGGCGGCGAGCTCGTCGTACCCCGGCTCGCCGGGGGCCACCACGTGCTCGAGCAGCGGGATGCCGAAGCCCAGGGTCTTGCCGGTCCCGGTCTTGGCCTGCCCGATGATGTCGTGCCGGGCCAGCGCGACCGGCAGCGTCATCGCCTGGATGGGGAAGGGGTTGACGATCCCGCGCTCGGCGAGGGCGGCGACCGTCTCGGGGCGGATGTCGAAGTCCGCGAACGAGGCGTCGACGGCCTGGACGGAGGCGGCGGCGCGCGAGGCCGCGCCGACCGGCGTGGGCACGGCGTCGGCGGCGGTCTGGAGGGTGTCGATGTCGGCGCCGACCGTGGTCGGCTGCTCGGAGGTGGTCACGGGGGACCCTTCACGAAAGGTGGCGCCTCGCGGCGACCGGGCTGGAGCCGGCAGTGGCCGCAGCCCTGCCCCGCCCTGGTCGCGCGGCGTCGCCACGCGGGTTGGCCGGCAGCCGATCGTGAACGTCGTCTCGCACGCGAGCCCGAGGGGCGGTGCGAGGTGGCCGGTGAGCCGTGAGAAGCAGGACGACCGGGCAACCGTTGTACGCGCGCCAGTGTACCCGAGGTCGTCGGACGACCGGGGGACCCGGGCGACGGGAGGGTGAACGGCGGGCGACGGTGGGGGCGCCCGCCGCGACCGCCGGGGCTACCATCCGTAGATGGCGATTGCCCCCCCGATGGCCGACCCCACCACCACGATCGAGCTCCTGGGCCTGGCTGCCCAGGTGGAGCACACGCAGTTCACGCGCCTGGCGGCGTACTCAAGGGTGGCGCCCGGCACCGCGCAGCGCATGGCGCTGGCGCGGTGCGCGGTGCAGCGACTCGACGCGTGCGAGCGGCTCCTGACGCGCATCACCGACCTCGGCGGCGACGCGGACGCGGCGATGTCCGCGTTCTGCCACGTGCTGGACGGCTTCGACGCGCGCACCGCCTCGACCTCGTGGGCCGAGCGGCTGCTGGTGCCGTACCTGGGGTACGGCGTGGCCGACGACTTCTGCCGCATCGCGGCCGACGGGCTCGACGACGAGAGCCGCGCGCTGCTGCAGGAGGTGCTCGCCGACCCGATGCCGGCCGACCTCGCGCTCCAGGAGCTCGACGACGTCACGGCGCGGGACACGGTGCTCGGGGCCCGGTTGGCCCTGTGGGGCCGCCGGCTCGTGGGCGAGGCGCTCACCGTGGTGCAGAGCGTGCTCGAGTCGAAGCCCGGCATGGAGCACCTGCTCGGAGTCCAGCGCGGGGCGCTGTACGGCAAGCTCACCGCCGAGCACGCGCGCCGGATGGGGCGGCTGCGCCTGACGGCGTAGCCGCCGGTCGGCCGCTACAGCGAGCCGAAGCCCACCCGCGCGCGCGACTCGGCGCCGATCTCCACGTACCCGATCCCGGCGGTCGGCACGATGATGCGCCGGCCGTGGGTGTCCACCAGCTCGAGCGCGGGCTTGCCCGCGAGCGCCGCGGCGACGGCCGCCGCGACCACGTCCGGCGACTCGTCGGACTCGAGGGTGATCTCGCGGGGCAGGTCCCGCACGCCGATCGTGATCTCCACGCCGCTGGCCTCCTTGGATGTGGCGGTGGGTCGATCCTAGGTCGTCGTGCGGGTGCGGTCCGGCCGGGCCGCCGCTAGGTGGTCGTCGGCCGGGGGCCGACGAGGCCCGCGACGCCCGCCCAGGCGACGCGCGCGACGAGGTCGGCCGTCTCCTGCGCACCCGGCGCGCCGTCGGCGCGCAGCCGGTGGATCGCGGCCCCCTGCGCCATCGACACCAGGGCCACGGCGACGGTGCGCGCGGCGGACGGGCCGAGGTCGGTGACGCGCGCCAGCACGGCGGCGATGCGCTGCGCCGCCTGGCGCGAGGCGTTCTCCACGCGGCCGCGCACGTCGGGGTCGTGGCCGACGTCGGACTCGAAGAGGAGCGCGGCCGCCTCGCCCGCGGCGTCGACGAACGAGACGTAGGCCCGCACGATCGCGGCCACGACGTCGCGGCCGTCGCCGCCGGAGCCCGCCACCACGGGCCGCACCGTGTCGTCGATCGCCGTCAGCAGGTCCTGGCCGCGGGCGTCGACGATGGCGAGGTACAGGTCGAGCTTGGACGGGAAGTGCCGGTAGAGCACGGGCTTGGTGACGTGGGCGTGCTCGGCGATGTCGTCCATCGACACGTGGTGGTAGCCCTCGGTGGAGAACAGGTCCTGGGCGACCGCGAGCAGCTGGGCCCGGCGCTGGTCGCGCGTCATGCGCCCGGTGCCGTCGTCGTCCACGCGCGTCACCCCCGTTGCTCGCCTACGCGCGCATGGTAGCCACGCCGCCACCGGCCCGGCCGGGCCCACGCTGTGGGTGGGCGGTGGTGAGATCTGGGCATGCCCTTCCTCGCCCGGCCGGCCCCTGCGCACTCGCGCGGTCCGGGCGCCCCCGTCGGGCTGGACGCGGGTCAGCGGGCCGCGGTGGAGGCCGTCGCGGCGGGGACCGAGCGCGCGCTGCTGGTGCTCGGAGCTCCGGGCACGGGCAAGACGACCGTGGCGCTCGAAGCCGTGACGGCGGCCGGGGGCGCCGGGCTGGCGCCCGCGGACGTGCTGGTGCTGGCGGCGTCCCGGCGGCTGGCGGCCGACCTGCGCGACCGCCTGGCCGCCCGGTGGCCCCACACGAGTGCGCGGCCGCTGGTGCAGACACCCGCGGCGGCGGCGTTCGCGGTGCTGCGCGCGCGGGCGTCGGCGCTCGGTGAGCCGCCGCCGGTGCTGGTGTCCGGGCCGGAGCAGGACCAGGTGCTGGCCGAGCTGCTCGCCGGCCACGCGGCGGGCGAGGGTGTGCCGATCGCCTGGCCGGAGCGCATCCGGCCGGACGCGCTCGCGCTGCGCGCGTTCCGCGACGAGCTGCGTGACCTGCTCATGCGCGCGGCAGAACGCGGCCTGTCGCCCGACGGGCTGGCCCGGCTGGGCCGGGAGCGGGGGCGCCCCGAGTGGTCCGCGGCCGCCCGGCTGTACGAGGAGTACCTCGACGTCATGTGGCTGCGCACCGGCACGCCGGACGTCGGCGCCCGGCTGGACCCGGCGGTGGTGGTCGACGAGGCGGCGCGGGCGCTCGCCGCGTGGGAGGACGAGGTGGACCGCGCGCCCCGGCCGCGCTGGCGCCTGGTGGTGGTGGACGACCACCAGGAGTCCACCGCGGCCACCGCGCGGCTGCTGCGCGTGCTGGCCGACGACGGGGCCCGCCTGCTGCTGCTGGCGGACCCGGACGCGGCGGTGCAGACGTTCCGCGGCGCCGATCCCGCGCTCGTCGGGCGGGCCGGAGCCGCGCAGGGCACCGGAGCCTTCGGCGCTCGCGTGCTGACGCTGCCGACGGTGTGGCGGCACGGGCCGGAGCTGCGCTCGGTGGTGCGGCGCCTCACGGAGCGGATCGGCGCGGTCGCGGGCGCCGAGCACCGCCGGGCGGAGCCAGCCGGTGCGGCCGGCGGCGTGCCGCCGCAGGTGGCGGTCCTCCCGGGTGCCGCGCAGGAGGCGGCCTACGTGGCGCACGCGCTGCGCGAGGCCCACCTCGACGGCGGCCTGGCGTGGGGCGACATGGCGGTGGTGACGCGGTCGGGCGAGCGCGTGACGTCGCTGCGGCGCTCGCTCGCCGCGGCCGGCGTCCCCGTGAGCGTGCTCGGCTCGCAGGTCCCGCTGCGGGAGGAGCCCGCCGTGCGGCCGCTGCTCGACGTGCTGGCCGTGGCGACGGGGCGGGCGGAGCTGGACGCACCGCTCGCCGCGCGGCTGGCCCTCTCGCCCGTGGGCGGGCTCGACGCCGTGGGGCTGCGCCGTGTGCGGCGCGCGCTGCGCGCCGACGAGCTCGGCGGCGGCGGCGGGCGGGCGAGCGACGAGCTGCTGGTGGCGGCGCTCGCGGAGCCGGGGATGCTCGTGGGCCTGCGGCCGGAGGTCGGCGCGCCGGTGCGCCGGCTGGCGCGCGTCCTCGAGGCCGGGCGGGCGGCTGCCGCGGCCACCGGGGCGCACGCGCACGCGGTGCTGTGGGCGGTGTGGGAGGCCACCGGCCTGGCGGAGCCGTGGCGGCGTGCGGCGCTCGCCGGCGGCGCGGCCGGCCAGCGCGCGGACCGCGACCTCGACGCCGTGCTCGCGCTCTTCCGGGCCGCCGAGACGTTCGTGGAGCGGACGCCGGCCGCGCCGCCGGGGTCGTTCGTGGACTGGCTGCTGGCCCAGGACGTC
>JAJYTJ010000076.1 GCA_021793115.1 Actinomycetes bacterium | reverse complement strand
CCCGGTGGACCCGACGCCCGAGGTGGTCCGCGAGGCCCTGGCCGCGGCGGCGGACTCGCCGGGCTACCCGCAGACCGCCGGGACGCCGCAGCTGCGCGACGCGGTGGTGCGCTGGTTCGCCCGCCGTCGGCGCGTGCCCGACCTCGACCCCGCGGGCGTGCTGCCCACGCTCGGGTCCAAGGAGCTCGTCGCCCTCCTGCCGTCGCTGCTCGGCCTGCGCGACGGCGACGTGGTGCTCCACCCGGAGGTCGCCTACCCGACCTACGACGTGGGCGCCCGGCTGGCCGGCGCGACGCCGGAGCCGTGCGCCGACGCGGCCGCGCGCCTGGCGGCGGACGACGAGGGCGCGGTGCGGCTCGTCTGGCTCAACTCGCCGGGGAACCCTGACGGTTCGGTGCTCTCCGTCGAGCAGCTGCGGGGCGTGGTGCAGGCGGCACGGGCCGCGCAGGCGCGCCACGGCCGGCCAGTGGTCGTCGCGTCCGACGAGTGCTACGCCGAGCTGGCCTGGGACGAGCCGTGGGCGTCGCAGGGTGTGCCCAGCCTCCTCGACCCGCGGGTGACCGGCGGCGACGACGCCGGGCTCCTCGTGGCGTACTCGCTGTCCAAGCAGTCCAACCTGGCGGGGTACCGCGCCGCGTTCGTCGCGGGCGACGCCGCGCTCGTCGGCCGGCTGCTCGAGGTGCGCAAGCACGCGGGGTTCATCGTCCCCGGCCCGGTGCAGGCGGCGATGGTCGCGGCGCTCGCGGACGACGAGCACGTGGCGCGGCAGCGGGCGCGCTACGAGCGCCGGCGCCGGCTGCTCGTCGCGGCGTTCGGGGAGGCCGGGTACGTCGTCGACGGCTCGCACGCCGGGCTGTACCTGTGGGTGCGCCCCGAGGGCGGCCAGGGCTCCCGAGCCACGGTCGAGGACCTGGCGGGTCTGGGCATTCTCGTGGCGCCGGGGGTGTTCTACGGGAGGGCCGGCGACGGCCACGTGCGCGTGGCGCTCACGGCGTCCGACGAACGGGTCGCTGAAGCCAGCGCACGGCTGACGGGTGCATGATGGGTGCTGGCGCACCTGCCTCGATGTCAAGATAAATTCTTGACCAAGGGAGTGGTGGCGCCGCCCCTGTGCAGGTAAAGTCGCGCCACATCTTTGGTCTGGCGCACACCAGTGCGACGCAACGATGCGGTCCCGCCCTTCGGGTGGCGCAGGAAGGACCCCCTCATGACGGACATCCTCACGGCCCGGACGCCGGTCCAGCTGGTCGTCGACGGCCAGACGCGGGACCTCCCGATCGTCCATGCCACCGAGGGCAACGACGGGATCGTCGTCTCCTCGTTGCTGCGCGACACGGGCATGGTCACCGTGGACCCCGGCTTCATGAACACCGCGTCGTGCGAGTCGTCCATCACGTACATCGACGGCGACGCCGGCATCCTGCGCTACCGCGGGTACCCGATCGACCAGCTGGCCGAGCACTCCACGTTCCTCGAGGTGGCGTACCTGCTCATCAACGGCGAGCTGCCGGACGCCAAGACGCTCGACGCGTTCAGCGAGCGGGTCAACCGCCACACGCTGGTGCACGAGGACTTCCGCACCTTCATGGGGACGTTCCCCCGCGGGGCGCACCCCATGGCGGTGCTGGCGTCGGCCGTCAACGCGCTGGCCACGTTCTACCCGGAGTCGCTCGACCCGTTCGACCCCGAGGCCGTCGAGCTCGCCACGGTGCTCATCCTCGCCAAGACGCGGACCATCACGTCCTACGTCATGCGCTCGCTCAAGGGCGAGCCGCTGCTGTACCCGGACTACGCGCGCGGCTACGTCGAGGACTTCCTGCGGATGGCGTTCGCCGTGCCGTACCAGAACTGGGCGCCGGACCCGGTCGCGGTGCAGGCGCTCGACACGCTGCTCATCCTCCACGCCGACCACGAGCAGAACTGCTCGACGTCGACCGTGCGGATCGTCGGATCGAGCCACGCCAACATCTACGCGTCGGTGGCCGCCGGGATCAACGCGCTGTCCGGGCCGGCGCACGGCGGGGCCAACGAGGCGGTGCTCAAGATGCTCGCCGAGATCCGCGACAACGGCGGCGACGCCACCGACTTCATGCGCCGCGTGAAGAACAAGGAGGCGGGCGTCCGCCTCATGGGCTTCGGCCACCGCGTCTACAAGAACTACGACCCGCGTGCGGCCATCGTCAAGCGCCTGACCACCGACGTGCTCCACGCGCTCGGGACCGACGACCCGCTGCTCGACATCGCGCTGGGTCTCGAGGAGATCGCGCTGCACGACGACTACTTCCTCTCGCGCAAGCTCTACCCGAACGTCGACTTCTACACGGGCATCATCTACAAGGCGATGGGCTTCGACGAGTCGATGTTCACGCCGCTGTTCGCGCTCGGGCGCATGCCGGGCTGGATCGCGCAGTGGCGCGAGATGATGCTGGACCCGCAGACGAAGATCGGGCGCCCGCGCCAGATCTACACGGGCGCGGGCGCGCGCGACTACGTCCCGGCGGCCGAGCGCTGACGGCCCCGTCCTACCGCTGCCCGGCCGAGCGCTCGCCGCTGCCGGGACGCGCCCCGACCGTCAGCGGGGGCCGGAGGCGAGCGTGAGGACCACGCGGCCGGCCGCAACCGGGGTCGGGTCGTTCGTGGTCCACGAGGCCGCGCCGCGCGTCCACACGCGGTCGGCCACCTGGACCCTGTCGACCTGCAGCCCCGCCGCCACGGCGACCGACCACTGGGCGACGGCCCACGCGCCGCGCGCGGGGTCGTCCGGCGTCAGCGACGTCCCGTCGAGCGTCACGGTGGCCTTGGTCTTCCTGGCGGCGTCCGCCGGGGTGGTCGACGAGGGCAGCGACCCCAGGTCGCGCGCCACGCGCGCCAGCACGGCGTCCGACGAGCCGGGCGCGGTCGCCGCGGGCAGGGTGCACGCGAGGGCCGCGGGCGACCACCCCGTCAGGGCCGAGGCGAACGCCCGGGCCATCGGCTCGTCGTCGGCGTACGCGTCGGGGAAGCCCGAGTGCTGCACCGCCTGGGCCGCCTGCGTGATGGGCAGGGTGGTGTAGTCCGGCACCTTCACGAGCCGGTCGTAGAACGCGTTGGTCGCGTGGATCGGGTCCATGATCTGCTGCGCCGTGCCCCAGCCCTGCGACGGGCGCTGCTGGAACAGCCCCAGGGAGTCCCGGTCGCCGTGGTCGAGGTTGACCAGGCCCGACTCCTGCCGCGCGGTGGCCAGCGCGACGGTCGCCGCGCGGGCCGGCAGGCCCCGGCGCACCGCGACGGCGGCGATGAGGGCCGCGTTGTCGGCCTGCTCGGGCGACAGCTGGGCGGTGCCGGTGCCCGTGGTGGCGGTGCACGCGGCCACCAGGGGGATGGGAATGGTCCGGTCGAGCCAGCCCACGACCGCCCACACGGCGCCGCCGCCGACGAGCACGAGGCCGACGACCAGCGCGACCGCGAGCGTCCAGCTGCGGCGCGTGCGTCGCCGGCGTGGCCGGCTGCGGCCCACGGCCATCGGCTCCTTCGGGGTCAGCTGGCGTGCAGCGCCGCGTTGAGGCGGACGCCGATGCCGGACCGGGCGGACGCCTCGACCGCGCCGGTCACGGAGTTGCGGCGGAAGAGCAGGCCGTCGCTGCCGGCGAGCTCGCGCGCCGCGACCACGCGACCGTCCTGGCCGGCCACGCCCCGCAGCGTCACCTTGGTGCCGGCCGTGACGTAGAGCCCGGCCTCGACGATGCAGTCGTCGCCGAGCGGGATCCCCAGCCCGGAGTTGGCCCCGAGGAGCGTGCGCTGCCCCAGCGAGACCCGCACGGTCCCGCCACCGGACAGAGTGCCCATGATCGAGGCGCCGCCGCCCACGTCCGACCCGTCGCCGATGACGACGCCCTGCGACACGCGGCCCTCGATCATCGCGACGCCGAGCGTGCCCGCGTTGTAGTTGACGAAACCGGCGTGCATCACGGTGGTGCCGGGCGACAGGTAGGCGCCCAGGCGCACCCGGTCGGCGTCGGCGATGCGCACCTGCGGCGGCACCACGTAGTCGACCATGCGGGGGAACCGGTCCACCCCGAGCACGGTCATCGGTCCGCGCGCGCGCAGCCGCACGCGCGTCGCCTCGAAGTCCTCGGGCGAGCACGGCCCGGCCGAGGTCCACACGACGATGGGCAGCACGGCGAAGATGCCCTCGAGGTTGACGGTGTTCGGGGCCACCAGCCGGTGGGACAGCAGGTGCAGCCGCAGGTAGCCGTCCGGCGTGGTGGCCGGCGGCTCGTCGAGGTCCACCTGCGTGACCACCGGCTCGACCCTGACGCCGCGGGCCTCGTCGTGCCCCGCCGCGGCGGCCAGCGACGGCGGCACCTGGTCGCCGTCGGGGCGGCGGCCGAGCGCGGGGGCCGGGTACCACGTGTCGAGGACGGTCCCGCCGTCGGTCACCGTGGCCAGTCCGTGGCCCCAGGCCATGCGCTCCGTCATGGTGGCCAGCGTACGGCGTGGCCCCCCTCGGCCAGGACTTCCGTCATCCGAGACGAAGGTGTCCATTGCCTAGGGTGTACCCGTGGCCGACCCCCGCGGATTCCTCACCGTCCGCCATCGCGCGCTGCCCCCGGACCGCCCGGTCGACGAACGGGTCGGTGACTGGTGCGAGGTCCACGCGCCCCGCCCCGGCGACCCGGAGGCGCTCGCGCTGCTCCACGAGCAGTCGAGCCGGTGCATGAACTGCGGCGTGCCCTTCTGCCACTTCTCGTGCCCGCTGGGCAACCTCGTCCCGGAGTGGAACGACCTCGTGTGGCGCGGCCAGTGGGCGGACGCCGCCGACCGGCTGCTGCAGACGAACAACTTCCCCGAGCTCACCGGGCGGCTGTGCCCGGCCCCGTGCGAGACGGGCTGCGTGCTCGGCATCAACCAGCCGCCGGTGACCATCAAGAACGTCGAGGTCTCCATCATCGAGGAGGCCTTCTCGCGCGGGCTCGTCGTGCCGCAGGTGCCGCGCTGGTACACCGGGCACACGGTCGCGGTCATCGGCTCCGGCCCGGCGGGCCTGGCCGCCGCGCAGCAGCTGACGCGCGCCGGGCACACGGTCGCCGTGTACGAGCGTGCGGACGCCGCGGGCGGCCTGCTGCGCTATGGCATCCCCGAGTTCAAGCTCGAGAAGTCCGTCCTCGACCGGCGCCTGGCGCTCATGAAGGAGGAAGGCACGCGGTTCAACCTCGGCGTCGAGGTGGGACGCGACGTGTCCGCCGCGGAGATCGCGCGGCGCTACGACGCCGTGCTGCTCGCGGTGGGCTCGACCACGCCTCGCGAGCTGCCCGTGCCGGGCCGCGACCTTGCGGGTGTGCTGCAGGCCATGGAGTACCTGCCGCCCGCCAACCGCGCCGCGCGGGGCGAGGTCGTCGCCGACCAGCCCCTCGCGACGGGCAAGGACGTCGTCGTCATCGGCGGCGGCGACACCGGGGCCGACTGCCTCGGCACCGCGCTGCGCCAGGGTGCGCGGTCGGTGACGCAGCTCGAGATCATGCCGCGCCCACCGGAGGAGCGTCCGGCGGGTCAGCCGTGGCCCACCTACCCCATGGTCTTCCGCGTCTCGAGCGCGCACGAGGAGGGCGGCGAGCGGCTCTACGCCGTCTCGACGGTGGAGCTGCTGGGCGACGAGCACGGCGCGGTGCGCGCGCTGCGGCTCGTCGAGGTGGTCGCGGTGGACGGCCGCTTCGACCCCGTGCCCGGCACCGAGCGCGAGATCCCGGCGCAGCTGGTGCTGCTCGCGATGGGCTTCACCGGCCCGGAGCGCGGGCCCCTGCTGGAGCAGCTCGGTGTCGAGCTGACCCCGCGCGGGACCGTGGCGCGCGACGACGCGTTCGCCACGAACGTGCCCGGCGTGTTCGTGGCCGGCGACGCCGGGCGGGGCCAGTCGCTCATCGTGTGGGCCATCGCCGAGGGCCGCTCGGCGGCCCGGGCCGTCGACGAGTACCTGGCCGACGGCGCGAGCGAGCTCCCCGCGCCCATCACCGCGAGCACGGTCAGCCTCCGGCTGTAGCCGGCGGGCGCCGTAAGGTCTGGCCGTGGCCCTCGACCTGTCGACCGACCTGCTCACCCTGACGCGCGCCGTGGTCGACGTGCCGTCCGTCTCGGGTGACGAGGCCGCGCTCGCCGACCTCGTCGAGGCCGCGTTGCGGGCGTGCGCCCACCTGCGGGTGGACCGCGACGGGGACACCGTCGTGGCCCGTACCGACCTGGGCCGCCCGCGCCGCGTGGTCGTCGCCGGCCACCTGGACACCGTCCCGATCGCGGGGAACGTGCCGAGCCGCGTCGAGGGCGACGTCGTCTGGGGCCGCGGCACGGTCGACATGAAGGCCGGCGTGGCGGTGCTCCTGTCGCTGGCGGCCGCGCTCGACGAGCCCACCACGGACGTCACCTGGGTCTGCTACGACCACGAGGAGGTCGCCGCGGAGCTCAACGGCCTGGGCCGGGTCGCGGCCGCGCACCCCGACTGGCTCGCCGCGGACTTCGCGGTGCTCGGCGAGCCCACGGACGGCGGCGTGGAGGGCGGCTGCAACGGCACGCTGCGCGCCGAGGTCGTCGTCCCGGGTGTCGCCGCCCACTCGGCTCGGGCGTGGACCGGCGTCAACGCGATCCACAAGGCCGGCGAGGTGCTGCGCCGGCTCGAGGCCTACCAACCCGCCACGGTGACCGTGGACGGGTTGGAGTACCGCGAGGGTCTCAACGCGGTGCTCGTCTCGGGCGGCACGGCGGGCAACGTCATCCCCGACCGCTGCGTCGTCACGGTGAACTACCGCTTCGCGCCGTCGCGCTCGGTCGACGAGGCCGCCGCGCACGTGCGCGAGGTGCTGGCCGGCTTCGACGTCACGGTCGTCGACGCGGCGGCCGGCGCGCGTCCCGGCCTGGACGACCCGGTGGCCCGCGGCTTCGTCGCGGCGGTGCTCGGCGCCACGGGCCGGGCGCCGGTGGCCAAGCTCGGCTGGACCGACGTCGCGCGGTTCGCCGCGCTCGGCATCCCGGCGGTGAACTTCGGGCCGGGCGACCCGCTGCTCGCGCACACGGCCGACGAGCGCTGCCCGGTGGCGCAGATCGAGCAGGTCCACGCGGCGCTGCGGGCCTGGCTCACGGCCTGATCCGGGCTCTGCCGCAGGTTCCGGCCCTAGGCTGACCGGCATGACCGAACCGACCCCGGACCCGGGCGCGGCCAAGCGACGCAAGGGCAACGGCTACCGCCGGGGCCCGGTGGTGCTGCGGGGCGCGCAGGTGCCGGCCACGACGTCCGACGAGCGCCTGCTGCAGCGCGTCGAGAAGGTGACCTGGCTGCACGACGACCCGTGGCGCGTCATGCGGATCACGAGCGAGTTCGTCGAGGGTTTCGGGGCGCTGGCCGAGGTGGGCCCGGCGGTGAGCGTGTTCGGCTCCGCCCGCATCCACAAGGGCGACCCGGAGTACGCGCTCGCGCGGCGGATCGCGGCGGGCCTGGTCCGGGCGGGCTACGCGGTCATCACCGGGGGCGGCCCCGGGGTCATGGAGGCGGCCAACCGGGGCGCCGTCGAGGCCCAGGGCCTGTCGGTCGGCCTGGGCATCGAGCTGCCCCACGAGCAGGGCCTCAACAAGTGGGTGGACCTCGGCATCCACTTCCGCTACTTCTTCGCGCGCAAGACGATGTTCGTCAAGTACGCCGAGGGCTTCGTGGTGCTGCCGGGCGGGTTCGGCACGCTCGACGAGCTGTTCGAGTCCCTCACGCTCGTGCAGACGCAGAAGGTGCGCGGCTTCCCGATCGTCCTGGTGGGCACGCAGTTCTGGGGCGGGCTCATCGACTGGATCCGCGAGACGGTGGCGCAGCGCGGCCTCGTCTCGCCCGACGACATCGACCTGCTGCACGTGGTCGACGACCCCGACGAGGCGGTGCGGATCGTCATCGAGCGCGGCGCCCAGCTGCGCGCGCAGGAGGAGGCCGCCGCCGAGCGGGCGGCCGAGGGCGACTCCGGGTGGTGACCGGGTGCTGACGGGCGTCCCGGCGGGCGCCCCCCCGCTGCGGCTGCGCGGCCGCGAGCTGGCCGGCCCCGCGGTCATGGCCGTGGTCAACCGCACACCGGACTCGTTCTACGCGGCCGCGCGGTACGACGAGGACGGCGCGCGCGGCGCGATCGCGCGGGCGGCCGACGAGGGCGCGGCCATCGTCGACCTGGGCGGCGTGCGGGCGGGCCGCGGCCCGGAGGTGACGCCGGCTGACGAGATCGCGCGGGTGGTGCCGCTCGTGGCGTACGTCCGCGCCGATCATCCCGACCTGCTCGTCAGCGTCGACACCTGGCGGGCGGACGTGGCGGCCGCTGCGGCGGACGCGGGTGCCGACCTCGTCAACGACACCTGGGCGGGGCACGACGAGCGGCTCGTCGAGGTCGCCGCCGAGCGCGGGCTCGGCGTGGTGGTCTCCCACACGGGCGGTGTGGCGCCCCGCACCGACCCGTTCCGCGTGCAGTACGGCGACGGTCTGGACGGGGTGCTCGACGACGTCGTCGCGACGCTGTCCGCCGGCGCGGCCCGCGCGGTCGCGCTCGGCATCGACCCGGCGTCCGTGCTCGTGGACCCCACGCACGACTTCGGCAAGACCACGTGGCACTCGCTGCACCTGCTGCGGCGCACGGAGGCGCTCGTCGCGCTCGGCCACCCGGTGCTCATGGCGCTGTCGCGCAAGGACTTCGTCGGCGAGACCCTCGGCCTGCCGGTCGACGAGCGGCTCGAGGGCACGCTCGCCGCCACGGCCGTGGCGGCCTGGCTCGGCGCGCGGGTGTTCCGTGCGCACGACGTGGCGGCCACGCGCCGCGTGCTCGACATGGTGGCGAGCGTGCGCGGCGAGCGGCCGCCCGCCACGGCCGTGCGGGGGCTCGCGTGAGCGACGTGGCTACCGACGAGGCGTCGCCGGCGCTGCGCCCCCGCCTCGACCCGCGCGCGTGGCCGTGGTGGGGGCAGGTGCTCGGCGTCTACGCCGCCAGCCGGCTGGTGACCACGGTCGTGTTCCTGTGGGTCGCGGGCTACCAGAAGGCGAACCTCTGGACGACTGCCCACCCGTCGTACTTCCCGTGGGTCGGGCTCATGTTCGACGGGTCCTGGTACAAGCAGATCGCGCTGCACGGCTACCCCTCGACCATCCCCGTGGACGCCGCGGGCGCCGTGCAGCAGAACGCGTGGGCCTTCTTCCCGCTGTACCCGGTGCTGGCGCGGGGCACCATGCTCGTCACGCACCTGCCGTGGCAGGTCGCGGCGCCGCTGCTGTCCACCGCCCTGGCGGCGGGCGCGATGCTGCTGGTCCACCGGGCCGTCGCGGAGGGTGCGCCGCGCGCGGTCGAGCGCTGGCCCGGGCTGCCGCTGGCGACCGTGCTGCTCGTGTGCGTGTTCCCCACGTCGCCCGTGCTGCAGACCGCCTACACCGAGTCGCTCGCGCTGCTGCTGGTTGCGGGGGCGCTCGTGGCGATCGTGCGGCGTCGCTACGGGTGGGCGGCGCTCGTCCTCGTGCTGCTCGGGCTGACCCGAGCGGTCGCGCTGCCCATGGCCGTCGTCGTCGTCGTGCACGCCGGCGTGCGCTGGTGGCACGCGCGCCGGGGCGACGACGAGCTGCGCCCGCGGACCGTCGGCGCCCTCGGGCTGCTCACCGCGCTCGCGGTGGCGTCGGGCTTCCTGTGGCCGGCGATCTGCGGCTGGTGGACCGGTGACCCGAGCGCCTACCTGCGCACGCAGGAGTCGTGGCGCGGCCTGCACTCGGTGCAGCCCTTCATCGGCTGGACGTACGTGCCGCAGTTCTGGTTCCACGCCTCGTGGCCGTTCGTCGTCGTCCCCGCGCTGGCGTTCACGGCCGCGGTGATCCTCGCGCCGTCGGCGTTCCGGCTCGGGCGCGAGCTGCACGCCTGGGGGGCGGCCTACGTGGTGTACATCGCGGCCGTCGTCGAGCCGGGCAGCAGCCTCGCGCGCTTCCTCCTCCTGGCCTTCCCGCTGGGCGCCGCGACCGCCGGCGCCGTGGGGCGCAGCCGCCGCGGGCGGGCGGTGTGGCTGGCGTTCGTCGTGCTCCTCATGCTCGGCCTCCAGGTGCTCTGGGTGCGGCAGATCTGGCTCTTCAACCCGCAGGGCGACTGGCCGCCGTGACGGTGGAAGCGCCGGTCGGGGCGCCGGGCGTCGGGACCCGTGAGGGTGCTGTGACCTAGACTGTGACCTGGAACCCCGGACGCCCACCCGGGCACCGGTGCGACAGCGAAGGAGAGGCCCCGCATGGCCGCCATGAAGCCGAGGACCGGCGACGGACCGCTCGAGGTGACCAAGGAGGGACGGGGCATCGTGATGCGGGTTCCGCTGGAAGGCGGTGGCCGCCTGGTCGTCGAGCTGTCCGCCACCGAGGCCACCGAGCTCGGTGAGGCCCTCGCCTCGGCAGTCGGCTAGCGGCATGGCCGCACCCGAGCTGCGGCACCGCACGCCTCCCACCGTCACGCTCTCCGGTGCCCCGCTCGCGGACACCCCCCTGCTGACCGACGGTTCGGTGCAGGCGGTCGCGGTGCCCGTCGCACCCGCTCGGCCCGGCGACGACGGGCTCGTCCCCGGCATCGGCACGGCGCAGGTCGCCGCGCGCTACGGCATCGACCTGGCCGAGCTCGCCGAGCGGGCCGGCATGGCCGGCGCCGCGGGCGAGGCCCACGTGGTCCACCTGCCGCGTCCCGCGGGCTCCGCCGTGCGCCTGCCGTGGGTCGGGCTGCCCCTGCGCATCGTGCTGGTGGGCGTCGGCGACGGCGGTCCCGCCGCGCTGCGTCGCGCCGGGGCGGCGCTGGCGCGGTCGGTGCGCGGTCTGGGCGCGGTGGCGACCACGCTGGGCGACGACGCCCGCGCCGACGCCTCGACCGTGGCCACCCTCACGCGCGCCGTGGTCGAGGGCTACCTGCTGGCGGCGTACCGCATGCCGTCCCTCGCGGCGTCCGACGAGCCCAGGGCCTCGGCCGATCTCGTGCTGCTGGGGCGCGACGGGCAGCGCGCCGGCGCGGCCGTCGTCGCGGCCAAGGTGCACGCCGCCGCGACGTGGCTGGTCCGCGACCTGACGAACACGCCGTCCAACGTCAAGACGCCCGAGTGGCTGGCCGAGCGGGCGCGCCGGCTGGGGGGCGAGGCGGGTCTGTCGGTGGACGTGCTCGGTCCCAAGGAGCTCGCGGCCCAGGGGTTCGGCGCGGTGCTCGCGGTCGGTGCCGGTTCGGCGTCGCCGCCGCGTCTCGTCGTGCTCCGGTACACGCCGGCGGCGCCGGGCGGCAAGCACGTGGTGGTGGTCGGCAAGGGCATCACGTACGACACCGGCGGCCTGGACATCAAGCCGCGCGAGTCGATGATCACCATGAAGACCGACATGGCCGGCTCGGCCGTCGCGCTGGCGACGGTCATCGGCGCCGCGCAGTCGCGCTCGATCCACCGCGTCACCGCGGTGCTCCCGCTCGCCGAGAACCACTTCGGCGGCTCGTCGTACCGGCCGGGCGACGTCGTCACCACCTACGGCGGCACCACGGTCGAAGTGATGAACACCGACGCCGAGGGGCGCATGGTGCTGGCCGACGGCCTGGCGTTCGCCGACGCGAGGCTCGACCCCGACGTGCTCATCGACGTCGCCACGCTCACCGGCGCGGCACGGATCGGGCTCGGCACCGGCATCGGAGCGCTGTACGGGACCGACGACGAGCTCGTCGCGGCACTGGCCGCGGCGGGTGACGCCTCGGGGGAGCGCGTGTGGCCCATGCCGCTCGTCGAGGACTACGCGTCCACCACCGACTCGGCGATCGCCGACGTGCGCCAGACCGCCAACGAGCCGAAGGCCGGCGCGGGGTCGGTGTTCGCGGCGCTCTTCCTGCGCCACTTCGTCGGGCAGCGCCGCTGGGCCCACCTCGACATCGCCGGCCCCGCCCGTGCGGCCGCCGACAAGCACGAGATCACCGAAGGCGCCACGGGCTTCGGCGCGCGCCTGCTGCTGCAGTACCTCGCCGACCTGCACTGACGTCCACCGGCTCCACTCGGCCGGGTCAGTGGAGCCCGTCGCCACCCTGTGGAGCCGCGACCGGCCCTCGAGTGGAGCCCGTCGCCACCCTGTGGAGCCGCGACCGGCCCTCGAGTGGAGCCGTTCGTCACTCAGTGGAGCCGACCGGCCCTCGAGTGGAGCCGACCGTCGCTCAGTGGAGTCTGATGACAGCGACACGCCGTGCGAGGACGTCAAACGGCTCCACCCATCGCCACTCGAGGGGTGCGCGGGGTGGGGATGGTGATGGGCGAGGGTCGCGAATGGCGATGCGGCACGCGCCAGTGCTCCGATGCCGACCGGACGCGTCCTGCCGCGGGAACCTGGCGGGCCGTGCCCTGTCGCGGGAACCTGGCGGGATGCGTGCTGCCGCGGGAACGTGACGGGCCGTGCCCTGCCGCGCTGGGCCGGTCCCGCCGCCCGTCAGCGGCGGACGGCCACCAGGAGGCCGTCGCCCGTCGGCAGCAGCGCCGGGAGCAGGCGGTCGTCCTCGCGCACGGCGCGGCCCACCTCGCGCACGGTCGTCGTCACCTCGTCGCGCTTGGCCGGATCGGCGACGCGGTCCCGCCACAAGGCGTCGTCGATCGCCAGCACGCCACCGGGTCGCACCAGGCGCACGGCGTGCTGCAGGTACGCGGGGTAGCTCTCCGGGTCGGCGTCGACGAAGACGAGGTCGTAGCCGCCGTCGGTGAGGCGGGGGAGCACGTCGAGCGCGCGGCCGGCGATGAGACGCGTGCGGGTGGGCCGGGCACCCTCGTCGGCGAACGCCTCGCGCGCCGCCCGCTGGTGCTCCACCTCGACGTCGATCGTCGTGAGCACCGCATCGGGACCCATGCCACGCAGCAGGTACAGGCCGCTGACGCCGGCGCCCGTGCCGATCTCCGCGACGGCGCGGGCCGAGACCGTGGCCGCCAGCACCGAGAGCACCGCCCCGACCCCCGGCGTCACCGGCGTGCAGCCGAGCTGGGCCGCCCGCTCGCGCGCCGCCAGCAGCACGCCGTCCTCGGTGCCGAAGTCCTCGCAGTAGGCCCAGGACTGGGCCTTGTCGGTGCTGATGGCGCCCTCCCGGGATCGGACCTGGTCACCAGGGTATCGGTGCACCCCCGGTCGGGCCGGGAACCGCGGCCGCTCAGCGCGCGTTCAGGAGGTGCTGGGACACTGGGGCGGACCAGGCCCGACGACGAGGAGACCCGATGACCGTGCAGCCCGCCGAGTGGCAGGCGCCGACGTGGGAGGAGATCGTGCGCGAGCACTCCGCTCGCGTGTACCGGCTGGCCTACCGGCTCACGGGCAACCGGCACGACGCGGAGGACCTGACGCAGGAGACCTTCGTCCGGGTGTTCCGCTCGCTCGACTCCTACGTCCCCGGCACGTTCGAGGGCTGGCTGCACCGCATCACCACCAACCTCTTCCTCGACCAGGCGCGCCGCCGCAAGCGCATCCGCATGGACGCCACCGGCGACGAGACCGCGGCGTGGCCCTCGTCGGACGCCCTGTCGTCGCCCGAGCGGGCCTACGAGCACGGCAACCTCGACTCCGACGTGCAGCGCGCGCTGGACGACCTGCCGCCGGAGTATCGGGCAGCCGTGGTGCTGTGCGACATCGAGGGCCTCTCCTACGAGGAGATCGCGGTGACGCTGGGCATCAAGCTCGGCACCGTGCGGTCGCGGATCCACCGGGCGCGGGCGCGGCTGCGGGAGTCGCTCGGGCACCGCCGTCCGGAGCCGGTGCCCGCGGGCGCGCCCGACGAGGGCCGCGGATGACACATCTCGGCTCGTGGCTCAGCGCGCTCGTGGACGGCCAGCTGCCGCCCGACGAGACCGAGCGCGCCCTGGCGCACGTCGCCGCGTGCCCGCAGTGCGCCGACGAGCTGGCGGCGGCCCGTGCGGCGCGCCGCGCCCTGTCGACCGCCGCCGCCGAACCCCTGGAACCGGCACCCGACCTCACCGCACGCCTGCTGTCGCTGGCCCCGGCCGGCGCGCTGGCGCCGCCGCAGCACCCCGACCCGTTCGTGCCGACGACGCCACTGCCGGGCCGCTCGTCGGGCCTGCTCCTCGGACGCTCGTCCGGACCGTTGCGGGGCGCGCCCCGCCCGGACGTGCCCGGCGGCCCGCGCCTCGCGTCGCGCATCGTGCTCGGCTCCGTCGCCGGCATCGGGCTCGTCGCCGCGAGCCTGTTCTCGCTCGGCGCCCGTCCCGCCGTGGTGCCGTCGGCGCACCCGGGCCTGGCGCTCAACACGCTCGGGGAGGCGGCCGCGCCGGCGCCGGCGGCGTCCGGCTCCGGGACGGCGGCCTGGGTGCCGGCGTTGCCGTCCGGATGGTCCGTCACGGCCACGCGCCCGCAGGCGTCGGGCGTCGAGGTGGACCTCAGCTGCCCCACGTCCACCGCCGTGGTCAGCGAGCGGCCGGGCCGGCTGGACGTCGCCGCGCTCGCCGGGCAACCCACGCAGCAGGTGGGTGGGCGCACCGTGTACGTGCTCTCGTCGGAGCCGTGGCACGTCGCGTGGCAGGCCGACGACACGGTGGTCGAGGTGGTGGCCCCCGCCGACGGCGCGGACGTCGACACGCTCGTCGCGGCGTTCCCGGCGGCGCCGTACGACGACGGGGTGCCGGCCCGGATCGGGCGCGGCTGGTCCGTGCTGGCCCGCGCCCTGAAGGCGCCCTGACCTGCTGCGACCGGGCCCGGCACGGGCGCGGGGAGGCGGTGGGCTAGCCTGACCCGGTGTTCGGAGTGAACGGCGGGGAACTCATCATCCTGCTCCTCGTCGTCGCGCTCGTCGTCGGCCCCGAACGGTTGCCCGGCTACGCCGAGCAGCTCGGCCGGTGGGCCCGTGGCCTGCGCGGCTACCTCCAGGACGCGCGCCGGCGGGTGGAGGACGAGGTGGGGGAGCAGGGCCTGGATTGGGAGGCCCTGGACCCGCGTCGATACGATCCCCGGCGCATCGTCCGCGAGGCGCTGCTCGACGAGTCGTCCGCGTCGCCCCAGGGCCGGGCCACGACGCCAGGGACGCGGCAGGCCCCGTTGGGCGGCCCGGCGCCGTACGACGACGAGGCGACCTGAGGAGAGGAAGAGGATCGATGACCGGTGACGGTGGGCTGCCCCGCGTGTTCTCGGGGATGCAGCCGACGTCCGACTCGCTGCACCTGGGCAACTACCTCGGCGCGCTCATCCACTGGGTCGCGCTGCAGGAGGGGCACGAGGCGATCTACTGCGTCGTCGACCTGCACGCGCTCACCGCCCACCCGGACCGCGCGGTGCTGCGGGAGCGCACGCGACGCACCGCGGCGCAGTACCTGGCCGCGGGCGTCGACCCCGGACGATCCATCCTCTTCGTCCAGTCGCACGTGCCCGAGCACGCCGAGCTGAGCTGGGTCCTGTCGTGCCACACCGGGTTCGGCGAGGCGAACCGGATGACGCAGTTCAAGGACAAGTCGGCGCGCTACGGCGCCGAGGGGCAGAACGTCGGGCTGTTCACGTACCCGGTGCTCATGGCGGCGGACATCCTGCTGTACGACACGAACTTCGTGCCCGTGGGCGAGGACCAGCGCCAGCACCTGGAGCTCAGCCGCAACCTGGCGCAGCGCGTCAACGGCCAGCTGGGGGCGGACACGTTCGTCGTGCCCGAGCCGTACATCGTCAAGGACACCGCGAAGATCTTCGACCTGCAGGACCCCACGGCGAAGATGAGCAAGTCCGCCGAGAGCCCCAACGGGCTCATCGAGCTGTTGGACGACCCCAAGGTCGTCGCCAAGCGCATCCGGTCCGCCGTGACCGACACCGAGCGGGAGATCCGCTTCGACCCGGAGCACAAGCCGGGTGTGTCCAACCTCCTGTCGATCTACTCCGCGCTCACGGGCACCGCCGTCCCGGACCTCGAGGCCCGCTACGCCGGTCACGGCTACGGCGACCTCAAGAAGGACCTGGCCGAGGTGGTGGTCGGTGCGCTGGAGCCGTTCCAGGAGCGCGTGCACCACTTCCTGGCCGACCCGGGGGCGCTCGACGACGTCCTGGCGGCCGGCGCCAAGCGGGCCCGCGAGATCGCGGCCGCGACCCTGGACCGCGTCTACGAGCGCACCGGCCTGCTGCCGGGCCGGCGCATCTGATGACGCTGCCCGCGCCGGGGCCCGACGAGGTGGTCCTCGGGGTGGTCGTCACGGTGCCCGAGCCGCACGCCGGCCTGCTCGCCGCGGCCCGGCTGGCCAGCGGGGACCCGGAGGCGGCGACCATCGCGCCGCACGTGACGCTCGTCGGACCCGTGGTCGTGGCGCGCGGGGTGCTGGCGGACGTCGACGCCCACCTCGAGGCGATCGCGGCGGCGCACGGGCCGTTCGTCGTCCACCTGCGGGGGACCGGGACGTTCCGGCCGGTGTCGCCCGTGGTGTTCGTGGCGCTCGCGCGGGGCATCGCCGACTGCGAGCAGCTCGAGCTGGCGACCCGGCGGGGGCCCCTGGCGGGGCCGCTGCGGTTCCCGTACCACCCGCACGTCACGGTGGCGCAGGAGGTCGACGACGACGCGTTGGACGCCGTGGAGCAGAAGCTCGCGGACTTCGACGGCACGTTCGAGGTGACGGCGCTGGACCGCTACGTCAACGACGAGGACGGCGTGTGGCGCCCGGTGCGCAGCTTCGCCCTCACCGGGCCCGCCCGCAGCACGCCGGACGGCACCCGACCGTAGGCTCGCGAGGTGCGCGCGCTTCGGGACCGCCTCGAGCGCGTGGCGGCCTGGTGGCGCGTCACGCGACCCGCGCGAGCCCTCGCACGCTTCGGTTCCGCGGGTGGCGGCCTGCTGACCGGGGGCATCGCCTACGCGACGCTCTTCTCCCTCTTCGCCGCGCTGACGCTGGGCTGGACGGTGTTCGCGGCGGTGCTCGGCCAGCACGCGGCGCTGCGGGCGACGGTGCTCGCGACGATCGACCGGACAATGCCGGGCCTCGTCGACGTCGGCGGCACCGGCACGGGGCTCATCGATCCCGGGCAGCTGCGGCTCTCGGCGAGCCTCTCGGTCGCCGGCGCCATCGCGATCGTGATGCTCGTGCTCAGCGCCGTCTCGGCGGTCTCGGCGCTACGGACGGCGGTCCGGGCGATGCTCGGCGCGGACGACCGGCCCAACGTCGTCGTGGGCAAGCTCCACGAGCTGGCGGGGCTCGTCGGCATCGCGGTGTCGGTGCTGGTGTCCGCGGTGCTCACCC
>JAJYTJ010000294.1 GCA_021793115.1 Actinomycetes bacterium | reverse complement strand
CTGGCCTGCGGCCGCGCCGCGGCGGCGCAGCGCCATGACGAACGCGAGCACCCGTGCCACCGCGGTGAACAGGTACTCGGGGATCTCGCTGCCCACCTCGCAGGCCGCGTGCAGCGCGCGGGCCAGCGGGATGTCCTCGACGAGCGGCACGTGGTGCTCGGCGGCGCGCTCGCGGATGGTGGCGGCTACGGCGCCGGCGCCCTTGGCCACTACGCGCGGCGCGCCCCGGCCGGGCTCGTAGCGCAGCGCCACGGCGACGTGCGTCGGGTTGACGAGCACCACGTCCGCCTCGGCCACCGCCGTCATCATGCGGTCGCGGGCGATCTGCTGCTGCCGGCCGCGGATCGCGGCCTTGACGTGCGGGTCGCCCTCGGAGCGCTTGTGCTCGTCCTTGACCTCGCGCAGCGTCATCCGGGTCTGCTTGCGGTTGCGGCGCAGCACCACGACGAGGTCGAGCACGGACAGCAGCAGGCCCACGGCGATGCCCGAGCGCAGCAGGCCGGTGGCGCCGCCGCCCGCGGCGGACAGCACGGCCGACAGCGGCAGCCGCCCGGAGGCGAGCAGCGTGGGGGTGAGCCCGCGCACCGTGGTGTACAGCACCAGCGCCACGGCGGCGGACTTGAGCAGCACCTTGATCGCCTGCCACCACGCCTGCGCACCCACGAGGCGGCGGATGCCGGAGACCGGGTTGAACTGCTGCGGCTGCGGCTTGAACGAGCGCAGGTGGATGCCGCCCTGCGCAGCCGCCACGGCGATCACGGCCACCGCGGTGACCGCGAACATGGGGAGCATCGCCGAGAGCGTGGCGTGCAGCGCGTCGAACAGCACCCGGACCGCGGCCGCCGGGTCGGGGTGGCGCGCCACGTCGGCCAGGCCCGCGAGCGCGGCGCCCGCGCCCTGCCGGGCCCGCGCGGTCACCACGGGCAGCGTCAGCACGGCCGCGCCGAGGCCCACCCACGCCTGCAGGTCCTGCGACCGGCTCAGCCGGCCCTGGCGGCGCACGTCCTTGAGGTGGCGGTCGGACGCCTTGAAGGTCCGCTCCTGCGCGTCGCTCACGGGCCCACCCCCTGCATCGCGTGGGACGCGTCCCGCACCAGCCCGGCCACCACGCCGGGCAGCGTGAGGACCGCCATCCCGCCGAGCGAGACGGTGAGCAGGATCTTGATGGGGAAGCCCATGGCGAAGGCGTTGAGGGCCGGCGCCACGCGCGTGAGCAGCCCGAGCCCGACGTCGGCCAGGAAGAGGACCACGAGCAGGGGCCCGGCGATCTGCAGCGCGGCCAGCACCATGCTCGTCAGGCCCTGGGCCGCCGTGTGCGCGAGCGCCCCGGTGTCGGGCGCGGTGCCCAGGGGCAGCGCGTCGAACGACCGCACGAGCCCGGCGAGCACCACCTGGTGCCCGCCGGACACCACGAGCAGGGCGAGCGCGAGCCACTGGTACAGCCGGGAGAAGGTCGCGCCGTTCGTCAGTGAGAGCGGGTCGAACGCGGTGGCCATCTGGAAGCCGCCGAAGAGGTCGAGGAAGCTGCCGGCGGACTCCACCGCGGCGAAGACGAGCGCGACGAGGAAGCCGAGCGCGGCGCCGACCACCGCCTGCAGCACGAGGTCGACGACGAACGGCCCGGTGCTCTCGGGGGCGACCGCGCCCAGCCGCGGCTGCACCGCGATCGCCAGGCCGACCGCCAGGAGCGCCTTGACCTGCCCCGGCACCGCCTTGTGCGAGAACGGCGGCGCCAGGAAGAGGAACGCGGCGATGCGCACGCCGGCGAGCATGGCTGTGGTCACCGCGCCGAGCGGCAGCGTCACGGAGATCGGGCCCACGGCTCAGCCCCCGAGCAGCGCGGGGATGCGCGCGTAGAGCTCGGTGGTGAACGAGACGAGCTCGCTGATCATCCAGTGCCCGCACACGACGAGCGCCACGGCGGCGGCGATCGCCTTGGGCACGAAGCTCAGCGTCACCTCCTGGATCTGCGTCACCGACTGCACCAGGGAGACGACGAACCCGACGACGAGCGCCGTGACGAGCACGGGGGCGGCGAGCTTGGCGGCGAGGATGAGCGCCTTGACGGCGACGTCCAGCACGGCGTTGGTGTCCATCAGCCGGCTCCGGTGTACGAGCCGACGAGCGCGGTGATGACCAGGCCCCAGCCGTCGACGAGGACGAACAGCAGGATCTTGAACGGCAGCGACACCATGACGGGCGGCAGCATCATCATGCCCATCGCCATGAGGCTCGAGGAGACGACGATGTCGATCACGAGGAACGGCACGAAGATGACGAAGCCCATGATGAACGCGGAGCGCAGCTCGCTGAGGATGAACGCGGGCACGAGCGTGGTGAACGGGGTGGCCGCCGGCGTGGCGGGGTTCTCCTTGCCCCCGGCCCGCGTGATGAGGGCGATGTCCTGCTCGCGCGTGTGGGCGAGCATGAAGTCCTCGACCGGCACCCGGCCCGCGTCCACGGCCTGGCTGAACGTCACGTGGCCGTCGAGGTAGGGCTGGACCGCGTCGTCCTTGACGTGCGAGATGACCGGGGCCATGACGAACAGCGAGAGGAACAGCGCCAGGCCCGCGATCACCTGGTTGGGCGGCACGGACTGCAGCCCGAGCGCGTTCCGCGTGAGCGACAGGACGACGAAGATCTTGGTGAAGCTCGTCGTCATGATGAGCACGGCCGGGGCCACCGACAGCAGCGTGATGGCCAGCAGGACGACGATCGACGAGCTGGGCGTGCCGTTGACGCCGTTGATGCTCACCGTGACGCCGCCGGACGCGGGGCTCGCCGGCGCGGTGGGGGCTGCGGGCGTGGCCGGGGCGGTCGGCGTGGCGACGAGCGAGACGGCCGCGTAGGTCTCCGGCCGCGGCGCTGCCGCGGCGCTGCCGGCCCCGAGCAGGAGGCCGACGGCGGCGAGGACGAGCGCGAGGAGGGCAAGACGCCCCACACGGTTCGGTCCGCGGGTACCCGTGGCGGCGGGTGCCGCGAGCGCGTTCACCGCACGCTCACCTCCGGACCGTCCGGTCCTGCCACGCGCGGACCGTGGCGTGCCACGTCTGCGGGGACAGGACGGAGCCGGCCAGCAGGCCGGGCCGGCGGTTGGCCGGCTGCCCGCCGGTGCCGGGGAGCGGCGC
>JAJYTJ010000293.1 GCA_021793115.1 Actinomycetes bacterium | reverse complement strand
GTCAGTCCAGACCACATCTGATTCACGGGAGCGTCCGGTGGAGAAGAGACTTGGTGTGGTGTCGATCATCGTGGAGCGGTCGGTCGCCCCCGTCGATGACGTCAATGACCTGCTCTCGCAGTTCAGCGACGGGATCATCGGGCGGCTCGGGCTTCCCCACCCGGCGCGCGGCGTGAACATCATCACCGTCGTCGTCGACACCTCCGTCGAGCGCGTCTCCGCGCTCACGGGCAAGTTGGGCAAGCTCCCCGGGGTTCAGGTGCGGTCTCTCATGTCCAGGACCGCCCCAGGAGCCCCCGGTGCCCCTCCTCCGCCCGACCACTGAGCCGCCGCCGGCGCTCGGGCCGAGCCGGTGCGGCGACCTCGTCGACGAGCTCGCCGAGCAGGGCCGCCTCACCCGGGCCGGATTCGTCGCGCTCGTCGCCGACGCGACCGGTGCGGACCGGGAGTACGCACGCCGCCGCGCGGTCGCCGTGCAGCACCAGCACTACGGGAACCGGGTCTTCGTCCGTGGCCTGATCGAGTTCTCCAACCACTGCCGCCAGGACTGCCTGTACTGCGGCATCCGCAAGAGCAACCACGACGCGGAGCGCTACCGCCTGGACGCCGAGCAGATCCTCGACTGCTGCGCGCAGGGCTACGCCCTGGGTTACCGCACGTTCGTGCTGCAGAGCGGCGAGGACGCCTGGTACACCACCGACGTCGTCGTCGACATCGTGTCCCGGATCCGGGCGGCCTACCCGGACTGCGCGATCACCCTGTCGATCGGCGAGCGCGGCCGCGACGCCTACCAGCGGTTCTTCGACGCGGGCGCCAACCGGTTCCTGCTGCGCCACGAGACCGCCACCGCGGAACACTTCGCCCGGCTGCACCCGCCGAGCCAGGGGCTCACCACCCGGCTTGCGTGCCTGCGGGACCTCAAGGAGATCGGGTTCCAGGTGGGTGCCGGCTTCATGGTCGGCTCGCCCTTCCAGACACCCGAGCACCTGGCCGCGGACCTGGCGCTGCTGGCCGACCTCCGCCCCCACATGGTCGGCATCGGCCCCTTCCTGCCGCACCGGCGCACGCCGTTCGGGGACCGGCCGGCGGGCGACGTGGACCTCACGCTCTTCCTGCTGAGCCTCGTCCGGCTCATGCTCCCCACGGTCCTGATGCCCTCGACGACCGCGCTCGAGACGGCCCGTCCCGGCGCCCGGGAGCAGGGCATCCAGGCGGGCGCGAACGTCCTCATGCTCAACGTGAGCCCGCGGGCGCAGCGCCCCAAGTACCTGCTCTACGACAACAAGTCGGTGACCGGCGAGGTCGCCGAGAACACGCGGGCCGTCCAGCGCTCGCTCGAGCGGATCGGCTACCAGATGGTCGTCGACCGCGGAGACCACCCGGAGGTAGCACTGTGAGCCTGCTCGACACACCGCGGGCGAACCGCCTGCACATCGGCGTCTACGGCAAGCGCAACGTCGGCAAGTCGTCGCTGGTCAACGCGGTCACCGGGCAGTCGATCTCGGTGGTCTCGGACGTGCCGGGCACGACGACCGACCCGGTCTACAAGGCGATGGAGCTGCACCCGGTCGGCCCGGTCGTCTTCATCGACACCGCCGGGCTCGACGACGTCGGCGACCTCGGCGGGATGCGCGTCGGCAAGACGCGGGAGGCCGCGCAGAAGACCGACGTCGCGATCGTCGTGTTCGCCGACGAGCCCGACGTCGAGGCCGAGTGGGTCGCGGACCTCGAGCGGCGCGGCATCCCGGTGGTCGCCGTGGTGAACAAGGCCGACGAGCTCGCCGACCCGCAGGCGCTCGTCGCCGCGATCAAGCGGGAGCTGCGGCTGGACGCGGTGCTCGTCAGCGCGCGCACCGGGCAGAACGTCACCGCCGTGCGCGACGCCATCGTCGCCGCGCTGCCCGACGACGAGCCGGTGAGCATCACCGGCGAGCTGGCGCAGCCGGGCGACCTCGTGCTGCTCGTCATGCCGCAGGACATCCAGGCGCCCAAGGGGCGGCTGATCCTGCCGCAGGTGCAGACGCTGCGCGACCTGCTGGACAAGAAGTGCCTGGTGATGAGCTGCACCACGGACAAGCTCACCGAGACGCTCGCGGCCCTCGCCCGCCCGCCGCAGCTCATCATCACGGACTCGCAGGTGTTCCCGATCGTGCACGCCGCCAAGCCGGCGGAGAGCCGCCTCACGTCGTTCTCGGTTCTGTTCGCCAGCTACAAGGGCGACATCACGGCCTTCGTCGACGGCGCGAGTGGGATCGACGGGCTCACGCCCACGTCGCGCGTCCTCATCGCCGAGTCGTGCACGCACGCGCCGCTGGAGGAGGACATCGGCCGGATCAAGATCCCGGCCCTGCTGCGCAAGCGGTTCGGCGACACGCTGACCGTCGACATGCGGACCGGCCCGGGCCTGCTGGAGGACCTCGGCTCGTACGACCTGGTGATCCATTGCGGCGGCTGCATGTTCAACCGCCGGCACGTGCTGTCGCGGATCGACGAGGCGCAGCAGCAGGGCGTCCCCATCACCAACTACGGGGTCACCATCGCGAAGCTGTCCGGGATCCTGGACTCGATCGCGCTGCCCGCGCCGCGATGACGCAGACCACCGTCCGCACGCCCGCCACCACCGGGGCGGCGCCCGACGACGTCACCACCGGCCCGTCGCGGCATGCGGCGCGCGCGGTGGCACGCGCTGCCGTCCGGGCGCTGGCGGCCGCGCGGCACGGTGTCGTCGTCACGGCCGTGGTCCTCGGGGTGTGGTGGGTGGTGTCCGCGCTGCGCCTGCGCAGCGCCTTCGTCCTGCCGCCGCCGGCCCGGGTGTGGTCGAGCGCCGTGACGATGGCTGCCTCCGGGGATCTCGCCCGGAACGTCGCGACGAGCCTCGGGCGCGTGCTCGCCGGCTTCGCGATCGCGTTCGCCCTCGCGTTCGTCGTCGGGGTGCTGGCGCTGCTGCTGCCCCGGCTGTACGCCTACCTGAGCCCGGCGCTGGACTTCCTCAAGAACGTGCCGCCGCTCGCGCTCATCCCGCTGCTCATCCTGTGGTTCGGCATCGGCGAGACCCCCAAGCTCGTCGTCATCGTGCTGACCGCGTTCTTCCCGATGTCCATGGGCATCACCAAGGGCCTGCGGTCCTGCGGCCAGGACCTGCT
>JAJYTJ010000075.1 GCA_021793115.1 Actinomycetes bacterium | reverse complement strand
CCCCTCAGCCCGATACAGCCGACGGATCTCAGCCCAGTCCTCCACGGTGATCACTCCCTCACTCTTCAGCGAAGGGGGGTCAACTTTCGCCCGGCGCCAAGGGGTCAGTGTTCACGCGGCATCGACAGATCCGTCGCTTTCGGGCGGTTTGCGCCCTTTCGGCATGCGGGGGCGATCCGGCGCGACTACATTCCGGGCCGTCGCCACGACGAGGTGGCGCGACGCGGGGAGGGGCGGACCGATGGTGCGCAGATCCCGGGGGCGGTGGTGGTTGAACGCGCCTTGGTACACGGACTGGGCGCTGTGGGTAGCCGCTGGCACCGGGCTCGCGGTGGCCGCGACGACCCTTTGGGTCAACCTCGAGGACCGCGCGACCTATCCCATCTCCACGGCATGGGTCATCTCGGTCGCGATCGTCGGCTTCGCCCTGAACGCCTGGGTCTGGTTGGGAGTCGTCGTCGTGGTGCGCGGAGCCTGCCGCGCGACCTTCCACGTCCCTCCTGGGCCGCTGGGGGTGTCGCGTCAGTACCGCGTGCGAATCCGGGGCGGCGGGAACGTCACCTTCACCCGGAATCGTGACGGCACGGTGTCCGAGCACGTCGCGGGCGTGAAGTCCGAACTGCGGGCCAGGGCGGTCGCGGCAGCGCGGTCGAGCGCCGCTGCCCGGGGCTTCGCAGTCGAGGCGGGGCGGGGGGACCCTCCGACACAGGCCGTCCGGGATTAGGTCGCGCGCGGTCGTCCGCCGGGCAAGCCGGCCTGAGTGCGGTCGTCGAGCCAGAACTGGCGACGGTGGGGCAGGACGACGCCCGTGTGAACGACGATCGGGAACCCCTCAGCCTGGACGCGAGCGCAGAAGTAGAAGTCCTCGCCGAACCAGTACCCATCCACGGGGAGGTCGAGGAACCAGCACCAGTCGCGCCCCTCGGCCTTGGTGGCGTGGGCCCGGATCTGGGCGAGGACGCTGCGGTGGATGAGCAGGCAGCCGGCTCCGGTGGCGTTCACGTTGATCAGCGTGTCCTCCGGGTAGTCCCACACCGGGATCGGGGCTTCCGGATCTTGGTAGATGAGCGGCGCGGGACCGGCGGGAGGCTGGCCGGGGACGGGGCCACTCGTCAGCCCGAAGTACAGACCGCCGACCACGGGGCGCTCCTTGGCGTGTGCCACGGCCGTCAGCTTGTCGAACGCCTCCACCGCCAGCACCACGTCCGTGTCGACCATCAGCAGCCACTGGGCATGGCTCTCGTCGAGGAACGTGGCCACGATCTGGTTTCGCTGCATCGTCAGCAGTGGCCCGTGCGCGGCGTAGATGCCGGCGATGCGGCGCGAGCGCTCACGCACCACGTCCATGAGGGAGCGGGCGAACTCG
The DNA here is from genome assembly GCA_021793115.1 of Actinomycetes bacterium. The sequence goes on along the minus strand of JAJYTJ010000075.1, from coordinate 16,030 downwards.
CCGACGACCTGGCCCGGGTCGGACCAGCCGATAGATACCTGGTCTGACGCTCTCATCGAACCTCCTGCGCGGCGGGTGGGTCTTGGGGCGCGGTGAAGGCGGGGCAGCTGCACGCCCGGCACCGCTCGTCGGGCAGCTCGAAACCTGGGCGGGCGCCGTGGATGCGTCGAACGTGCCCGCAGGCGCAGACCGTCGCGGTGGTCGGTGTCACGGAACGGGCGGCTCCGCTCACGACTGGCCCGCTCATCGGAGCCCCCTTCTGGAGTCCAGGGCCGCCCGTGCCGTCTCTATGGAGACGGCCACGAACGGCACGCCCCCGTGCCAGGCCGTGCCGTGGTCGAGCGGCACGCTGTCGGAGCAGGTCAGGGGCGAGATTGCGCGGTGGCGTGCCGAGCCGTGCCGGGGTCGACGGCACGGGGGGCGTGCCGCGGGGTGCGGCACGGGTCCGAGGGGCCGGTTCAGGCGCACGATGCACGCTCCTTCTGGGCCTCGCGGACCGCCCATCGGGGCACTCCTGCGGCCGTCGCAGCAGCACCGACGCCCTCCCACACGCGGCGCACCGCGAGCCCCGGATCGACCCCCTTCTCGTCGAGCAACTGCAAGGCGGCGATCACCTGGGCGCGGCGCGGGTCGTTGCCTGCCGAGTAGACGACTCGCCCGTCGTCGTCCGCGGTGCTCATCTCCACCGTGAGCGGGTGGACGTCCGGCAGGCGCGTCTTGGACGGGGTGAGGGTCATCCGTCCGGGGCGGCCCTTGCCGCGGGCCAGCAGGAGCTCAAGGTCGACGTCGTCACGCTTGCCGGACGTGCCGCGAGCGCCGCGCTCGGCGTCCTTGCCGGCGTTGTCCGTGCGGATCACGGTCAGGCGTCGGCGCTTGAGTCCGGCGCCCGTGCAGGCGTAGAAGGCGCGCATCGTGTCGGAGTCGTTCTCCGGACCGCGCACGACGCGCTGCCAGGAGTCGAGGACGACGACGTCGCCGGGGTCCAGCGCGGCGGCGTTGACCACTGCGGCCAGCACCGCGCCGCCGCGCAGCGTGTCCAGCGGCGGCAGGATCGTCGGCAGGTGCAGGTAAACCAGCCCCGCCAGATCGTCGCCGCGTCGCACGCCCAGCGCCGGCAGTCGCTCGGCGAGGTCGTCGGCGGTGTTCTCCATGTCGACGTACAGCACGCGACGCGGGCGGGGGATCGACAGATCGGCCCAGGCTCGGTCACCGCGTGCGACGCCGAGCATCGCCGAGAGAACCAGCAGGCTCTTGCCGACCCCGGCCGGGGCCACGATCGACACGCTCGCCCCGGCAGGGATCAGGCCATGGATCACCCATTCGCGCGGGGGTCGGTTCGGGTCCAGCAGCGCGCCCAGGTCGAGCCGGTAGTCGCTCAACAGCTGGGCGACCGTGTCCGCGCCGGGGCGGATCGGCACGACTTCGTCCTCGGCCGGCACGAACGGCACGTCGGCGTAGGGGTCGACGGCCTGGTGTTCTTCCTCGGCTGGCTCCTGGTGCTCTTCTTCGGCGGGTTGGGGCAGGTCGAAGGGGCTCGGCCACTCGTCGTCGGCGGCCGTCATTGGGTCACCCCGTTGGCAGCAAGGATGGCCCGCTGGCGTTCCGCGCGATCGGGCTCGCCGCGCAGCTCGGCGAGCGCAGCGGCGTCAGGGGTCGTCGTCAGGGTGCGGATGAGGCGGTCGACGTGCTCGGTGTAGGCAGCCGCCGCGTCAGCGTCCAGCCTGGCGAGCGTGGCGTCCTCGCCATCGTCGTGGCCCTTGTCATAGCCGGCGACGTGGCCTCGGGCGTACCCCTCGATGCGGCCGACCTCACGGCCGGAGTCCCACCCGTCGAGCCACACGAGGCGGGCGGCAGTGTCGGTCAGAGACTCGCGCAACGCGACGGGCTCCCGGGCGTCGGGCGAGCGCCCGGGGGCCGTCATGCTGCGTCGCCTGCGTTCCGCGCCTCATCGATCCAGGCCTGCACGTCCTCGATGGCGTACAGCACCCTGCGACCGACCTTGAAGCTCTTGGGACCCTTGCCGATGCTGCGCCAGTAGCGCACTGTCTCGGTCGGCGTGCGCGTGAGTTCGGCAACTTCGTCGGTCGTCATGTACTTCGTCCCGGCCATGGCTCTTCCCTTCCGGCTAGACCCTGTTCCCTCTTAGGAGCATCGTTGCCACGCGCCACTAGCCACCGCAAACCAACACGGCTAGGATCTCTTCCGTATAGGAACGGAGGAAGATGTCGCGACCGAACAAGGGGCGCACGATCCGGGCAGAGGCGAACCTGGCCCTCCGGATGGCCTATGAGCGTGACCGCCGCGACTGGACCTACGACGGGCTTGCCCGGCGCATGGCGGATGCCGGCTGCCCCATCCAGGCAACGGCGCTCTACAAGATCGAGAAGGGCAGCCCGCCCCGCCGTGTCACTGTTGATGAGCTGGCGGCGCTCGCACACGTGTTTGACGTCGACCCCAGCGAGATGCTGCGGCCGATGGCCGAGATCGGGGACCGAGCCGCACGCGAGCTGCTGGGGCGCCTGAATGAGGCATCCGATCGCATCGTCGCCGCGAATGCGGATCTTGGCGCCGTCCTCCAGGACCTCACCAAGCTCGCGTTCAGCAGTCCGACCGTGGCACGGCAGGTGGTCGAGCTCGCGAGGCAGGGCGCGGCGGGGGGAGTGGTCTTGGGCACATACGCCCAGCCCTTCGTGGATGCCTGGATGAAGGACAACGCGTGGCTCGGAGAGTCGGCACAGGAGGAGGGCGATGGCGAGCGTCGCTAAGCACCAACGCAGGCGCTACCTGGTCGACGAGGACAAGCACCCTGTCTACCGCCCGGACGGCAAGCGGGCGTGGGAGCCCGCGGGCGAAGTCTGGCGAGCGCGGTACCGCGACTCGGCTGGCAAGGAGCACGCGCGCGAGTTCGACAGGAAGGGTGACGCGCAGCGGTGGCTCGACGGGCAGACGGCGGCAATGGTCACGGGCCAGTGGGCCGATCCACGCGCCGGCAAAGTCACATGGGCAGCGTTCTGCAAGGACTGGACCGCCCGCCAGGCGTGGACGGTTGGCACGCTCGCCGCCGCTACAACGGCCGTCGAGTCGGTGCCGTGGGCCGCCCGGGCCATAGCTTCCGTCAAGCCGAGCCACGTACAGGCATGGGTGGCCCGCGAGGCCGCGCGGGGGCTGGCGCCCACCACGATCCGCACCCGTCTGAACTACATCCAGATGGCCTTCCGGGCCGCGGTGCTCGACAAGGTGATCCCGTCGAGCCCGGCCCTCGGCATCAAGGCTCCCCGCCTGCGGCGGTCGCAACACGCCGTGCGGTGCCTGACGGTGGATCAAGTCGCGGCGGCGCTGGCGGCTTCGGACGAGCTCTTCCATCCGTTCATTGCCGTGTGTGCCTTCGCCGGCCTGCGGCTGGGGGAGGCCGCAGGGATGAAGCTCGAAGATGTCGACTTCCTGCGGCGGACCATCACCGTGTCCCGGCAGGTGCAGGGGTCGTCCACCGTGACGACGAGCATCGTCGCCCCGAAGGCGGGCAGCGAGCGCGTGATCTACGTCCCCGAGGGCCTGACCAACCTGCTAGCGGCACACGTCGCCGCGCAGGGCATCGACGAGCCCGGGACATTCCTGTTCCGGCGCATCACGGGCGAACTGTGGAACCGCAACAGCGCGGCGGCGGCCTGGCGCCAGGTTCGCGAGGCGGTCGCGAAGAGCGTCGACGAGATGACCAAACGCCCGGGCGTCAGCAAGGACGACGCCAAGGCGGCGCAAGCTCGGAAGATCCCCGAGGGCGCGACGCTCCATGCTCTGCGCCACACGTTCGCGTCAAACCTCATCGCCAACGGGTGTGACGTCGTAACCGTCCAGCGGGCACTGGGCCACTCGTCGCCCAGCATCACGCTCAACGTCTACAGCCACCTGTGGGCCACCGCGGAGGACCGCACTCGGGCCGCCACGGCCGCCTTCATGGGAGCCGTTTCCGCGAGTCCCGCGGACTCTGTGCGGACTCAGGAGGTGAACGGCCAGGTCACAGCACTGGATCAGCGGTAGTTGACGAACTGGAGCGCCGCGTCCACGTCCGCGCCCTTGAGCAGGCCGATGGCGGCCTGCAGGTCGTCGCGCGACTTGCCGGAGACGCGCAGCTCGTCGCCCTGGATGAGCGCCTTGACGTTCTTCGGCCCCTCGTCGCGGATGAGCTTCGAGAGCTGCTTGGCCACCTCGGAGGACAGTCCCTCCTTGATGGTGCCGGTCAGCCGGTACTCCTTGCCGGACGGCTTGGGCTCCTTGTCGCCGAGGTCGAGCGACTTCAGGGAGATGCCGCGCTTGATGAGCTTGGTCTCGAAGACATCGAGGACGGCGAGCACGCGCTCGGGGGAGTTGGCCACCATGACGACGGCGTCGTGCCCGCTCCACGCGATCGACGCGCCGACGCCCTTGAAGTCGTAGCGCTGCGCGATCTCCTTGGCGGCCTGGTTGAGGGCGTTGTCGACCTCCTGGTGGTCCACCTTGCTCACGACATCGAACGACGACTCGCCGGCCATGGGGTCTCCCTCCTCGTCGGGCCCGCATTCGGACGGCCCGCGCTCCGCTGCTATCCTTCCATCCGCGCCACGTGAGCCGCCCTCACGTGGAGCACGCTCGGCGGGTTACCCGAGTGGCCAAAGGGGGCTGACTGTAAATCAGCTGGCAATGCCTACGGGAGTTCGAATCTCTCACCCGCCACGCTCGAACGGGGCGCCTCTCCTCACCGGAGGGGCGCCCCGTTCGTCGTGCTGCGGGGTCCGGGTCGTGATTTCGTCGGCCCCCGAAGGCTCCTGTACGCTGATCCGCGCCGCCCCGATAGCTCAGTCGGCAGAGCGTCTCCATGGTAAGGAGAAGGTCAAGGGTTCGATTCCCTTTCGGGGCTCCAACTGGTCTTCCGGTCACGTCCAGGTCAAGCGGCGTGGGTGGCGGACCGGTCGCGGCGGGGTAGCTCAGTTGGTGAGAGCGCACGACTCATAATCGTGAGGTCGCGGGTTCGAGTCCCGCTCCCGCTACGCGGCGATGTCTGCAGGGCATCGCGAACGGCTGATCCCGCTGTCGGGCTCAGCCGTTCGTCGTCCCGGCGTCGGCCCCGCGCGGGACGGGGGTCGACGCCGCCAGCCCGGCCGAACGGCCCGCCGGGTTGCCGTAGTTCGTCGCGAGCAGCGCCCACAGCTTGACCGTCGCGATCGTCGACCGCTGGTAGAAGCGGTGCCGCAGCACCAGGCGCACGCGCCGCGGCAGCGGGTAGGTGTTGAGCGCGACGAAGTCCTCCAGCAGCCGCCGGCGCACCGGCGGGATGCTCGCACCGGTGATCGCCAGCACGAGCCGCGCCTCGCGCTTCTTCTGCTCGACGTAGTACGTCCAGAACTGTTCCGTCCTCGACCGCAGCGACCCGCTCCCGGCAGACTGGTGGTCCACCCCGTACTGGTTGTGCCCGTGCTGGCGGTACAGGGTCGTGGTCTGCGGGAGGTAGACGAGCTCGCCGAGCGAGGCCGCCACCAGGCCGAGGTACACGTCGTGCGAGCGCAGCCCCTGGTAGCCCTGCCAGGCCGCGGCCAGGCGGGCGTTGATCATGCTCGTCGCTCCCAGCACCGAGTTGGTCGTCAGCTGCTCGTGCAGGCGCGTGGTGGCGAACAGGTCCTGCCGGTCCCCGACGCCGGGGATGGGCGCCAGGTGCTCGTCGACCGGCTGCCAGCGCGTGTAGTAGAGCGCCGGCACCGTGTTGTCGTGCCGCTGCGCCTCGGCGAGGAGCACCTCGAGCTTGGTGGGGAGCCACACGTCGTCCTGGTCGCTGAAGACGACGAAGTCGGCGTCCGCCTGCCTGACCAGGGCGTGGAACGAGCCGACGAACCCGAGGTTCTCCGCAGGCGCGCCGCCGTCGACGCACCGGATGCGCTCGTCACGCGCGGCGTAGCGGCGCAGGATCTCGGCCGTGCCGTCGGTGGAGCCGTCGTCCCGCACGAGCAGGCGCCAGCCGGTGGCCGTCTGGGCGAGGATGCTGTCCAGCTGCTCGGCGACGTAGCGCTCGCCGTTGTACGTGGACATCACCACGTCGACCGTGGGCGGGCGGCCCTCCGCGGGGCGATCCGGCACCGGCGCGCTTGCGGCCGTGGACATGTCCGCCTCCCTGGCTCCGCGCCGCGCGGGTGCCCGCCGCGGCCCGGTCATCCTGTCACAGCGGTCGCGGCCGGCCCGGGCCGTCAGGCGACCGCGGCGAGGACCACCGCGGTGACCGCGACGGTCGCGGCCACCTCCCCCAGGCCCACGGCGTCCCGCCCCGGGGGGAGGCGCGGCGGGCACAGTTCAGGGTCGGCTCAGGGGCACCCCCGATGACGCGCCGGCGCACCGTCCGCGACGCTTCCGGCCATGGAACCTGCCCGAACCGCCGGTGCGGCGGGGGCTCCGGCTGCTACGTTGCCGGACGTGTCAGCACCGGCAGAAGTGCCTGGCGCGGCGATCACGGCCAGACGGGTCACCAAGACCTTCGGGCACGTCACCGCGCTGTCCAACCTCACCGTCGAGATGCCGGCAGGCATCGTCGGCCTGGTCGGGGCCAACGGCGCCGGCAAGTCCACGCTCATCAAGATCCTCCTCGGGCTGCTGCCGCCGACGTCCGGCGAGGCGACGATCCTCGGCATGGACGCCGCGACGCAGGGCCTGGCGATCCGGCGGATCGTCGGCTACATGCCGGAGTCGGACTGCCTGCCGCCGGACGTCTCGGCCACCGAGCTCGTGGTGCACCTCGCCCGGATGTCCGGGCTGCCGGCCGCCGCGGCACGCGAGCGGGCGGCCGACACGCTGCGCCACGTCGGGCTGTACGAGGAGCGCTACCGCCCGATCGGCGGCTACTCCACCGGCATGAAGCAGCGGGTCAAGCTCGCGCAGGCCCTGGTCCACGACCCACGGCTGGTGCTGCTCGACGAGCCGACGAACGGCCTCGACCCGGCCGGGCGCGACGAGATGCTCGAGCTCATCCGCCGGGTGGGCAACGACTTCGGCATCTCGGTGCTCGTCACGTCGCACCTGCTGGGTGAGCTCGAGCGGATCGCCGACCACGTCGTCGTCATCGAGGGCGGCGTGCTGCAGCGCTCGACGTCCACCGCGGAGGCCACCGCGCTGTCGGGCGGCATGGTGGTCGAGGTGACCGAGCGCGGACCCGAGGTCGTCGCCCGGCTGCGCGCCGTGGGTGCCGCGGTGGACGCGGCCGACGAGGGCGGCAACCTGTTCACGCTGACGCAGCCCGACGAGGCCGTGCTGGATGCCGTGGCGTCGGTCGCCGCCGAGCTCGGCGTGGGGCTGGTGCGCATGCAGCGGCGGCGCCACCACCTCACCGAGATGTTCCGGGAGGGGGCGGCATGAGCAGCCAGCCGATCGTTCCCGCGGTCCCGGCGCAGCCCGCCGCGGACGTCATCCACGACATCGGGTTCCGGCACTACGACGGCGAGCGGCTCGGGCGCGGCTGGGTGGTGCGCTCCCTCCTCGTCGACACGCTGCGCGGCGTCTTCGGGCTCGGCCGCCCGGCGCGGTCCAAGGTCATGCCCTGGATCCTCGTCGCGATCCTGCTCGCCCCGCCGCTGGTCGTCGCCCTCGTCGCGGTGCTGACCAACGCCTCGAAGCTGCCCATCTCCTACACCCAGTACCTCACGCAGCTGCAGCTGCCGATCGCGCTGTTCGTCGCCGGCGCCGCTCCCTACGCGGTGTCCCGCGACCTGCGGCACGGCGTCATGCCGCTGTACCTGTCGCGCCCGATGATCCGCACGGACTACGTGTGGGCGCGGTACGGCGGCGTGGCGATCGCGGTGCTCCTCGTCACGGCGGGGCCGCAGACGTTGCTGCTCATCGGCGCGCTGCTGGCCAAGATGCCGGTCGGCGACCAGCTGGTCGGGTGGCTCGGCGGCCTGCTGGCGTCGCTGCTGCTGGCCGTGCTGCTGGCCACGATCGGCCTGGTGATCGCGGCCTTCACGCCGCGGCGCGGCCTGGGAGTCGCGGCGATCATCACCACGCTGCTCGTCGTCAGCGGCATCTCGCTGGCGCTGTCGGGGATCGCGCAGGGGCAGGGGGCGCACACGTGGGCCGTGCTGGCCGGCGTCCTCGACCCGAACCGCCTGGTGGACGGCCTGGCGTCGAAGCTGCTGGGCGTCGAGCCCGCCATCGCGGAGTTCGCGCCGACGACCGGCGGCGAGGTCGCCGGGTACGCGCTGGCCTACGTCGTCATCATCGTCGGGGCCGGTGCGCTCCTGCTGCGTCGCTACCGGAAGGCGGGCCGGCTGTGAGCGCCATCGTCCTGGACAAGGTGTCCCGCTGGTACGGCAACGTCGTCGCGGTCAACGACGTGACGATGACCATCGGCCCCGGCATCACGGGCCTGCTCGGCCCGAACGGCGCGGGCAAGTCCACGCTGATCTCGATGATGGGCGGCTTCCTCGCGCCGTCGGCGGGCACGGTGGCGCTCGACGGCGGCCACGTGTGGAAGAACCCGGAGATCTACCGCCAGGTCGGCCTCGTGCCGGAGGCGGAGGCCATGTACGACATGGTGACCGGCGCCCAGTTCCTGCTGGCGAACGCCCGGCTGCACGGCCTGCCGGACCCGGGCGCGGCGGCGCGGCGGGCGCTCGAGGTGGTCGACATGCTCGAGCCGGCCGAGCGGGCGATCGCCACGTACTCCAAGGGCATGAAGCAGCGCATCAAGATGGCGACCGCGCTGGTCCACGACCCGGCGGTGCTGCTGCTCGACGAGCCGTTCAACGGCATGGACCCGCGCCAGCGGCTGCACCTCATGGACCTGCTGCGGCGGCTCGCCGCCGAGGGCCGCACGGTGCTGTTCAGCAGCCACATCCTCGAGGAGGTCGAGCAGATCGCCGACCACATCGAGGTGCTCGTCGCCGGCCGGCACGCCGCCTCCGGTGACTACCGCCGCATCCGGCGCCTCATGACCGAGCGGCCGCACCAGTACACGATCACGTCGAGCGACGACCGCCGGCTCGCCGCCGCCCTCGTCGCCGACGGTGCGGCCAACGGCGTGACGCTGACCGACGGCACGCTGGCGATCCAGACGTCGGACTACGGCCGATTCGTCCACGCCCTGCCGCGGCTCGCCCGCGACTCTGGGGTCCGCCTGCTCGACGTCTCGCCGGCCGACGAGTCACTCGAATCCGTCTTCGCCTACCTGGTGGCCCGATGAACCCCGTCGTCATGCAGCTGACGGTGCGCGGCCTGCTCGGCCGCCGCCGCTCCCTGCTCCTCGTCGTCCTGCCCGCGCTGCTGCTCGGCCTCGCCGGGCTGACGCGCTGGGGATCCCATGCCCAGCCGAGCGCCTCGGCGAGCCTGACCGGCAACTTCGCGATGGGCACGCTGCTGCCGCTGATGTGCCTGCTCATCGGCACCGGCGTGATCGGTCCGGAGATCGACGACGGCTCGATCGTCTACCTGCTCAACAAGCCGGTGCCGCGGCGCAGCATCCTGCTCGCCAAGCTCGCGGTGGCCCTGGCGGCCACGGTCGTCTTCGCCGTGCTGCCGATCGCGGCGGGTGCCGCGCTCGCCGGTGACGACGGGTTCAAGCTCACCGTGGCGTACGGGTTGGCGGCGCTGCTGGCGGGCATCGCCTACACGACGATCTTCGTGGCGCTGTCGGTGCTGAGCCGCAACGCCGTCATCATCGGGCTGCTGTACGCGCTGCTGTGGGAGGGCGTGCTGGGTGGCTACGTGCCCGGCGTCAAGGACGTCTCGGTGCGGCAGTGGGCGCTGGCGCCCGCCGAGCACCTGCTCAGCGCGGCCGACGCCGCCAGCTGGGGCGTCACGTCCGCGGTGTCGACGACCGTGGGCGTCACGATGCTCGTCGTCGTCACGCTCGGAGCGGCCTGGCTCGGGATCGGCCGGCTCAAGACGCTGCGGCTCGCCGCGGCGGAGTAGCCCGCCACGACTGTCGGACGGCGCGCCCCGGACCGCTCCCGGGGCGCGCTGTCGTCCGTCCGGGCGACCCCACCATTCACCCGCTGTTCAACAGGGCGCCACCGCAGGTCCAGCATCGTTTCGTAGCGTGCGTAACGGCCGTTATTCAGGCCGGACAACGTCCGTTCCGAAGGGATGCCCCGCATGCCGAAGTTCCCTCGCGTCGCCGCGATGACAGGTGCGCTCGTCGCGGTCGGCGCGCTCGCCGCCTGCTCGTCGTCCAGCAACGTCGTCGCCAGCTCGGCGACCTCGCCCGCCGCGGCCGGCACGGCCGCCGCCGTGCAGCCCCTCACGCTGTACGCGGCCGAGGGCTACGACTCGGCCGTCGCGAAGGCGTTCACGGCGAAGACCGGGATCCCGGTGGCCGTGGACGACGACAGCACGGGGCCGCTGCTGACCAAGATCACGGCCGAGAAGAACAACCCGCAGTGGTCGCTGTTCTGGGCCGACGGCGACACGGCCTTCGCGTCGCTGGACCAGCAGGGCTTCCTGCTGCCCTACGCCTCGCCGTCCGCGTCGCTGTCCGCCGTCGGCACCGCGTTGCAGCCGGCGGACCACGGGTACACCCCCACGGGGACGACCGTGATGGCCGCCCTCATCTACAACGCCGCCAAGGTGTCCGCGGTGCCGACGAGCTACACCGACCTGCTCACCGCCGCCTACCAGGGCAAGGTCGGCATGAACGACCCGTCCCAGTCGGGCCCCACCTACCCCTTCATCGCCGGGGTGATGAACCAGCTCGGCGGGCAGCAGGGCGGCGTCCAGGCCGGCGAGGACTACTTCACCAAGCTCAAGGCGAACGGTCTGCACGTGTTCCCGACGAACGGCGACACGCTGCACGCACTCGAGAACGGCCAGATCGACTACGGCCTCATCCAGAGCTCGGCGGCCACCGGCGAGGTGCTCAAGGTGGCGGCCACCGCGGCCTTCCACCCGAAGATCGCCTACCTGCCCACGTCGACCCTGCTGCCGAGCGTCATCGCGATCGACAAGGGTGCCCCGCCCGCCGTGCAGGCCGAGGCCAAGCAGTTCGTCGACTACGTGATGTCCCCCGAGGGGCAGCGCGTGATGCAGGCCGGCGACCCCTCGGGCGACTCGTTGTTCTGGCCGATCGTCAGCACCGTGCCGGCGCTGTCCCAGCTGCCGGCGTTCCCGGCCCACTACCAGGCGCTCGACCCGACGTTCTGGGGCCCGCTCGAGGGCCAGGTCAACACCTGGTTCGACGCGACCATCAAGTGATGGCGGTCGCCACCACGACCACCGGTGCGGCGCTCGAGGGGATCGGGCGCCGCACCCCGGTGGTCCGGACGGCGGGCCGGCGCCGGCCCGCGGCGGGCACCGCGCGCGGTGGCTGGTTCCTCGCGTTCTGGGTGCTGATCGTCGTCATCCTGGTGGTGCCGATCCTGCTGTTCCTCGTGGTGGCGGTCAGCCCCGCGCTGCTGTCGCAGGGGTCGCAGTGGTTCACGCTCGACGCGTTCCGTGCCGCGCTGACGCCGCAGCTGCTCCGGGCGTTCGCCGACTCCACCGTGGTGGGCGCGGTGACCGCCGTGCTGTCGGCCGGGATCGCGTTCTGGGTGGCCTGGACGGTGCAGCGCACCGACCTGCCGGGGCGGCGGGCGCTCACCGGGGTGGTGTTCGCGCTGCTGCTGGCGCCCTCGTACCTCATCGCCCTGGGCTGGGAGCGGTTGCTGGAGCCGAACGGCGTGCTCGACCTGCTCGGGCTGTCCGCGCCCGGGCTGCGGTCGGTGATGTACGGGCCGGTCGGGATCGTCGTGGTGCTCACCGTCAAGGGCATCCCGTTCGCCTACCTGGCGATCGGCAACGCGTTGCGCGGCCTGGGCCGTGAGTTCGAGGACGCCGTCCGCGTCCACGGCGGCCGCCGCTCGGCCGCGATCCGGATGGCCGCGACCCTGCTGGCCCCGGGGATCTGGGCGGCGCTGGCGATCGTGTTCGCCGAGTCGGTGAGCGACTTCGGCGTCGCGTCGACGTTGGCCAACGACTCGCACTTCCTGGTGGCCACGTACTCGCTGTACGTCGCGGTGGACTCGTTCCCGGTGCAGTTCCCGGTCGCGGCCGCGATCAGCTGGTTGCTGCTGCTGCTCGTCGTGCTCGCCCTGGTCGCCCAGCACCGGGCCCTGCGCGGCCGCAGCTTCCGCGTGCTCGGCGGCCGGAGCCGGCCCGTGGTGCGCGAGCACCTCGGCCCGGCGCACGCCGCGCTCACCGGTGTCGCCGTCGTCGTGCTCGTCCTGGTGACGCTCGGCGTCCCGACGTTCGGAGCGGTCTCGGCCTCGCTGATCGACGGCCTGGGCTCGCTGGCCGGCAGCCACCGCTGGGACCTGTCCAACTACCAGCGCGTCCTGACCAGCCCCGACCTGGCGCACCCGCTGGTCTTCTCGGCCTGGCTGGCGGCGGTGACGGCGAGCGCGGCGACCGCGCTGGCCGCGGTGTGCGCCCGGATGCTCGCCGCGCGCCGGAACACCGTCGCGGGCCGCGCGCTGGACCTCGTGCTGCTCGCCGCGGTGGCCCTGCCGGGCATCGTCTTCGCCGCGGGCTACATCTTCGCCTACAACCTGCCGTTCTGGACGACGCTGCGGATCCGGCTGTACGGCACCACCGCGCTGCTGCTGCTGGCGTACCTGGCCACCGCGCTGCCCTCCACCACGCGGGTGCTGGTGGGCACCATGAGCCAGGTGCAGGACTCGCTGCTGGAAGCCTCCCGGGTCCACGGCCGCGGCGCCGTGCGCGCCTGGTTCGGGATCGTGCTGCCGGTGATCGCCCGGCCGCTGCTCACGGCCTGGCTGCTGACGTTCGCGGCGGTGCTGCTCGAGCTGCCCGTCTCGCAGCTGCTGTCGCCGCCCGGCCGCCAGCCGGTCTCCGTGGGGATCGAGACCGCCCTGGGCAAGTACGACTACGGCGGCGGCACCGCGCTGGAGGTCATCGCGATCCTCGCGGCGCTCGCCGTCGTCGCCGTCGCGTACGCCGCGTTTCGGCTGCTCGCGCCGCACGGGTGGCGCGTGATCGGGAGGACGAGATGACCATCACCCCTGCGACGGGCGGGCACCGGCTCGCCGTGCACGGCGTCGAGAAGCGCTTCGGCGCCACCCGGGCGCTCGCCGGCGTGAGCTTCGACATCGACCCCGGCCAGTTCCTCGTGCTGCTCGGGCCCTCGGGCTCGGGCAAGACGACGCTGCTGCGCGGCCTGGCCGGCATCGAGCGGTTCGACGCCGGCACGGTGGCGTTCGGCGAGGAGCTGGTCAGCGGCCCGCGCACGCACGTGCCGCCCGAGCGGCGGGGGCTGGCCATGGTGTTCCAGGACTACGCGCTGTGGCCGCACATGACGGTCGCGGAGAACGTCGGCTACGCGCTGCGCCGGCAGCGGCTCGACGGACGCGAGCAGCGTCGTCGCGCGCTGGAGACGCTGGAGCGGGTGAGCATGGTGGAGAAGGCGGACGCCTATCCCCAGGAGCTGTCCGGGGGCCAGCAGCAGCGCGTGGCGCTGGCCCGGGCGATCATCGCCCGGCCGCCGCTGCTGCTGTTCGACGAGCCGTTGTCCAACCTCGACGCGCACCTGCGCGAGCAGCTGCGCGTGGAGATCGCGACGATCACGCGTGCCACGGGCGCGACGGCGGTCTACATCACGCACGACCAGAGCGAGGCGTTCGCGCTCGCCGACGTCATCGGCGTGCTCGACGCCGGCCGGCTGGAGCAGGTCGGCACCCCGGAGCAGGTCTACGCGCATCCGGCGACCCCGCTCGTCGCGCGTTTCACGGGACTGTCGGGGACCTTCCACGGCGTGGTGGCGGACCGCGTCGACCGGCACACCGCCGTGGTGCAGGTGGGTGGCCACCGGATGGCGGCCAGTGCCCACCACGAGCTGCGGCCCGGCCACGAGGTCCAGCTCGCGATCCGGCCGGCCGCGCCGCGCCTGGTGGACCCGGCCGCCCACCACGCCGCCGGGGCGCACGACGGCCTCGTCGCCGGCCACATCACCGACACCGCCTACCGCGGCCGGGGCTACGAGCACGTGGTCCACACCCAGCACGGCGTGCTCACCGGGGTCTTCGACGCCACCGGGTGGCCGCGCGGGCGGGCCTGTCTCGTCGCCATCGACCCGGCGGCCTGCGTCGCCTTTCCGGCAGCCTCGCCGTCCTAACCGCTGTTACTCTCTGACGCGAACATCTCACCTCTCGGGAGACCCTCCATGACCGCTGTCGCCCTCGTCGTCGCCGTCTTCCTCGCCTGCCTCGTCGAGGCCGTCGAGGCGACGACCATCGTGGTCGCGGCCGGCGCCACCCGGAGCTGGCGGTCCGCGCTCACCGGCTCCGTCGTGGCGCTCGTCGTGCTGGCCGTCGGGGTCGCCCTGTTCGGGCCCGCGATCATGCGGCTGCCGATCGCCGCGCTGCGGATCGTCGTCGGCGGCCTGCTGCTGGTGTTCGGCCTGCAGTGGCTGCGCAAGGCGGTGCTGCGCGCGTCCGGCGTCAAGGCGCTGCACGACGAGGAGCTCATCTACCAACGCCAGGTGGCCGCGGCCCAGGCGGCCCGGAGCGAGAGCCGGCTCGGCGTCTCCGACTGGTACGCCTTCACGCTGTCCTTCAAGGGCGTGCTGCTGGAGGGCCTCGAGGTGGTGTTCATCGTGCTGACGTTCGCCACCAACCAGGGCAACCTGCCGCTCGCGGTGACGGGCGCCCTGGCGGCGATCGTCATCGTCGTCGTGCTCGGCGCGGTGGTGCGAGGTCCGCTGTCACGGGTGCCCGAGAACACGCTCAAGCTCGTCGTCGGCGTCATGCTCACGAGCTTCGGGGCCTTCTGGGGCGCCGAGGGCGTCGGTGCCCGCTGGCCCGGGTCCGACGCGGCGCTGCTGGCCATCGCACCGGCCGTCGCGGCCTACTGCGCGCTGCTGACGTGGCGCCTGCGGCGCGGCCGGGGCGCGGCGGTCGAGCCCGTCCCGGTGCTCGTCGGCGTCCGGGTGGCGGCCGACGACGACGAAGGGATGGTGCTGGACGCCGCCCCCGCCGCCGTGGCCGCGCCGGCCGCCGCGCCTGCCGTGGCGGCGGCGCCCGCCCCGGCGGTCGGACGCCTCAAGGCCTTCGGCCTGTTCTGGTACGACTTCGTCATCGGCGACGACTGGCAGGTCGCCGCCGGCGTCGTCGCGATGCTCGTCGTCGCGTCGCTGGCCAGCGCGTGGACGGGCTCGTGGCTCGTCGCGGTCGCCGGGCTGGCGCTGCTCATGCTCTACGGCACGGTGCGTGCCGCGCGGCGCTGAGCCGCCCGGCGGCGCGCGTCAGCGACCGTCCTCGGACTCCTCGGAGTAGACGCGCGCGGCGTAGTCCTCGAGCGCCTTCTCGCAGCCGGCCACGGCCTGCTCGGCCTCGAGCCGCCCGGGGGCGTGGAACTCGTCGCGCTCCTCCACCTTCTTCAGCCAGCTGACCAGCTTGGTGTAGTCGACCTCGTTCTCCTCGAGCTCCGCGTAGGTGAAGTGCGCCTTCGCGTACTCCTTCTCCACCTCGGCGATGAAGCCCTGGCACCGGTCGACGATCTCCTCGTACTCGTCGGTGCGCGCGGCCTGGAACACGTTGAGGATGCTCTGCTCGCCCGCGAGCACGCGCGACTCCAGGAGCACCGCGGTGCCGTCCATCTGGAGGATCTCCCGCTGCAGCTTGCGCAGCGCGCGTTCCGAGACCGCGCTGTACGGCAGCGTGGCGGCGGAGCTCTGCAGGTACACGGCGCCGAGCGCCTTGAGCCGCCGCCACACCGCGGCGCGCAGCCGGGTCGGCTCGGACGGGATGCGGTAGACGAGCAGGAGCCAGCGCTGCTCGGCGGGCTCGGGGGCGTCGGCGGAGGCCATGCGCGGATCCTACGAGGCGGCCGGCCACCCGTCCGGCGTCCGGGGCGCGGCCCGGACGCGGCGCACCGGCCGTGGACAATGGCCGCCGTGAACGACCTGGCGCACCTGCTGGTGGACACCCGCCTGGAGCTCGTGGGCGTCTTCGTCGCCGCGCTGTCCGGCGGCCTGGCCGCCGTCCGCAAGAAGTTCGACCTGTTCGGGGTCCTCGTGCTGGCCTGGGCAGATCGG
>JAJYTJ010000292.1 GCA_021793115.1 Actinomycetes bacterium | reverse complement strand
CGCCGGCCTCTACCTGGCCACCACCACGGCGTGGTCGCTCGGCGAACGGCTGGTGCTGCGGCGGGTGCTCGAGCCTCCCGCCACCTCCAACGTATAGGGCACCGGGGGGCTTGCGGCAAGGCCCCCGGTGGGGCGCACCATGGCCGGCCGTGCCCGCAGTCGCGCGGCCGACCCCTCACCCGGAGCCGATGACGTGACCATTCCCGTCCCCACCGCGTTCGCCCTCCCGGCGCGCCTGGCCGGCAAGGCCGACCCAGCCCTCGTCGGACCGGACGAGCGGCACTTCGCCGTGATCGCCGCCACGCTGGAACGGCAGGTCGGCCGGCTGACCGAGCGCCTCGACGCGCAACGTCGGCTGCCGGTCACGCCCGGCCAGCAGGCGGTGGAGCGCGACCAGGAGATCCGCCGCCTGGCCGCCCGGTTGCGTGTGCTTCGCTCGTACGGCATCGACCTGTGCCTGGGCCGCATGGTCCGGGCCGGGGACGCCGAGCCGGTCTTCGTCGGGCGCCTGGGGCTGACCGACGAGGCCGGCCGCCAGCTGCTCGTCGACTGGCGCTCGCCGGCCGCCGAGCCCTACTTCGGCGCGACCCGCGCCACTCCCCTCGGCCTGGTGAGCCGCCGCCGCTACCGCTGGAGCGCGGGGCGCGTCAGCGACTACTGGGACGAGGTGTTCACGGCGGACGGGCTGGACGCCGGTGCGGCTCCGGACGACGAGTCGGCGTTCGTCGCGAGCCTCGGGGCGAGCCGGTCCGCGCGGATGCGGGACGTGCTGGCCACCATCGCCGCCGAGCAGGACGCGATCATCCGCGCCGGGGCGTCGGGCGCGCTCGTGGTCGACGGCGGGCCCGGCACCGGCAAGACCGTCGTGGCGCTGCACCGCGCCGCCTACCTGCTGTACTCCGACCCGCGGCTCGGCCGTCACCACGGCCGCGTCCTCGTCGTGGGTCCGCACCAGCCGTACCTCAGCTACGTCGAGGACGTGCTGCCGTCCCTGGGCGAGGAGGGCGTGCGCACGTGCACGCTGCGGGACCTCGTGCCCGAGGGCGCGCATGCCGAGCCCGAGCCCGACGAGCACGCGGCCCGACTCAAGTCGTCGACCGCGATGCTGCGGGCGATCGAACCAGCCGTGGCGTTCTACGAGCGACCGCCGACCAGCATCCTGACGGTCGAGACGCCGTGGGGCGACGTCGATCTCGACCGCGACGACTGGGCGGAGGCGTTCGAGGCCCCGGACCCGGGCACGCCGCACCACGAGGCCCGCGACGCCGTCTGGGAGCAGGTGGTCGAGATCGTCGCCGACCGGCTCGACGACGTGCCGCGGGACGACGTCGGACGGGCGCTGCGGCGGGACCGCGACCTGGTCGCCGCGGTGCACCGCGCCTGGCCGACGCTCGAGGCGACGGACCTGGTGGGCGACCTGTGGACCGTGCCGGCCTACCTGCGCCGGTGCGCGCCGTGGCTGGCGCCCGACGAGGTGCGCGCGCTGCAACGGGCTGACGCGCAGGCCTGGACGGTGGCCGACCTGCCCCTCCTGGACGCCGCACGGCGGCGCCTGGGCGATCCGGCGGCATCGCGCCGCCGGCAGGAGCGGCGGGTTCTGCTGGCCGCCGAGAGCGAGCAGCGCGAGCTGGTCATGGACCAGCTGATCGCCGCCGACGACTCCGAGATGCAGGTGATGTCGATGCTCCGCGGGGCCGACCTGCAAGGTGCGCTCGTCGACGAGGCGGCGCTGCCGGTCGGCGACGACGACCCGCTCGCGGGGCCGTTCGCGCACATCGTCGTGGACGAGGCGCAGGAGCTCACCGACGCCCAGTGGCAGATGCTCCTCGCGCGATGCCCCTCACGGAGCATGACGGTGGTGGGCGACCGCGCACAGGCCCGGCACGGCTTCACCGAGACCTGGCAGGCGCGCCTGGAGCGCGCCGGGTTCCGACAGGTGACGCAGGCGACGTTGGGCATCAACTACCGCACGCCGCGGGAGGTCATGGCGTACGCCGAGCCGGTGGTCCGGGCCGCGGTCCCGGACGCCAACGTGCCGACGTCGGTGCGCGCCACCGGGGTGCCGGTGCGGCACGGCTCGGTGTCGGAGCTGCCGCGGGTCGTCGCGGACTGGCTCGCCGCGCACGACGAGGGCGTGGTCTGCGTCGTCGGGACCGAGGACGTCCCGGCGGACGCGCGCGTCCGGGCGCTGACACCGCAGCTCGCGAAGGGCCTCGAGTTCGACCTCGTCGTGCTGGTGGACCCCGAGCGGTTCGGCACCGGCGTGGAGGGCGCCGTGGACCGCTACGTCGCGATGACGCGTGCCACGCAGCAGCTCGTGGTGCTCACCTCGGCCTGACGTGCCGGCCGTGCGGTCAGGCGGCCGGCGGCTGCTCCACGTCGGCCCCCGGCGCACGCGCCAGCACCACGCATCCCACGAGTGCCACGAGGACCGCGACGGCCCCCGGCAGCGCCCACCCCGGACGCACGGTGTCGCCGAGCACGACGAGCCCCACGACGCCGGGGACGACGACCTCGACCACGGAGACCAGTGAGGCGGCCAGCCCGGCCGGCCCGAGCTCGAGGGCCCGCACGTAGGTGACGACGGCGATCAGCCCGGACAGCACGACGACCAGCGCCATCGGCTGCCAGACGAGCTGGACGAGCGGGCCGGTGGTGCGCGCCGCGCGCACGCCGACCGCCACCCCGGAGTAGCCCAGCGCGCTGGCCAGGCCCATGACCCACGCGGGCGCCCGGCGGTAGGAGGCGGCGGCGCCGACCACGAGCAGGCCGAGCGCGACGAACACCCACCGCTGCACCGTGCGGTCCGCCGACGCCGCCGGTTGGCTGCCGCCGGCCCCCGCGAGCACCACGAGCGCAGCCACGACCACGGCAGAGGCGCCCAGGTCGAGGGCCCGCAGCGGGGTGTGCAGCACGGGGTGCGCCAGCAGCACGACGACGACGAGCGACGAGGCGATGACCGTCTCGACGAGGAACAGCGGCAGCCGCGCGAACGCCAGCAGGGACACCAGGAAGCTGAGACCGTCCAGCACGAACCCGCCGAGCACGGCCGGCTGGCGCAGCGCGGACAGCCCGGTCGACCGGCGCGCGCCGACCGCCTGCAGCACCGTCGCCACGCCGTAGCCCACGCTCGCTCCGACCGCGGCCAGCAGCCCGAC
>JAJYTJ010000291.1 GCA_021793115.1 Actinomycetes bacterium | reverse complement strand
GACGCTCATGACGCTGCACACCGCCAAGGGCCTCGAGTTCCCGGTGGTGTTCCTCACGGGCATGGAGGACGGCACGTTCCCGCACGTGCGCTCGCTGTCCGACCCGGAGCAGCTGGAGGAGGAGCGCCGGCTGGCCTACGTGGGCGTCACCCGGGCGCGCGAGCGGCTGTACATCTCGCGCGCGGCGATCCGTACGGCGTGGGGCGTGCCGAACGAGTTCCCGCCGAGCCGCTTCCTCGCCGATCTGCCGGAGGAGCTCATCGACTGGCGGCGACGGGAGTCGTCGACGTCGTCGATCCGGGGCGGGTGGGGCTCCGGCTTCGGCACCGGGCGCTCGTCGGGCTGGGGCAGCACGAAGCGCGACGAAGACCGACCGGTCCTCCCGAAGACCGGTGCGACGTTCGGCTCGGCCACCCCGCGGGCCGACGTGCCGAGCCTGGCGGTGGGCGACAAGGTGACGCACGACGCCTACGGGCTCGGCACGGTGGTAGCCCTCGAGGGGGTCGGTCAGAACGCGGTGGCCAAGGTGGACTTCGGCTCGTCGGGCACCAAGCGGCTGCTGCTGCGCTTCAGCCCTGTGACGAAGCTGTAGCGCTCACGCGGGCTCGGCCGCTCCTCGTCGGCGCGCGGGCCGGCTCGTCGGTCGCATACGTTGTGCGGGCGTCGGACGGCGCCCGGGAACGCGCTCGGCGATGCACGGAGGAGGGACGATGGGGCACCGGCGGGACCACGAGTGGCTCGAGACGTTCGAGGGCGAGGGCGCGGACCGCTACGCCCAGCACGCGCGCTGGATGAGGGGGATGCACGAGCGGACCGCTCGGCGCATCGCGGACGCCCTGCCCCGCGGCGGGCGCTACGTCGACGTCGGCACCGGCCCCGGCACCCTGCCGGCGACCATCGCCGAGCTGCGCCCGGACGCGACCGTGACGGCCGTCGACCCCTCCCAGCGGATGGTGGAGCTGGCGCAGACCCGCCTCGCGGCGGCGACCGGCGGCACCGACCGCGGCCAGGTGCTGCTCGCGGACTCCGCCCACCTGCCGCTGCCCGACGAGTCGGCCGACGTCGTCTCGGCGGTGCTGACGATGCACCACTGGCCGGACCTCGCCGCCGGCATCGCCGAGCTGACGCGCGTGCTGGCGCCGGGTGGGGCGGCGGTCGTCGTCGAGATGCGGGGGCCGGGCCGGCACGTCGCGCGCGCGCTGCGCGGGCCCGGCCTGCTCGTCGTGCGGGAGAACGCCTGGGTGATGGGGCTGCCGGCGCTCGTCCGGCTGAGCGCGCGCCGGCCTGCCTGACGGCTCGTCGCCCGGCTGCGGCCGCGCACCGGCACCTGCGAGGTCAGGCGGGCGGCGACGTCGGGGTGAGGTCGACCGACGAGGGTGCGTCGGTCACCTGTCCCACCGAGATCACGTCGCCGGCCCCGGGGGTGCCGGCCACGGCGACCGTCGCGGGCGGGGCGGCGTCTGCGACCGCGGGTCGCGACGGCCGTGCGACGCCCAGGGCGAGGCCGGCGAGCGCCCAGGCGCCGAGCACCAGCCAGGGCCGGGTCGCGTCCGCCGAGGGGAAGTACGAGAGGTCCCGCAGCAGGCTGCCCCCGGCACCCGGCGGCAGCCACTGACCCACGGCGCCCCAGGGGGCGGGCAGGAACTGCTCGGGGACCGTGACGCCGGACAGCGGGTTGCCGAGCAGGAGCATGAGGACGGCGCCTGCCGACACCCCCGGCCACCCCAGCCGGCTGGCGAGCCCTGCGACGGGCGCGGTGATGGCGGCCAGCATGAGCGCCACGGCGGCGGCCTGCGCCCACCAGGATCCCTGGAGCGTGCCGAACCAGGAGCGCATCACGGCGGCGAGGGCGAGTCCGGCGCCGGCGGCGTAGACAAGGATCGCCACGTTCCGCCGCCACGGTGCGGCCACCCCCAGCCAGAGGCCCGCGCCGCCGAGGATGCCGCCGACGACCAGGGGGAACATGCCGACCATGAACCCGACGCCGCGCGGGTCGTCGCGCGACAGCGGGACGAGGTCGGTGACCGCGACGGATACGCGTACCGCCGGCCGCCCGGTCGCGGTGGCGGCCGCATCGGTCTGCGCCTGGAGGGCCTGCTGGACCTGGTCGGCGAGCGCGGTCATCGCCTGGCTGAGCTGGGTGCCGGCACCCGAGGCGGCCAGCACCTCGGGTGCCTGCCCCAGCACCAGGCCGCCCACGACGTCGCGGGACTCGATGGCCGCCACCGCGGCGGCCCGGTCGGGCACGGTCGTCACGTCGAACACCCCGCCCGCGGCGAGCGTGCCGCCGAACGCGGCGACCGCCGCCGGGGGCCCGGTGACGGCGACGGGGATGCCGCGCGTCTGCGACGTCGCGGCGGGCCAGAGGTAGGCGAGGACGAGGAGCGTGATGACGCCGACGAGCCCGACCGCGGTGCCCACCAGGCGCACCGTGCCGGCCGGACGGAGGGGTGGCGCCGACATCTGGGACATGGAAGCCTCCGAGTGACGGTCTAGAAAAACGAATGCTCGTTCTTTATCGCCACAGCGTGCTCGCCGTCCCTATGCTTGTCAACCGACGCGGGGGAGAGGAGCGCCGGGTGCCGAAGGTGAGCGATGCCCACCGCGAGGCGCGACGGGAGGAGATCCTGGCGGCCGCCCAACGGGTGCTGTCCGAGCGGGGGTACCGGCGCACGTCGATGGCCGACGTCATCGCCGAGGCGGGCCTGTCGACCGGCGCGATCTACGGCCACTTCGCAGGCAAGCAGGAGCTGTTCCTCGCCGTCGCGGGGTCCGTGCTGGCGCGGCGCCGCGACGAGCTGGAGGCGGCGATCCGCCAGGGCCCGCCGCCCAGCCCGGGCGACGCGCTCGGGCTGCTCGTGCGCGGCCTGCTGGCCAGCGGCGTCGACGCCCGCGTGCTGGTCCAGGTGTGGGGTGAGGCGACCACCGAGCCGGACGTCCGGGCGATGGTCAACGACCAGGCGCCCGTGATCCGCGGCGCGTTCGAGGACGCCGTCCGGGCGTGGGGCGCCGCGCACCCCGACCGGCTGCCGCAGGGCCCGGACGTGGCCGTGGCGCGGCTGGTGCCGCTGATGCTCGCGCTGACGCAGGGCTTCCTCGTCCAGCACACCGTGTTCGACGACGTCGACGACGAGGCCTTCCTCGCCGCGGTGCGCGAGGTG
>JAJYTJ010000290.1 GCA_021793115.1 Actinomycetes bacterium | reverse complement strand
CGCGACCCCGCCCGGCTCGCCGCCGGCGACGACCTGGCACCCGCGCTGGCCGCCGTCGCGGCCAGCGGCGTCACCGTGCGCGGCTTCTACGACGTGTCGTCGTTCCGCGCCGATGCCGACCTCATGATCTGGCTCCACGGCCCGGCGCCCGAACGGCTCCAGGCCGCCCTGCGCATGCTGCGCCGCGCCGCGCCGCTCGACTCGCTGCTGCCGACGTGGAACGTGCTCGGCGTGCACCGCGAGGCGGAGTTCAACGCGGGGCACACGCCGTCGTTCCTGCGCGGCGCGCCGCCGGAGCGCTGGATCACCGTCTACCCGTTCGTCCGCTCCTACGACTGGTACCTGCTCCCGGCCGACGAGCGGCGCGACATGCTCGCCGACCACGGCCGCAAGGGCGCCACGCACCGCAGCGTGCTGTCGAACACGGTCGCCACCTTCGGGATCAGCGACTACGAGTGGGTCCTCGCGCTCGAGGCGCCGGAGCTGGTCGACCTGGTCGACCTGATGCGGCACCTGCGCGAGACGGAGGCCCGGCGCCACGTCCGCGAGGAGACGCCGTTCTTCGCCGGCCGGCGCATCGAGGTCGGCGAGATCGCCGAGGTGCTGGCGTGAGGGTCGACGGCGTCCTGCTCGCCGGCTTCGGCGGGCCGGAGGCTCAGGACGAGGTCATCCCGTTCCTGCGCCGCGTGACCAACGGCCGGGGCGTGCCCGACGAGCGCCTCGAGGAGGTGGCGCACCACTACCGCGCCAACGGCGGCGTGAGCCCGATCAACGCGCAGAACCGGGCGCTCAAGGCGGCCCTCGAGGCCGAGCTCGACCGCCGCGGCATCGACCTGCCGGTCTACTGGGGCAACCGCAACTCCCCGCCGTTCATGGCGGACGCCGTGGCCGCGGCCCACGCCGCCGGCGACGACCACCTCCTCGCCCTGGTCACCAGCGCGTACACCTCCTACTCCGGCGTCGGGCAGTACCTCGAGGACTTCCAGCGGGCGCTCGACGAGACCGGGCTGGCCGACGAGGTGAGCATCGCCAAGCTCCGCGAGTACTTCGACCACCCGGGCTTCGTCGCGCCGTTCGTCGAGGGGGTGCGCGCGGCGCTGGCGCGGATCGAGACCGAGCGGCCGGGCGCCCGCACGCACGTGCTCTTCGCCACGCACTCCATCCCGATGGCCGCCGCGCGGGCATCAGGGCCGGCGCTGGGCCCCGGCGGCGCCTACGTGGCGCAGCACCTCGCGGTGGCGCAGGCCGTGGTGACGCAGGCGGCACCGCAGGGCACGCCGTGGAGCCTCGTCTACCAGTCGCGCAGCGGCGCACCCACCGTGCCGTGGCTCGAGCCGGACATCAACGCCGCCATCGACGAGCTGGCGGCCGACGGGGTCGAAGCCCTGCTCATCGTGCCCATCGGGTTCGTCAGCGACCACATGGAAGTGATGTGGGACCTCGACACCGAGGCCGTCGAGACGGCCGCCGGCCACGGCATGCTCACCATCCGCGTCGCCACGCCGGGGACCCACCCGGCCTTCGTGACCGGTCTCGTGGACCTCGTCGTCGAGCGGCTCGACGACGTGCCCGACGCCGCGCGCCCGCACGTCACCGACCTGGGTCCGTGGCCCGACCTGCCGGCGCTCGGCGGGTCGACGCGATGACCGGTCCGCTGCGGGTCGGTACGCGGGGCAGCGCGCTCGCCGTCGCCCAGACCACGACCGTCGCCGACGCCCTCGGGCGGGCCACCGGCCGGCCGACGTCGATCGTCACCGTCCGCACCGAGGGCGACGTGTCGGCCCGGCCGCTGGCCCAGCTGGGCGGCACCGGGGTGTTCGCCGCCGCGCTGCGGCGCGCGCTGCTCGACGGCACGGTCGACGTCGTCGTGCACTCGCTCAAGGACCTGCCGACGGCCCCCGAGCCGGGGCTCGCCGTGGCGGCACTGCCCGCGCGGGCCGACGCGCGCGACGCGCTGTGCGCACGGGACGGGCTGACGCTCGCGACGCTGCCGGCCGGGGCGCGCGTGGGCACGGGCTCGCCGCGGCGGGTGGCGCAGCTGCTGGCCCGCCGGCCGGACCTGGAGGTGGTCGACGTGCGGGGCAACGTCGACACGCGCCTCGCCAAGGTCGCCGCGGGCGAGCTCGACGCGGTGGTGCTCGCGTCCGCCGGGCTGGACCGGCTGGGACGCTCCGACGCGGCGACCGAGCGCTTCGATCTCGACGAGTGGCCCACGGCGCCCGGCCAGGGCGCCCTCGCCGTCGAGGTGCGGGCAGGTGAGGAGGACCTGGTGGGAATGCTCGACGACGCCGCGACACGTGCCGCGGCGGAGGCGGAGCGCCGCGTGCTGGCGCTGCTCGAGGCGGGCTGCTCGGCGCCGGTCGGTGTGCACGCGCGGCTCGTCGCCGGCGAGCTGCGGCTCGACGCCCGCGTCTACCGGCTGGACGGGAGCGCGTGGCTGTCGTCGTCCGCGCGCGAGTCGATGCCGCGCGCATCGCACGGCGGGCAGGCGGCCGACGCCTCGTCGCTCCGCGCCGCGCCCACCTGGGCGGACCCCGTCGAGGCGCTGGCCTCCCGGGTGGCGCACGAGCTGCTCGACGCGGGCGCGGCGGAGCTCGCGGGGGTGGGCGCATGAGCGCCGTCCACCCGCGCACGCTGCGCGCCACGCCGGCCATGCGGCGGCTCGTCGCGCAGACCCGCCTGCACCCGGCACAGCTGGTGCTGCCGATGTTCGTCCGCGAGGGCGTCACCAACCCCGTGCCGATCGCCTCCATGCCCGGCGTGGTGCAGCACAGCCTCGACTCGATGCGGCGGGCCATCGCCGACGCCGCCGCCGCGGGCATCGGCGGCGTCATGCTCTTCGGCGTGCCGGAGCACAAGGACGCGTGCGGCACGGGCGCCACCGAGCCCGACGGCATCCTCAACGTGGCCACCCGGGCCGCCGTCGCGGAGGCGGGCGACGCGCTCGTCGTGCAGACCGACCTGTGCCTCGACGAGTTCACGGACCACGGCCATTGCGGCGTGCTCGACGAGCAGGGCCGAGTGGACAACGCCGCGTCGCTGCTGCGCTACCGCGACATGGCGCTCGCGCAGGCCGCGGCGGGCTCCCAGCTGCTGGGTCTCTCCGGGATGATGGACGGCCAGGTCGCAGCCGTGCGCGACGCGCTGGACGCCGCCGGGTACGT
>JAJYTJ010000289.1 GCA_021793115.1 Actinomycetes bacterium | reverse complement strand
GCGGGGATCGGCTCGCCGGCGGGTGCCGCGGGCTCGTCGTGCGCGTCGAGGTGCGTGGACTTGGGCGCGAGCGCGCCCCTGGCCTCGCGCTCCACGGCGTCCAGGCTCGCGCCACCGGCGGCCGTGACGACGGCGGCCAGCAGGCCCTCGACGAACGGCGCGCTCGTCAGGCGCACCGGTACGTCCGGGTCGTCGACGAACTCGAGCGCCAGCTCGGCCGACAGGACGGCCGAGCCGAGGTCCATGAGCACGAGCACGCCGTCCGGCGAGGCCACCTGCCCGATCGCCTCGCTCACGGCCATCGCGTCCGTGCCGGTGACCCCGCCGGGTCCCCCCGCGGCGATGGCCACGGGGGGACCCCCGGCGGGGGTCATCTCGAGCGCGAGGTCGACGGCCGCCCTCGCCAGCGCCGGGCTGTGCGAGACGACGACGAGCCCGACCGTCATGAGGCGGCCAGGGTCTCGGCCAGCGCGCGGAAGAGCAGCGCCGTCGAGGTGGCTCCGGGGTCGAGGTGGCCCGCGGAGCGCTCGCCGAGGTAGCTCGCCCGGCCCTTGCGGGCCACGAGCGGGACGGTGGCGTCCCGCCCGGCCTCGGCGGCCTCGAACGCCGCCTGGGCGGCGACAGCCGGGTCGGCGCCGCCCGTCACGGCGGCGTCGTAGGCGTCCAGCGCCGGTCCCATGGCGTCGACCATCGTCTTGTCGCCGGCCTCGGCCTTGCCCCGTGCCACGACGCCGTCGAACCCGGCGCGCAGCGCGGCGCCGAGCCCGGCGGCATCGAGTGACGCCGCGGTCCCCGCGGTGCGCCCCATCCGCAGGAAGAACGTCCCGTACAACGGTCCGCTGGCGCCACCGACCGAGGTGACCATCGTCATCCCGACGGCCTTGAAGAGGTCGTCGGCGGTGGTCAACGGCGTGCCGCCGTCCTGCGCCTCCGTGATCTTGGCGAAGACGGCGTCCATCCCACGGGTCATGTTGATGCCGTGGTCGGCGTCGCCGATCGCCGAGTCGAGCTCCGTGAGGTAGGCCCGGTTCTCCGTGACGTAGCCACGGAACGCGTCGAGCCAGGCGATGAGGGTGGTGAGGTCCACGGTGTCCTTGGCCATGTGCTCAGGCACCCCACCGCATGCCGGGGGTGACCACGGGCGCGTCCCAGAACTTGAGGATCTCGTCGTCCGCCTTGAGCACGGTGACCGAGGTGCCGGCCATCTCGAGCGAGGTCATGTACGGCCCGACGAGGCTGCGGGCGATGGTGACGCCGGCCTTCTCCAGGAGGGCGGCCACCTCGCCGTACATGAGGTAGAGCTCGATGAGCGGCGTGCCGCCGAGGCCGTTGAGGAACACGATGGCCGGGGCGCCGGTGAAGTCGAAGTCGTGCAGGATCGGGTCGACGAGCATCTGCGCGATCTCGTGCGCCGACGCGAGCTTCTCGCGGTGCCGGCCGGGCTCGCCGTGGATGCCGACGCCGATCTCCATCTCGTCCTCGGCGATGTCGAACGTCGGCTTGCCGGCGGCCGGGACCGTGCAGCTCGTCAGGGCCATGCCCATGGAGCGGCCGGACGCGGAGACCTTGTCCGCGAGCGCCTTGACGGTCGCCAGGTCGGCGCCGGTCTCGGCGCACGCGCCGACGATCTTCTCCAGGAGGACCGTCAGGCCCACGCCGCGCCGTCCGGCCGTCCACGTGGAGTCCTCGACCGCGACGTCGTCGTGCGTGACGACGGACTCGACCTGGATGCCCGCGGCGTCCGCGAGCTCGGCGGCCATCTCGAAGTTCATGACGTCGCCGGTGTAGTTCTTGACGATGTGGAGCACGCCGGCGCCGCGGTCGACGACCTTGGTGGCCTCCTCCATCTGGTCGGGCGTCGGCGACGTGAACACCGCGCCGGCGCACGCGGCGTCGAGCATGCCGAGGCCGACGAGGCCGCCGTGCATGGGCTCGTGGCCGGAGCCGCCGCCGGAGATGAGGGCGACCTTGCCCTGCTCCTTGGGGGTCGCCCGGTAGACGATGCGGTTCTTCTTGTCCACGTTGAGCAGCGGTTCGGCGGCGGCGAGGCCGACGAGCGCATCGGCGAGCACGTCGTCCGGCTTGTTGATGAGCTTCTTCATGCGTCAGCACCTTCTCTTGTCGTGGCCAGCTGCGGCCGGTGAGTGCGATGAGGCCGAACGCGAGCGCGGCCCGGGGTGTGGCCGGGCCGGCCCTGGTGGTGGAGGCGGACGATCGGCGTGCCGGCGTGCACGGGAGACGAGGTCCCGTGGACGTCCATGTGTGCTCCTTCGCACGGTTCGAACAAGGCCGCCGTGACGAGTGTGCCCGTCCTTCTGGACAGAACGCCATTCGACAATGTCGAATACTCCGCATCCGATGAGGGCAGTGTCAAGCGCAGGAGTCGAGCCCGTCCCGGCGTCGTCGCCGCGGGGGCCGACGCCCCGGAGAGGCCATCCGTGATCCAGGCGATCGACCGCGCGGCGCGCGTGCTCAACGCCCTGCAGGGCGCCCGGCACCTGGGCATCTCCGAGCTCGCGACCGCCCTGGACCTGTCGCCGTCCACCGTGCACGGGATCGTCAAGTCGCTGCAGGAGCACGGCCTGGTGGCCAAGGAGCCGAACGGCTCGCGCTACATGCTCGGGCCGGCCCTGCTCAAGCTCTCCAACGTCTACCTGGACACGCTCGACGTGCGGGCGCGCGCCATGCGCTGGACGGCCGAGCTGGCCCGCCGCACCGGGCTGTCCACGCGGCTGGGGGCGCAGCTGTTCCACGAGGTGCTCGTCATCCACCACAACCGCCGCCCGGACGGCAGCCAGCAGATGCTCGAGACCGGCCTGACCATCCCGGTCCACGCCTCGGCGATGGGCAAGGTGCTGCTCGCCTACCACCCGCACCTGGCCGACGAGGTGCTCGGCGCGCCCCTGCCGAGCCTCACCGGCGACACCGTGACCGACCCGGCCAAGCTCGAGCTCCAGCTGGCGCAGGTGGCCGAGCGCGGCCTAGCGACCGAGGAGGACGAGGCCGTGCTCGGCGAGTCGTCGCTCGCGGCGCCCATCTGCGACCGCAGCGGCACCGTGGTCGCGGCGATCGCCGTGGTGGTGCCGACGAGCGAGTGGCCGCCCGAGGCGGGCGTGCTCAACGACCTGCGCGAGGCCGCGCGGAACGTGTCGCGGGAGCTCGGCGCGCCGGTGTGGCCGCCG
>JAJYTJ010000288.1 GCA_021793115.1 Actinomycetes bacterium | reverse complement strand
GACGAACCGCGGGGGCGCGGCACCGGCCGGCCGGCGCGACGGCCGCCGGACGGGGTGCCCGCCGGCCGCGGCGGCGCGCCCGTCTCCCGGCGAGTCACCACCGTCGAGGTGACCTTCCTGCCCGGCCTCGCCGACGTGGTGGCCGACGAGATCGTCGAGCGCCTCGCGTTCGCGCGGCCGCCGCTGCCCGCGCCCGGCCGCGACGACGCGGTGCGCGTCGACCTCGACGGCCCGCTGGCGCAGGTGCTGGAGCTGCGCACGGCCGTGGCGGCCTTCGTCGTGCGGCACTTCGACGTGCCGCGGCCCCGCTCGTTGACCAGCGGCGACCACCTGGCCCGCATCGTCGACGCGATGTACGCCTCGTTGCGGGTGGGTGGCTCGTCGTCGTTCCGGTTCGAGGCGGCCGGCTCCGGCTCGGCGACCTTCGCGCGCCTCGCCGAGCTGCTCCACGAGGCCACCGGCCTGGCCTACCGGCCGGACGACGGCGAGCTCGTCGTGCGGGTCGTCCGCGGCCACGCGCACCGGCCGGACGTCGACCCGGGCTGGGACGTGCTGGTCCGGCTCGGCCCGCGCCCGTTGTCCGCACGCCGCTGGCGCGAGGTCGACTTCCCCGGCGCGGCCAACGCGACCATCGCCGCCGCCATGAGCCGCCTGGCCGGGGTCAGGCCGCAGGATCGGGTGCTCAACCTCATGTGCGGCTCCGGCACGCTCCTGGTGGAGCGGCTGCTGACCGGCCCGGCGGCGGCTGCGGCCGGGGTGGACGACGACCCCGCGGCGCTCGAGGCGACGACGACCAACCTGCGCGCGGCCGGGCTGCGGGTCGGCACCGCGGCACCCGCCACCGGCCTGGTGCCCGACGTGCGCGCCGGGACGCCGGGCACCCGCGTCACGGCCGGCGCCCGCGCGGCCGGGCCGACCACGGTCCGGCTGGTCCAGGCCGACGCGACATCACCCTCCGCCCTGGCTGCCGCGCTGGACGACGAGACCTACGACCTCGTGCTCGCGGACCCGCCGTGGGGCACGCTGCACGGTTCCCACGAGACCGGGGCGGCCCTGCACACCGGCCTACTCGCCGCCGCGCACGCGGTCACCGCGCCGGGTGGACGGCTCGTCGTCCTCACGCACGAGGTGCGGATCATGGAGCGGGCGCTGGCCGGCGCCGCCGCGCTGTGGAGCCCCGCCGGTCCGCCGCTGCGCGTCTTCGCGAAGGGCCACCATCCGGGCATCTGGGTGCTGCTCCGGGCGTGACCAGCGGCTGATCCCGGCGAGCCCGCGCTGACACGCGGACCCGGTTCGCGGCGGGTGAGCGCCTCCGGGCCGGTCGCGGACGGCCGCGTGACCGATGTCCCGAGACGACGACCGCGCGGGCCGAGCACGCCGCGGCGTCCTGTTGACTAGGGGCGTGACCGCGTCCTCGCTGCCCAAGGTCCGTGCGTCCGAGCTCGTCGGGCGCGGCTGGCTCAACACCGGCGGCCGCTCGGTGACACTGGCCGAGCTGCGCGGCAAGGTCGTCGTGCTGGACTTCTGGACGTTCTGCTGCGTCAACTGCCTGCACGTCCTCGACGAGCTGCGTGAGCTGGAGGCACGGTTCGCCGACGTGCTCGTCGTGGTGGGCGTGCACTCGCCGAAGTTCGTCCACGAGGCCGACCCGGAGGCGCTCGCCGCCGCGGTCGAGCGCTACGAGGTGCACCACCCGGTGCTCGACGACCCGACGCTCGTCACGTGGCAGGCGTACGCCGCGCGGGCCTGGCCGACCCTCGTCGTCGTCGACCCCGAGGGGTACGTCGTGGCGCACCTGGCTGGCGAGGGGCACGGACCCGCGCTTGCGGCAGTGGTGGCACGGCTGGTCGACGAGCACACCGCCACGGGCACCCTGCGTCGCGGCGACGGTCCGTACGTGCCCGTGCCGCCGGCGCCCGGCACGCTGCGCTTCCCGGCCAAGGCCGTCGCGCTGCCGAACGGGCACCTCCTGGTGGCCGACGCCGGGCACCACTCGCTCGCCGAGCTCGCCGCCGACGGCACGACGCTGGTGCGCCGCATCGGCTCCGGCGAGCGGGGCTGGGTCGACGGACCGCCGGACGGGGCCCGTTTCGCCGAGCCCAACGGGCTGTGCCTGGTGCCCCCGGAGCTGCGGCCGTGGGTGGCCTACGACGTCGTCGTCGCGGACACCGCCAACCACCTGCTGCGCGGCGTACGGCTGGCCGACGGCGCGGTGAGCACGATCGCCGGCACCGGCGAGCAGTACGTCGTCGGCGGCCCGGACAACGCGATCCCGTTTGCCGACCCCCGACCGGCGGACCCGGAGCGGGAGGCGGGGGTCCCCGCGTCGCCCACGCGACCGGACCCGAACCAGCCGGCGGGCAACTTCGCCTCGCCTGCGTTCGGCTCGACGCTGCGCACCGAGCTCTCGGCGGCACCGCCGCGCGTGCTGCCGGCCGACCTGTCCGCCCCGCGGCACGTCCGGCTGTCGTCGCCCTGGGACGTCACGTGGTACGCCCCGTGGGCGGCGTTCGTCGTCGCCATGGCGGGCAACCACTCGCTGTGGGCGTTCGACCCGCTGCAGCTGTCGCTGGAGCACGTCGCCGGGACCATGAACGAAGGCCTGCTCGACGGGCCGGCGCGCGAGGCGTGGTTCGCGCAGCCGTCGGGGCTGGCGGTGGACGACGAGCAGCGATTGTGGGTCGCGGACTCGGAGACGTCCGCGCTGCGCGTCATCACGCCCACGCCGTCCGGCGCGCGGGTCGACACCGTGGTCGGCGCCGGGCTCTTCGACTTCGGGCACCGCGACGGTGCGGCCGACGAGGCCCGCCTGCAGCACCCGTTGGGCGTCGCGGTCGACGACGACGGCTCGGTGCTCGTCGCCGACACCTACAACGGCGCCGTCCGTCGCTGGACCCCGCCGCGGGACACCTCTGCCTCGCAGGACGGTACGGACACCCCCCGCTCCGAACCCGGTCCCGTGATGGTTGCACCGCCCAGTGCGGGCGCGGGTGCGAGCGGCAGCGCGAGTACCCGCGGCGGCGCGGGCACCAGCGACCGCGCGGGCTTCGCACCGGCGGAGCGGGTGGCGTTGCAGGCGCCCGATCACTGGATCTCCACCCGCACCGACGTCGGCGGCGGCACGGTCGACGCGGTCGGCGGCGGCGCGGTGGGCGTGAGCGGCGGCGGTGCGGCGGGCACGGTCGGCGGCGGCAC
>JAJYTJ010000287.1 GCA_021793115.1 Actinomycetes bacterium | reverse complement strand
CTGGAGGAGCAGGCGGCGCTCCGACGCAGGACGCCGCAGCTCGCCGCCCCGGTGGGGTTGTCCAACCACGGCTGGGGGCTGGCGGTGGACTTCTGCAAGGAGACCTATACCGGTGCGCGCGGGGCGTGGCTGAGGGCGAACGGCCCCATGTTCGACTGGGACAACCCGGCGTGGGCTCGGACGGGCCGGGGCGGTCCGTTCGAGCCGTGGCACTGGGAGTACGTGCCGGGCGTCAAGGCGCTCATCGCGGCCGGGCTGGAGTAAGGCGATTGTCGTTGGGCTGTCCGCGCGCTGGGCGCTGGCCTGGTACTACAACCGCTCGGAGCGGTGGCGCTCGTTGCCGCGGGGCTGGTGGTCCTCCGCGCGGCAGTCGGCCACCTGAGGGGTCGCTGGCTCGGGGTGGACGTCACGTTGAGTCGCCGGGTGGCGCGGGGACTGTACGTGTCGATCTGCGTGGCCCTCCTGGCGCTGAATGTCCGCCAGCAGGTCATCGCCGATGTCCTCCGGTGATGGCGCAGGTGCCGATCGGCCGTTGCGAGGCCGGAGCTCTACCATGCGGCGGGTGAGGCGGTGGCGGGTGTGACGGTGCTCGACGAGCTGAGCGGCCACCCCCGCCAGGCCTACACGCGCCGCCATCTGATCGACCGGGTCTGGCAGTTGGACTGGGTCGGCGACGAGGGACTGGCGCCAGCGCTTCGCCAACTCGTGGAGGGCGCCGCCCGGGATCTTCCCGCGGGCCTGCGGTTACCACCGGAGGGCCGGTCGTCCGGCCGGCGGTGGACGTCCCGAGTAGGCGGCAGCCTGAGGATCGATTCCCGGGAGGGCCGAGGAACGACCGTGCATCTCGTTCTGCCTCTGGCGACACCTGCCGTCGACGACCTGGCCTGAGGGACGCCGAGCCGAGGGAACGCGGTTGGCCGTGGCACCTGGTGGTCTGCGTCGCGTTCCGCCGCGCGACCCGCGGGATCAAGGTTCGATGAAGATCGTGACTGACTCCTATATACCCCTACCCCGGAGGGGTATAACTGACAAAGTGCAGGTAGGTGGCTATTCGTGGACCGCTCGGGAGAAGGGGAGGGAGTCGTCATGACGATCACGACCTATGGGGTCACGGGCATGACGTGCGCGCACTGCGTCGGGGCGGTGTCCCGCGAGGTGACGCAGGTCGGAGGCGTCCGTGATGTCCAGGTGCACCTGGTTCCCGGGGGCGTGTCGCTCGTCGTGGTCGAGTCGCTGGCTCCGCTCGACGAGCCGGCCGTGGCCGCGGCCGTGGCGGAGGTCGGGTATGAGCTGACCGGGGTGCTGGCATGAGCGACGGCGCGCGCCTGGTCGGCTTCGGCGCGGTGCTCGCGCTGGCCCTGGCGATCGGGCTGGGTATCGGTGCAGCCGTCGGCCCGGTGGGGTCGGGCGACGGTACCCACCAGCAGGGCACGTCGAACGGCGCCACGACGGAGGTGACGCGGTGAGCGAGACGATCCAGCTCGAGATCGGCGGGATGACGTGCACCTCCTGCGCGGCACGGATCGAGAAGCGACTCAACCGGCTGGAGGGCGTGCAGGCGACGGTCAACTTCGCCACCGAGCGCGCCAGCGTCCAGCTGCCCGAGGGCGCCACCGTGGCGCAGGCGATCGCCGCCGTGGAGGAGACCGGTTACACCGCGTCCGTGTACGACCCGAGCCCGGTCCGGTCGCGGGACGAGGCGGCCCCGGACGAGGCGGACGAGGCCGACGTCGAAGCGCGCGCGCTGCGCCGCCGGATGGTGATCAGCGCGGTGCTCGCGGCGCCGGTGCTGCTGATGTCCGCCGTTGAGCCGTGGCAGTTCCAGCACTGGCAGTGGGCCTCCCTGACCTTGGCTGCGCCCGTGGTCGTGTGGGGTGCGTGGCCGTTCCACCGCGCGGCCTGGGTGAACCTGCGCCACGGCGCGGCGACGATGGACACGCTGATCAGCGTGGGTGTCGTCGCGGCCTTCACCTGGTCGCTGTACGCCCTGTTCTTCGGACCGGCCGGCGACCCGGGGATGCGGATGGGCTTCAGCCTGGTGCCGCGTCGGGGTGGGGGCGCCGGTGAGATCTACCTGGAGGTCGCCTCCGTGGTGACCGTGGCGATCCTGCTCGGCCGCTACTTCGAGCTGCGGGCCAAGCGACGTTCGGGAGCGGCGCTGCGGGCGTTGCTGGCGATGGGCGCCCGGGACGTCGCCGTGCTGCGGGACGGGGACGAGGTCCGCATCCCGGTCGACCAGCTGGTCGTCGGCGACGTGTTCGTGGTGCGCCCCGGGGAGAAGGTGGCCACCGACGGGGTGGTCACGAAGGGAACGTCCGCGGTCGACGCGTCGATGCTCACCGGTGAGCCGGTCCCGGTCGAGGTGGGGCCTGGCGACGAGGTGGTCGGTGCGACCGTCAACGCGGGGGGCAGGCTCATAGTGCGGGCCACCCGGGTGGGGGCCGACACGCAGCTGGCCCAGATGGCGCGGCTGGTGGAGGAGGCGCAGAGCGGCAAGGCACCCGTGCAGCGGCTGGCCGACCGGATCTCCGGGGTGTTCGTCCCGGTCGTCATCACCACGGCCGTGGCGACCCTCGGGTTCTGGATCGGCGCCGGGGGCGGCGTCGGGCTCGCCTTCACCGCCGCGGTGGCCGTGCTGATCATCGCGTGCCCCTGCGCACTGGGCCTGGCCACGCCGACCGCTCTGATGGTCGGCACCGGCCGCGGCGCGCAGC
The DNA here is from genome assembly GCA_021793115.1 of Actinomycetes bacterium. The sequence goes on along the minus strand of JAJYTJ010000287.1, from coordinate 488 downwards.
TCGGCATCCTCATCAAGGGCCCGCAGGTGCTCGAATCGACCCGCCGGGTCGACACCGTGGTGCTGGACAAGACCGGCACGGTCACGACCGGCCGGATGGTGCTCGTCAGCGCTATCCCGGACGACGGGGTCGACGAGGGCGAGCTGGTGCGCCTCGCCGGCGCGCTCGAGCACGCCTCGGAGCACCCCATCGCCGCAGCGATCTCCGCCGGCGCCCGCGACCGCGGCGGTGACCTGCCGCCCGTCGAGCAGTTCGTCAGCAGTCAGGGTCTCGGGGTCTCCGGTGTCGTCGAAGGGCACGCCGTCGCTGCGGGGCGTCCGACGTGGCTGGCGGCCGAGTGGAACGTGCAGATGGGAGGCGAGCTGCGCTCGGCGCTGGACGTCGCCGAGCAGCAGGGCCGGACCGTGGTCGCCGTGGCATGGGACGGGGCGGTGCGCGGCGTGCTGGTGGTCACCGACACGGTGAAGCCGACCAGCGCGGAGGCGATC
>JAJYTJ010000286.1 GCA_021793115.1 Actinomycetes bacterium | reverse complement strand
GACCACCATGCGCCGCATGATCGCGGTCCGCATCGGCCCTAGCAGCACCTCTCCGCTCTCCGCGAGCTCTCCGCCCACGACGACCATCTGCGGGTTCATCACCATCCCCAGGCTCGCCACGACCGACCCGATCTGCGCCCCTGCGTCGGCGACCACGCGCGAGCATCCCTGGTCGCCCTCCTTGGCCAGCTGGACGACGTCCCGCAGCGACAGCGCCCCCCTGCTCGGCCGCAGGGCCTCCAGGAGCGCGTCCGAGCCCACGACCGTGTCGAGGCAGCCCCGGTTGCCGCACGAGCAGATGAGGCCCTGCGGGTCGACCTGGATGTGGCCGATCTCGCCGGCCAGACCGGCGTAGCCGCGATGGAGCTTGCCATCGATCATGAGGCCCGCGCTCGTGGTGTGGGATGCCATGACGAACGCGCTGTCGCGGCACGTGCGCGAGGCGCCCAGCGTGCTCTCGGCGAGCGCGCCGAGGTTCGCCTCGTTGTCCACCCACACCGGGCAGCCCACCCGCTTGGAGAGGGTCTGTCCCAGGTGCGTGGCGTCCCACCCGCGCATGACCCCGCCCACCGATATCATCCCGGTGGCGGCGTCGACCGGCGCCGGGACCCCGACGCCGACACCCACGACCTCGGTGACCGAGGCCCCGACCCGCTCGAGCATGTCCGAGACCAGCAGGGCCACGCGGTCCAGGCTGGCGTCCATGCGGTGCTCACGCGGCAGCGGCAGCGACTGCTCCGCGATGACTGCGTGCGCGAAGTCGCCCAGCACGATCCGCAGGTGGCGCGAGCCGATGTGCACGCCGACCGCCAGACCCAGCCGGCGGGCGAGCGTCACAAGCTGGGCGCGCCGCCCGCTGCGGGTGGTCGCCGCCGTGTCCACCAGGCCGGCGGCGTACATCTCGCGGACGATGTTCGACACCGTCGCGGTCGACAGACCGGTGGCGGCGGCGAGCTCCACCTGCGTCAGACCGCCCCAGCGCTGCACGGTCTGCAGCACCAAGGAACGATTGGCCTCACGCAGCGACGATTGGGAGCCCGCCGCCGCCTTGTTGCTCACGGTCGCAACCTACCTGCGAGTCGCGCCGGGCTTACTGCGTCCCGGCGCGCCGCTTGCTGACGAGGTCGTAGGCCACCGCCAGCAGCAGGACCAGGCCCTTGATGACCTGGGTCCACGACGGGTCGACGCCCATGATCGACAGGCCCTGGTTGAGCACGCCCATGATGAGCGCGCCGACGATGGCGCCCGAGATCCGGCCGATGCCGCCCGTGACTGCTGCGCCACCGATGAAGCACGCGGCGATCGCGTCGAGCTCGAAGCCGTTGCCGGCCGCCGCCAGGGCGGTGCCCAGCCGGGACGTCACGATGACGCCGGTGAGGCCCGCGAGCACGCCGATGTTGACGAAGATCCAGAAGTCGACGCTGCGAGTGTTGACGCCCGACAGGCGCGCGGCCTGACGGTTGCCGCCGATCGCGTAGATGTGCCGGCCGAACACCGTGCGCCCCATGATGAACGTGTAGGCGACGATGAGGACAGCGCAGATCGCCAAGGCGATCGGGGTGCCGCCCGTCGAGCGCGACAGCAGCCACGTCACCACGCCGATGCCGGCCGCCGCCAGCACGATCTTGGCGACGAAGACCCCGACGGCCTCGACCGCGAGGTTGTGGTCGCGCAGCGCGGCACGAGAGCGCATCTGCGCCCAGACCGTGGTCAGGATGAGCAGCACGCCGATGACGAGCGTGAGGATGTCGGCGTCACCGAGCCTGCCGAGGAAGTTCGGCAACGAGTTCGCCATGATCCCGTTGAACGTCGGGTCGAGCACGGGGATGCTCTGGCTGACGATCGCCAGGGCCAGCCCGCGGAAGATGAGCATGCCAGCCAGCGTGACGATGAAGGCCGGGATGCCGACGTAGGCGATCCAGAAGCCCTGCCACGCCCCGACGGCCGCACCGAGGACGAGCGCCAGGAGCACGGCGACCCACCAGCTGAGGCCCCAGTCGTGGATCGAGATCGCGGTGACACCGCCGATGGTGGCGACGACCGAGCCGACGGACAGGTCGATGTGGCCGGCGATGATCACCATGACCATGCCGATGGCCAGCACCATGACGTAGGCGTTCTGGTTGACCAGTGCCGCCACGTTGTCCGGGTAGAGGAGGCGGCCGCCGGTCATGCCCTGGAAGAGCAGGATGATGACGACGAGCGCCGCGAAGATGCCGTACTGGCGGGCGTTGCCGCCCAGGCCGCCGAAACGGTCGCGCCACGAGGAGTTCTTCGTCAGCGGGCCCCCGGTCGGCACGAGGTTGAGGTCTGTGCTCATCGCACGGTCACGTCCTTGTCCTTCGTCATGTAGGTCATGAGGAGTTCCTGGGTCGCGTCGGCCTTGGCCACCTCACCGGTGACACGGCCCTGGCTGAAGGTGTAGATGCGGTCGCAGGTCCCGATGAGCTCGGGCAGCTCGGAGGAGATGAAGATGACGCCCTTCCCCATGTCCGCCAGCCGCTGGATGATCACGTAGATCTCGTACTTGGCGCCGACGTCGATGCCGCGCGTGGGCTCGTCGAGGATGAGCACGTCCGGCTCGGCGTAGATCCACTTCGACAGGACGACCTTCTGCTGGTTGCCGCCCGACAGCTTGCCGGCCAGCGCCGAGACCGTCGGCGTCTTGATCGCCATCTCGCGCCGGTACCTCTCGGCCACCGTGCTCTCGGTGTTCGCGTCAACCACGCCGCGCCTGGACAGCTTGCGCAGCGCCGCGGCCGAGATGTTGCGCTGCACCGTGTCGATGAGATTGAGCCCGTAGCGCTTGCGGTCCTCGGTGGCGTAGGCGATGCCGTGGGAGATCGCGGCACCCACGCTGGGGATGTGGATCTCCTTGCCGTCCTTGAACACGCGCCCGCTCACGTCGACCCCGTAGGTCCGCCCGAACAGGCTCATCGCGAACTCGGTGCGCCCGGCACCCATGAGCCCGGCGAGTCCGACGATCTCACCGCGGCGCACCGTGATCGACGCGTTGTCGACCACCTTGCGCGTCTGGTCGATCGGGTGGTGCACCGTCCAGTCCTCGACGCGCAGCACCTCCTCGCCGATGTTCGGCGTGTGCTCGGGGAACCGGTGGTCCATCGGCCGGCCGACCATGCCGCGGATGAGGCGCTCGTCCGTGATCGGCTCCGCGCCGTGGTTGTCGAGCGTCTCGATGGTGTGC
>JAJYTJ010000074.1 GCA_021793115.1 Actinomycetes bacterium | reverse complement strand
GAGGCGGGGATCCGGGTCGACCCGGCGGACCTGGTGCCGCTCACCGTGCTGCACCGGTTCGAGCGCGGCGGGCCGCCCGTGGAGCAGCGCGTCGACGTGTTCTTCTCCACCACCCGCTGGGTGGGCGTGCCCTCGGTCCGCGAGGCGGACAAGGCCGCCGCCATGGGCTGGTTCCCGCTCGACGAGCTGCCCGAACCGATGGTGCCGCACGAGCGCCTCGTGCTCGACACGCTGGCCAGCGGCTCGCCGCTGCCGGCCGTGCTCTCGCTGCCGAGCTGACCCGCCGCCGCGCACCCGGCACGGACCCGCCCCGGGCCGGGTGCCACCCGGCCCGGGTCAGCCCGTGTTCTGCAGCCCGGCGGCCACCCCGTTGACGGTGAGGAGCAGCAGCCGGCGCAGGTCGTCGGCGTGCTCGGGCGCCTCGCCGGTACGCAGCCCGCGCAGCGCGCGCAGCTGCAGCAGGCTCAGCGAGTCGACGTAGGGGTTGCGCAGCTGCACGGCCCGGCCGAGCACCTTGCGGTTCTCGAGGATGGCCCGCGCGCCCGTGGCCACCAGCACCCACTTCTTGGTCAGCGCCATCTCGTCGAGCACGGCCGCCGCGAGCTCGTCGCGCGCGCCGAGCGCTAGGTAGCGGGCCGCGATCCGCTCGTCGGTCTTGGCCAGCGACATCTCGGCGTTGTCGATGAGCGTGTTGAACAGCGGCCACTCCTGGTACGCGGTCCGCACCAGATCGGGGTCACCCACCGCCTCCAGGCCCGTGCCCAGCCCGTACCAACCCGCGAGGTTGATCCGTGCCTGCGACCACGAGAACACCCACGGGATGGCCCGCAGGTCGTCCAGGCTCGAGACCGTGAGGCCGCGCCGCGCCGGGCGGGAGCCGATGGGCAGCAGGCCCACCTCCTCCAGCGGGGTCACCTGGGCGAACCACTCGGCGAAGCCCTCGGACCGGACGAGCGCGTGGAACCGCACGCGCGACGCCTCGTCGAGCACCGACGCGAGGCCGGCGAACCGCCGTGTCGCGTCCGCGTTGCGCTTCTCCACCGACGGCGCGCCCTGCAGCAGCGTCGCCGCGGTCACCTGCTCGATGTGCCGCGCCGCGATCGTCGCATCGCCGTAGCGGGCGAAGATGACCTCGCCCTGCTCGGTGAGCTTGAACCGGCCGTCCACCGAGCCCGGCGGCTGCGCGAGCAGGGCCCGGTTGGCGGGACCGCCCCCGCGGCCGAGCGCGCCGCCGCGGCCGTGGAACAGCGTCAGGCTGATGCCGTGCTCCCGCGCCCAGGCGGTGATCTTGCGCTGCGCCTGGTCCAGCGCCAGCGTCGCCGAGACCGGGCCGACGTCCTTCGACGAGTCGGAGTAGCCGAGCATCACCTCGAGGTGGCGGCCCGTCTGGCTCAGCCGGCGCTGCACCTGCGGGATGGCCAGCGAACCGTCGAGGATCGCCACCGAGTGGCGCAGGTCGGCGAGCGTCTCGAACAGCGGGACGACGTCGAGGACCGGCATCTCCTTGTCCGCGCCGATGTACGCGTACTCGGCCAGCTTGTACACCGCCGCCAGGTCGTCCACCGACTGCGTGAACGACACGATGTAGCGCCGCACCGCCGGCACGCCGAAGCGCCGTTGCACGGTGCCGATGGCGCGGAACGTGTCGAGGACCTCGAGCGTGCGCGGCTCGAGCACGCCGTCCAGGCTGTGCGCCTCGACGTCGGCGATCGCCGCGGCGTGCACGGCGGAGTGCTGGCGCACCTCGAGCTCGGCGAGGTGGAAGCCGAACGTGCGCACCTGCCACAGCAGCTTCTGCAGGCGCCCGTACGCCGCGCGGTGCGCGCCACCCTTCGCCAGCGACTCCTGCACCACGGTCAGGTCGGCCTCGAGCGCGCCGGCGTCGGGGTAGGCCAGGTCCGCGTCGCGCCGGCGGGTCGCGGCGATCCGGTCGGCGACGACGAGCAGCGCCCGCCGGTGCGGCTCGTTCGGGGAGTCGGCCACGATGCCGGCGGTCATCGTGTCGGCGAGCGCGCGCTGGCGCTGCCACAGCGAGGTGAGCGCGCTCGAGGCCGGTGCACTGCCGGCGTCGAGCGTCAGCCCGTCGGCCACGGCGCGCGCCGAGGCCTCGAGGGCGGCGAGGGCGTGCTCGGAGGCGAGGGCGGCCGCGGCGCGGGTCACCTCGGCCGTGACATTGGGGTTGCCGTCGCGGTCGCCACCGATCCAGGTGCCGAGCCGGGCCCAGGCGCGGACCACGGGGGCCGTGGTGCCGGCGCGCTCGCCCAGCAGCCAGTCGTCGAGCCGGCGGTACACCGCCGGCAGCGTGTCCGCCAGCGTGGCGTCGAACACGTCCAGCACCGTGGCCACCTCGTCGAGCACCGTGGGCTTCGACGCTCGCAGCGGCGACGTGCGCCACAGCGTGTCGATCTCGGCGAGGAGCCTGCGCTCGTTCTCGGCGAGCGTCATGCCTCCGGGGTGCTGGTCGTCGCGCTCCGCCACGAGCGCCGCGATGCGGCGGATCGAGCGGGCCACCGCGCGGCGGCGGGCCTCCGTGGGGTGCGCCGTGAACACCGGCCGGAACTCCAGTCGCTGCAGCCGCTCGCGGGCCTCGTCCTCCCCCACCTCCTCGGCCAGCTGCGCGTAGGCGGCGGGCAACGAGTCGTCGGGCGCGAGCTGCTGGGGCGGCAGCGACGCCTCACGCTCGCGCAGCACGCGGACGCGGTGGTACTCCTCGGCGAGGTTGGCGAGGTGGAAGTAGCACGTGAACGCGCGGGCCACCTGCTCGGCCCGTTCCAGCGTGAAGCCGGCCACCAGGCCCTCGGCCTCGATGAGCGCGCCGGACTCCGGCTCGTCGTGGGCGCGGATCGCCAGCTCGCGCAACTTCTCGACGTCGTCGTAGAGGGTCTCGTCGGTCTCGCGCAGCACCCGGCCGAGCAGCCCGCCGAGCAGCCGCACGTCGGTGCGGAGCGGTTCGGGGACCTCGTGCCGTGCCAGGCCGCGCGCGGGGACGTCGGGAGTGGTCACGGGGCCCACCGTAGGGCCAAGGTCCCACCGGCGTCGTCGTCCATCCACGGAAGGGCAATTAGTTGTAGCGTCAATATACCGCGTACCCTGAGGGCATGACGACGTCCGACGAGGTCCGCTGGCTCACCCCCGAGCAGCTGCGCGCCTGGGTCGGCCTGCTGTCCGTCGCCGAGCTGCTGCCCGCCGCGCTGGACTCCCAGCTGCGACGCGACGCCCGGCTCACGCACTTCGACTACCAGGTGCTGGCCATGCTCTCCGAGGCGCCGGGCCGCACGCTGCGCATGACGAGCCTCGCGCAGCGCACCAGCGCCACGCTCCCCCGGCTGTCGCACGTCGTCGAGCGGCTGGAGACCCGTGGGCTCGTCGCGCGCGCCCCCGCGCCCGACGACGCCCGGGCGACCGACGCGCGGCTCACCCCCGCCGGGTGGGACACGCTCGTGGCCGCCGCGCCCGGGCACGTGGCCACGGCGCGGGCCCTGGTCGTCGACGCGCTGACCGACGAGCAGATGGCCCAGCTCGAGGAGATCACCGGGGCGTTGCTGGCGCGCCTGGACCCGCAGGACCGGCTGGCCCGCCGCGGCTGACGGCGCGCGCTCAGCGCGCGACCAGCAGCGCCAGCACGTCGGCGGTCGCGCCCGTCTCGCCAAGCCGTGGGAACACGCGCTCCACGCTGTGCTCGTGCATCTGGGCGTCGCGGTCGGTCATGGCGTCCGTCGCGAGCACCACGTGGTAACCGTGCTCGAACGCCTGCCGGGCCGTGGTCTCCACGCCGATGCTCGTCGAGACGCCGCCCAGCACCACCTGCGTCACGCCGCGGCGCGTCAGCTCGTCGTGCAGCGCCGTGCCGTGGAACGCCCCCCACGTGTGCTTGACCACCCGCAGGTCCGACGGCTGCACGCCCAGCTCGTCGGCCGGCTCGGCCCAGTCCGCGGCACGCACCGCCGGCGCCGGGCGCGGCGCCTGGGTGCGGCCCGGCGCGCCGCCCTCGACCGTGACGACCACCACGGGCAGGCCACGGGCGCGGAACGCCGCCGCCAGCGCCGCCGCGTGGGCGAGGACCGTCGCGGTGGGCACGGGCGCGCCGGGCAGCGCGACGATGCCCCGCTGCAGGTCGACGAGGACGAGCGCCGGCACGGCGTCGAGGGTGCTGATCGGCATGGTGGCTCCCGGGGGTGCGGTCGCGGCCATCCTCACACGGGTGGCGGCGGGCTCAGCCCGCGCACGCCCCCGACGAGACCGTCGCGCTCAGCGACTCGGCCTGCGCCACCACGGGCAGCAGCTCGCTCGTCGTCATCGCGAACCCGAGGTTCGGGTCCTTGTCGGCGCGCGCGAAGACGATCCCGACCGCCTGGCCGCCGGTGGTCAGCAGCGGGCCGCCCGAGTTGCCCGGCCGCACCTGCGCCGCGAGCGCGTACACCTCGCGCGGGTGCGACGCGTGCCCGTAGATGTCGGGGATCGGCGTGGTCGTCACCGAGATGACGCCCGCGCCGCCGAAGGTGAGCGGGCCGCCGTACGGGTAGCCCTCGACCACGGCGACGCTGCGCGCCGCGAGCGTGGGCGCGATGGGCAGCGGCGCAGCCGTGATCCCGTCGACGGCGATGACCGCGAGGTCGTTCGTCGGGTCGAAGTAGACGACGCGGCCCTGCCGGGCCCGCTCGCCGGGCAGCTCTACCACCGGGCGGTCCACGCCGGCCACGACGTGGGCGTTCGTCACCACGCGGCCGGGCGCCACGACGAAGCCGGACCCCGTGGAGCTGATGCCGCACGAGTACGCCGTGCCCGCGATGCGCGCGACGGACCGGGACGCCCGCGCGAGCGCCGGGTCGGCCAGGTTGACGTCGGGGATGGTCGGGGCGCTGCCGGGCAGCAGGGCGTCCAGCGTCGGCAGGCCCTGGGCGAGCACGTCGTTGCGCAGCTGCGCCAGGGTGCGGCTCACCGGGGCCGGCGTCAGCCGGTCGATGGTCCGCAGCACCTGCGACGAGGCGACCGCCGGCGCGACCACCGGCGAGCCGGTCGCGGCGAGCGCCGAGCCGACGAACGACATGGCGATCGCCGTGACGACGAGGTCGACCACGCCGCCGAGCAGGCGGTCCAGGCCCCGCAGCGGGGTGCGGTCCACGCCGCGGCGCAGCAGGCGCCCCACGGAGCCGCCGAGCGACGCGCCGAGCAGGGGTAACGCCAGCGCGACGACGACGACGAGCGGGCCCCGCCACTGCGTGGAGGGCAGCGCGTCGTTGACGATGGGCACGAGCCAGAACGCGGCGACGCCGCCGACGACGAGCCCCAGCAGCCCGCCGAGCGTGCCCAGCAGCCCGCGCGAGAGCCCGCCGACGAAGGCGGCGACGAGGATGGCGAGGAGGAGCAGGTCGACGACGATCATCGGCGACATCCTCGCGCGGGATGGCCGCGGTTGCCAGGCCGGCCCGCGCGGGTGAAGGTAGGTCCACCCTGACCCGGGCGACGAGAAGAGGTGCGGCATGGCCGACGACGTGGACATCTCGCACCGCATCGGCGCACTCGTGGACGAGGAGCGCAGCCTGCGCGAGCAGCTGGCCGCAGGCCGGATCGACCGGGCCGACGAGCAGGCGCGCCTGGGCGCGATCGAGGTGGAGCTCGACCAGTGCTGGGACCTGCTGCGCCAGCGGGCGGCGCTGCGCGAGGCCGGCGGCGACCCGTCGCAGGCGCAGGTGCGGCCCGCGTCCGTGGTGGAGAGCTACCGGGGCTGACCCGCCCGGCGGGTGGCGCACCAGTGCGGACATGAGCGAGGCCGCGCGCCCGACGCCGCAGCAGCGGCGCGTGCTGCTCGTCGCGATCCTCGCGACGTTCATCGCGTTCCTCGACGGCACCGTGGTGACCGTGGCGCTGCCCGCCATCGCGCGCGACCTCGGCGGCGCCGGTGACCAGGCCCTCGTGCTGCAGCAGTGGGTGGTGGACGCCTACCTGGTGACGCTCGGGTCGCTCATCCTCGTGGCCGGCTCGCTCTCGGACGTGCACGGCCGGCGCCGCGTGCTGGCCGTGGGCCTGGTCGCCTTCGCGCTCGCGTCGGCCGCCTGCGCCGTGGCTCCCACCGGGGCCGTGCTGGTCGCGGCGCGCGCGGTGCAGGGCGTCGGCGGCGCGCTGCTGGTGCCGAGCTCGCTCGCGATGATCGTCTCGGCCTTCGAGGGCGAGGCGCAGGGCAGGGCCATCGGGCGCTGGACCGCGTACACCGGGATCGCCGGGCTCATCGGCCCGTTCGTCGGAGGCGTGCTCGTCGACACGCTCTCGTGGCGCTGGGTCTTCTGGATCACGGTCCCGGTCGCCGCCGTCACGCTCGGGCTGCTGCGCGCGGTGCCCGACGGCACGCAGCGCGGCGGCCGGCGGATCGACGTGCGTGGGGCGGCGCTGGCGGCCGTCGGGCTCGCCGGCACCGTCGGCGCGCTCATCGAGAGCGCGCGGCTCGGCTGGGCCGACGCTCGCGTGGCGGTGCCGCTCGTCCTCGGCGTGCTCGGCCTCGTCGCGTTCCTCGTCGCCGAGCGACACGCGACGGACCCCATGCTGCCGCTGCGGCTGTTCGCGGAGCGCAACTTCGCGTGGGGCAACGCCGCCACGGCCGCGGTCTACGGCGCCCTCGGGTTCGGCGGCTTCATCGTCACGCTCTTCCTGCAGCAGGTGGCCGGCTACCCGGCGACCGCGGCCGGCCTCGCGTCGCTGCCCGTGACGCTCCTCATGTTCGGGTTGTCCAGCCGCTTCGGGCTGCTGGCCGCCCGCCACGGCCCTCGCCTCTTCATGACCGTGGGGCCGCTCGTCGCCGCCTGCGGCTACCTGCTCATGCTCACCACCGACAGCACCGCGGCCTACTGGACGCAGGTGCTGCCGGGGATGGTCGCCTTCGGGCTCGGCCTGACGACGACCGTGGCACCCCTCACGGCCGCGGTGCTGGGCGCCGTCCCGGCCGCCGACGCCGGCATCGCCTCGGCCGTGAACAACGCCGTCGCACGCGTGGCCGGCCTCGTCGTCGTCGCGCTCGCCGGGGTGATCGTCGCGGGCACGCTCGACGTGGCGTCGTTCCACTCGGCGCTGCTGGTGACCGCCGGGCTGCTCGCCCTCGGCGGCGTGGTCAGCCTCGTCGGCATCACCAACGCCGGCCGGCCCACGCCGGCCGCGGCCGAGCTGCCGGGTGCCGGGCGGTCGCCGGCCCCGCCCGCGGCCTGAGGACGGCGGGCTACCGCTGCGGGAACGGCGACGGCGGGCCGAAGCGGGCCCGGGGCGCCGGTGCGGGCACGTGCCACGCGAGCGCGCGGGCGATCTGCAGCAGGCCGAGCACCACGAGCCAGGCCCCGAGCAGCCACCACAGCGTCGCGGCGGCCCACAACGGCGATGCGAGCACCAGCACGCCCGCGACGATGCTGAGCAGGGCGAACAGCACGCTCCACAGGCGCGACCCGGCCATCATCCGCACGGTGGTCAGCGCGACGAAGCCCTCGACCACCCAGACGACGCCGACCACGACCGCCAGCACGGTGGCCAGCGATGCGGTCGCCACCGCGAGGTCGCCGAGCCCGAGCACGCCACCGGCCACGTAGAGGACGCCCAGCAGCAGGTGGCCGGCGCGGCCCCAGCCGCTGCCGGTCCGGCTGCCGAGCGCGGACACGACGTACCCGAGCCCGACGACGACGAGGTACACCCCGACGATCGCGGTGACCACCATGCCCGTCCGGCGTGGCCAGAGCAGCACGAGCAGCCCGGCCGCGAACGCCAGCACCCCGCTGACGACGAGGGCGGCCCGCAACGCGTCGCCGACACCCCGCGGACTCTCCACGACTGCGCTGGTCACGGCAGGTCCCTTCCCCTCGGTCCGTGGGCCGTCCACCCCGCACGCGTCCGGTGCCCGAGGCCATCGTGGGCTCGCGCACGCCGATCCGCTCGTCGGGCCGCGTGCGCCGACCCGCTCCGGCCCGGTCGGCGCGCCTCTCGGCGTGCCCGCGCGCGACGTCGGCCCGCACCACGGTCACCTGGCGCGCGAGCGCCCGGCCGGACGTCACGCCGGCGCGCCCGCCGCACCGCGGTCGTCGACCCGCACCATGCCCGCACGGGCCGCCAGCACGCCGCCGGCCACCGCGAGCCCGATGGTGACGATGGCGCCGAGCATGAGCGCCGCCGCCTCGCCGGGCCGCAGCACGCCGAGCTGCGTGCCGATGGTCGCGGCCGCCACCGGGACGCCGAGCTGGGCGGCGGCAAGCATGCCCAGCGGCACGGGCTGGCCCAGCAGCCGCCCGACGAGGTGGGCGAGGCAGCCGCCGACGCCGAGCGCGACACCGACCGCGACCATCCCGGGGTGGCTGCCGAACTCCCGCAGGTTGAGCGAGGCGCCGAGCCACACGAAGTACAGCGGCGAGAGGAAGCCGTCGGTGAGGGCGAACAGCTGGTGCGCCAGGCGACGCGGCTCCCCCACCGCGGTCACGGCCAGCCCGAAGGCGAACCCGGCCAGCATGATCGACACGTGCGTCGCCACCGCGAGCGCGGCCAGCACGGCGAGGACGACGAGCTGGAGGCGCAGCTCGACCGCGAACAGCCGGGCCTCGGAGACGTTGTGGACCCGCCGCCGCACGCCGCTGCGCTCCGCCTGCCGCAGCAGGAGCCACACGACGACCGCCGCCGCGACGACCGCCGCCGCCCCGGCCGCGGCCCGCAGCGCGTGCGCGGGGTCGATGGCCAGCGGGAGCGCGACGATGCAGGCCGAGTCGGCGATCGCCACCTGGGGCAGCATCCCGACGACCTGGGGGCCGCCCAGGCGCAGGCTGTCGACGACGGGCAGGACGAGCGCGGCCGACGAGGACGCCATGAGCACGGCGTAGAGGGGCACGTGCGGGATGCCCGCCACGCGGGCGAGCGCGACCGCCATGGCCGTGGCCACGAGGCCCACCACCACGGCGCGCACCACGCCGGCGCGCAGCGCGGGACGCAGCGCGGGGTCACGCACCGGCACGTGCGTGCCGGCGACGAACATGACGAGGGCGAACCCGAGGTCGGCGAGGAACCGGAACAGCGGGTCGCCCGCGTCGACGAGGTGCAGGCCCGTGGAACCGATGGCGATCCCGGCGACGAGCTCGCCGAGGACCACCGGCAGGTGCCAGCCCTTGGGGTAGGCCAGCAGGGGGCCCAGCAGGGCCACCAGCCCGACGAGGGCCAGCTGCGGGAACGTCACGGCGGCATTGTGGCGCCCGGTGCCCGCCGCGGCCGGTCGACGCGTCCACCCGGCCCGCCGTCACGCTCCTCCTCGTGCTCGTCGGCCTCATCGCGGCCCTCGCCGAGGTCTCCCGTCGGCTTCGGTCCCACACCGGAGGCGGGAACCCCGGCGGGCGTCGCACGGCTGGCGTCGCTGCTGCCGTTCACCACGGCCCTCGTCGCGGCCTTCGTCCCCCTGGCCGCGGCGCTCTACCTCGCCACCACCACGGCCTGGCCCCTCGGGGAGCGGCCGGTGCTGCGGCGGGTGCTGGCACCTGCGCCACCTCCAACGTATAGGGCACCGGGGGGCTTGCGGCAAGGCCCCCGGCGGGGCGCACCATGGCCGGCCGCGCCGCCGTCCGCGCGGCCGACCCACACCACCGGGAGCCCCCGCCGTGACCGAGCCCACCACCACCGCGTTCGCGCTGCCCGAGCGCCTCGCCGCCAAGGCCGACCCCGCGCTCGTCGCCGCGGACGAGCGGCACTTCGCCGCGATCGCCGCGACGCTCTCGCGCCAGGTCGCCGAGCTCGCCGCGCGCCTCGACGCCCAGCGGCTGCTGCCCGCCACGCTGGGCCAGGAGGCCGTCGAGCGCGACCAGGAGATCCGCCGCCTCTCGGCCCGCCTGCGCGTGCTGCGGTCGTACGGGATCGACCTGTGCCTGGGCCGCATGGTGGTGGCCGGTGCGGACGAGCCGGTCTACGTCGGCCGCCTCGGGCTGGCCGACGAGGCCGGCCGGCAGCTGCTGGTCGACTGGCGCTCGCCGGCCGCCGCGCCGTACTTCGGCGCGACCCGGGCGGCGCCGATGGGCCTGGTCAGCCGCCGCCGGTACCGGTGGACGGCGGGCCGCGTCGCCGACTACTGGGACGAGGTGCTCGCCGGGGACGGGCTCGACGGCCCCGCTGCGCCCGACGACGAGTCCGCGTTCATCGCGAGCCTCGGCGCGAGCCGGTCCGCGCGGATGCGGGACGTGCTGGCCACCATCGCCGCCGACCAGGACGCGATCATCCGCGCGGGCTCGGCGGGCGCGCTCGTCGTCGAGGGCGGCCCCGGCACGGGCAAGACCGTGGTCGCGCTGCACCGGACCGCCTACCTCCTGTACTCCGACCCCCGGCTGGGGCGGCACCACGGCCGCGTGCTCGTCGTCGGGCCGCACGAGCCGTACCTCGCGTACGTCGAGGACGTGCTGCCGTCCCTCGGCGAGGAGGGCGTGCGCACGTGCACGCTGCGCGACCTCGTGCCGGAGGGGGCGCGCGCCGGGGCGGAGGCCGACGAGCGGGTGGCGCGGCTCAAGGCGTCGGTCGCCATGGTGCGGGCCCTGGAGCCGGCCGTCGCGTTCTACGAGCGGCCGCCCGCGGCGACGCTGACCGTGGAGACGCCCTGGGGCGACGTCGAGCTCGGCCCCGACGAGTGGGCGGAGGCGTTCGAGGCGCCGGACCCGGGCACGCCGCACAACGTTGCGCGCGACGACATCTGGGAGCGCCTGGTCGAGATCGTCGCCGACCGGCTCGACGGCGCGCCGCCCGACGAGGTCGGCCGCGCGCTGCGAAGCGACCGCGACCTGGTGGCCGCCGTCCGCCGGGCGTGGCCCGAGCTGGAGGCGACCGACCTGGTGGGCGACCTGTGGACCGTGCCGGCCTACCTCCGGCTGTGCGCCCCGTGGCTGGCGCCCGACGAGGTGCGCGCGCTGCAGCGGCCGCGACCGGACGCCTGGACCGTGGCCGACCTCCCCCTGCTGGACGCGGCCCGCCGCCGCTTGGGCGACCCCGCGGCGTCGCGCCGCCGGCGCGAGCGGCAGGCCCGGCTCGCGGCCGAGCGCGAGCAACGCGAGCAGGTGATGGACCACCTCATCGCCGCCGACGACTCCGAGATGCAGGTGATGTCCATGCTGCGGGGCGCGGACCTGCAGGGGGCTCTCGTCGACGAGGCGGCCCTGCCGGCCGCCGACGACGATCCGCTCGCCGGGCCGTTCGCCCACGTCGTCGTCGACGAGGCGCAGGAGCTCACCGACGCGCAGTGGCAGATGCTGCTGGCCCGCTGCCCCTCGCGGAGCATGACGGTGGTGGGCGACCGGGCGCAGGCGCGGCACGGGTTCGCCGAGACGTGGCAGCAGCGCCTGGAGCGCGTGGGGCTGCGGGGCGTCACGCAGGCGACGCTCGGCATCAACTACCGCACGCCGCGAGAGGTCATGGCCTACGCCGAGCCGGTGATCCGCGCCGCCGTCGCGGGCGCCAACGTGCCGACCTCGGTGCGGGCCACCGGCGTGCCGGTCACCCACGGCCCCGCGTCCGACCTGCGGCGCGTGGTCCAGGACTGGCTGGACGGGCACGACGAGGGCGTGGTGTGCGTCGTCGGCGCCACGGAGGTCCCGGCGGACCCGCGCGTGCGGGCGCTGACGCCGGAGCTCGCCAAGGGGCTCGAATTCGACCTCGTGGTGCTCGTGGACCCGGACCGGTTCGGCAGCGGGGTCCAGGGGGCCGTGGACCGCTACGTCGCCATGACGCGCGCCACGCAGCAGCTGGTGGTCCTCACGTCGTCGTGACGCGCGCGCCGCGCTCTCACGTCGCCGGCGGCTGCTCCACGTCGGCGCCGGGCGCGCGCGCCAGCACCACGCACCCGGCGAGCGCCGCGAGCACGGCCACGCCAGCCGGCACCGCCCAGCCAGCGCGGACCGTGTCGCCGAGCACGAGGAGCCCGACGAGGCCGGGGACGACGACCTCGACCACGGACACGAGCGACGCTGCCAGCCCCGCCGGACCGAGCTCGAGCGCCCGCACGTACGCGACGACCGCGACGAGCCCGGACAGCGCCACGACCACCGCCATGGGCTGCCACACGAGCTCGACCAACGAGCCGGTGGTGCGGGCGGCGCGCACCCCGACCGCCACACCCGAGTAGCCGAGCGCGCTGGCCAGCCCCATGACCCAGGCGGGCGCACCGCGATAGGCCGCCGCGGTCCCGACCACGAGGACGACGAGCGCGACGAACACCCACCGCATCACCGTGCGGTCGGCGCCGGCCGCCGGCTGGCTCCCGCCCGCCCCGGCCAGCACCACCAGGCCGCCGACGACGACCGCCGAGGCGGCCAGGTCGATCGCCCGCAGCGGCGTGTGCAGCACCGGGTGCGCGAGCAGCACCACGACGACGAGCGAGGACGCGACGACCGTCTCGACGAGGAACAGCGGCAGCCGCGCGAAGGCCACGAGCGAGACGAGGAAGCTCACGCCGTCGAGGACGCAGCCGCCCACGACGGCGGGCTGGCGCAAGGCCGACAGTCCCGCCGCGCGGCGCGCACCGAGCGCCTGCAGCACCGTGGCGACGCCGTAGCCGACGCTGGCGCCGACGGCGGCCAGCAGCCCGAGGATCACGCGCGGCTCCCTCCCCCGGCGCACGGCGGGCCGGTCGCCCGATCATGGCACCTGACCTGCACCGGATCTGCACGAAGTGTTGGCCCGGACGCCCACCGACGGCCGCCCGGCGCCTCGTACGGTTCTCGTCGACGACGAGACGGACGGACGGTCATGGGGCTCACGGGGATCCCGTTCCTGGTGCTGGTGCTGGCGCTCACGGTGGCGGCACTGCTGTGGGGCGCACTGCGCGCGCCAGGGCGCAAGGGTGTGCGCGGCGTGCTCGGCCGGCTCGGTGTCCAGCTCCTCACGAGCGCGCTCGTCGTGCTCTCGGTGGCCACCGTGCTCAACCGGCAGAACGAGTGGTACGTCAGCTGGGGCGACCTCTTCGGCTCCTCCCCGACCCCCGTGGTCAAGGCCGACGCCGGCGGCGTGGCGCCGCAGGTGGCGCTCCGCGAGCAGCCCACCGGGTCCGCGCTGCCCACGCCGCTTCCGACGGTCCACCAGTTCCCCCCGCTGCCCTCGCCCGGCCAGCGCGTGCAGACGTTCACCGTGACCGGAGCGGCGAGCGGCCTCACCGGCAAGGTCATGGTGAGCCTGCCCGTGGGCTACGAGGACCCCGCCAACGCCGGCCGCAGCTACCCGGTCATCATGGCGTTCCACGGCTACCCCGGGTCGCCCGACGTGTGGATGCAGGGCGTCAACCTGGTGCCGTCGCTGGACTCGCTCGGCGGCGAGGGCAAGATCGCGCCCGTCATCGTCGTCGCCCCGCAGCTCGAGTTCCCGGCGGGGGTGGACACCGAGTGCGTCAACGGCGGCACCGGGCAGCCGCAGGTGGAGACCTGGCTCGCCAAGGACGTCCCGGACGCGCTGGCCACGCACCTGCGCGTGGCGCACGACCGCACGGGGTGGGCCACGCTGGGCTTCTCGTCCGGCGGGTGGTGCGCGGCCATGATGACGATGCTCCACCCCGAGCTGTTCGGCGCCGGCGTCGTCCTCGGCGGTTACACGCAGCCCCTCTTCGAGAAGGGCTACGTCCCCTTCCGCGCCGGCGATGCCGCCTGGAGGCGGTATCACCTGGTGTCGCTCGCCTCGTCCGCACCACCGCCCGTCGCGCTGTGGCTGCAGACGAGCAAGGCGGACTCCCTGTCGTACTCGTCGAGCGAGGCCCTGCTGCACGCGGCCAGGGCCCCGCTGTCGATCCAGTCGGAGGTCGAAGTCTCCGCCGGCCACCGCATGACGGTGTGGGCCGGCGCCGTGCCCACGGCGCTGACGTGGTTGGGATCGACCATCCCGGGCTTCCACGCGTCCCACGTGTAGGCCCGCCCCAGGGGGGACATCCCCCGTGCGCGCCCGGCGGACCGCACCCTGCCGCGGCCGCCCGGGCGCGGCGAGGCTGGGACCATGACCAGCATGAGCGTGCCAGCCCACGGGACGGACGCGGCCGTGTGGGGCCGCCGGGAGCGCCGCGGACCCACCGTGCTCACCGCGCCCTTCCACCCCCGGACCTGGCGCGAGCACGGCTACCTGTGGCTGCAGCTGCTGCTGGCGCCGTTCGCGCTCGCCTACGTGCTGCTCGTGCCCTCGCTGGCGGCCGGCCTGCTCGTCACGGTCGTCGGGCTCGGGCTCGTCGGCGCGCTCGTGCTCGCTGCGCGGGGCTGGGGCGCGATGTACCGCGGGCTGGCGCGCGGGCTGCTCGGCCGGCCGGTGGCGGACCCGCCGCCGTTCGCCCGCCCCCGCGGGTTCTGGCGGGGGCTGTGGGCGATGCTCGGTGACGTCGACGGCTGGCGCGCGCTGCTGTTCATGTTCCTGGCGTTCCCGGCCGCGATCGCCGGCTGGGTCACGAGCATCACGTTCCTCGCCACCGGCGCCGGCGGACTCACGTACTGGTACTGGTACCGGTTCCTGCCCCTGCAGGCCGCGAGCGACGGGACGATGCACCGCGGCGCGCAGTTCGGTACCGACTGGTTCGCCGACACGCCGGTCCGGCTGTGGCTCGTCGCGCTCGGCGGTGCCGTGCTCCTGCTCGCCTGGCCGTGGGTGCAGCACCTGTTCGCCGGGCTGTTCCGCGTGCTGACCGGCGCCCTGCTGGGGCCCTCGCGCACCAGCCTGCGCGTCGCCGAGCTGCGCGCGTCGCGCGCCGCCTCGGTCGAGGACGCCGACGCGCGGCTGCGGCGGATCGAGCGCGACCTGCACGACGGTACGCAGGCCCGGCTGGTGGCGGTGGCGATGCAGCTGGGCGAGGCCCGCGAGCAGCTGGCCTCGGGCGACCCCGCGGTGGCCGACGAGCTGCTGAGCACGGCGCACGCCTCGACCAAGGAGGCGCTCACCGAGCTGCGCGAGATCGCGCGCGGCATCCACCCGCCGGCCCTGGACAGCGGCCTGGCGATCGCGCTGGAGACGCTCGCCGCGCGGGCGCCGCTGCCGGTGGCCCTCGCCGTCGACCCTTCCGTCGCGGTGGGTGGCCCGCTGTCCCCCGCGGTGGAGTCCATCGCCTACTTCACGGTGGCCGAGCTGGTGACCAACGCCGCCAAGCACGCCGGCGCCTCCGTGGTCCGCGTCGTCGTGGACCGCGCCGGCGGCGTGCTGCGGCTGCGGGTGGACGACGACGGGCGGGGCGGCGCGGTCGTCGTGCCCGCGGACGGCACCGGACGGCGCACCGGGCTGGCCGGCCTGGCCGAGCGCGTGCGCGCCGTGGACGGCACGTTCGACCTGTCCAGCCCCGTGGGCGGCCCTACGGTGGTCACCGTGACCCTGCCGGCCGGCGCCCGATCGTGAGCCACCCGCCCGGGCCGGGCCGGTCGTTGCGGATCGTCCTCGCCGAGGACTCCGTGATCCTGCGCGACGGCCTGGCCGCGCTGCTGGGCCGGCGCGGGCACCAGGTGGTCGCTGCCGTGGGCGACGGCGACGCGCTGGTGCGCGAGGTCGCCGCGCTCGTGGCGGCGGGGGCGGCACCGGACGTCGTCGTCGCGGACATCCGGATGCCGCCGACCCACACCGACGAGGGCCTGCGCGCGGCGCTCGCGCTGCGCGCCGAGCACCCCGCGCTCGGCGTGCTCCTCTTCTCGCAGTACGTCGAGACGCGCTACGCCTCGCGCCTGCTCGCCGGCGACGCCCGGGGCGTCGGCTACCTGCTCAAGGACCGCGTGGCCGACGTGGGCGACTTCGTCGACGGCCTGGTGCGCGTGGCCGAGGGCCAGACCGTGCTCGACCCCGAGGTGGTGAGCCAGCTGCTCGGCGCCAGCGGGGGGCGCGACGCCGGGCTCGAGCGGCTGACGGCCCGCGAGCGCGAGGTGCTCGAGCTCATGGCGCAGGGCCGGTCCAACGGCGCGATCGCGGAGGCCCTGTACCTCTCGTACGGCGCCGTGGAGAAGAACGTCGCGGCCATCTTCGCCAAGCTCGACCTCGAGCCGGACGCCGCCGACCACCGGCGGGTGCTGGCCGTGCTGCGGTACCTGGGCGCCTGAGGCGCCGGGGGGCCGGGCCGCCCGTGGCGGCCAGGGCGTCCGCGGCGGCCGGGGCATCCGGGGGGACAACCCCCGTGCACCGCGGCACTGCTCCCCCGCCGCGTCCGGCGGACCGCTCGACGGGTGCGGAGGACGGACCCGTTCCGGGCGTCGTCGCAGGTCAGCAGGCTGATCGGGTCAGCGTCACCGACCCGGAAGGCCCGCCATGGCCACCCTGCTCACCCCGGCCCCCACCCTCGCGCGACCGCCGGCCCCGCCCGGCCGGGACGCGTTCATCGACGCGATCCGGGCCCTCGGCACGGTCGGCGTGGTAACGCTGCACTGGCTCATGGCCGAGGCGACCTGGGACGGGCGCACGCTCGTCGTCGGCAACGCGCTGCGCCACGGCGCGGCGTGGGTGCTGACCTGGCCGCTGCAGGTGCTGCCGCTGCTGTTCTTCGCGTCGGGTGCGGCGGCGGCTTACCAGCACGCGCGACCCGCCGGGCCGTGGGGCGGAGCCGTCGTCGGGCGCGTGCGAGCCGTCGCCCGCCCGGTCGGCGCGTTCGGCGCGGCGTGGGCCGTCGCCGCCGTGGCACTGCTCGTCCTCGGCGTGCCGGGCGGCGCGGTGCGGCGGCTGGCGTTCCTCGCGCCGCAGCCGTTGTGGTTCCTCGCGGTGTGGGTCGCGCTCCTGGTGCCCGCGCCGCTGCTGCTGCGGGCGTGGCGGCGGTGGCGGTGGCGCGCCCTGGTGGTGGCCGCGGCCGCGCCGCTCGTCGTCGACGCGCTGCGGTTCGGCGCCGGGCTGGCGCCGGTGGCCTGGGCGAACGTGCTGCTCGTGTGGGCGGTGCCGTTCCTCGCGGGCCTGGCCTACGCCGACGATCGCGTCCAGGGCCGGGGCCGCCTGCCCGGCCGGCGCGTGCTCTGGGCGGGGCTCGTGGCGGGCGTCGGCGCGATGGCGCTGCTGGTGGCCCTCGGCCCGTACCCGGTGAGCATGGTGGGCATGCCGGGCGACGCGTTCTCCAACCTCAACCCGCCCACGGCGCCGATCGTCGCCCAGTGCGTGGCCCAGCTGTGCGCCGCGCTGCTGCTGCGGCCGGCGCTCGAGCGCTGGGCCCGGGGCGCCGGGCGCGCGCTCGTCCGGTGGCTGGCGCGCCGCTCGATGACCGTGTTCGTGTGGCACCTCACCGCGATGTTCGCGGTGGTGGGCCTGGACCTCCTGGTGCTGCACGAGCGGCTGCCCGTGGCATGGGGCGTCGACTGGTGGGCCGCGCGGCCGGCCTGGTTCGGCGCGTACGGCCTGGCGCTCGCGCTGCTCGTGCGCGCGTTCGGCCGGTTCGAGCGGCCGCGGTCGGGCATGTCGCACCCTGCGGCGATGATCGCGTCCGGGAAGGGGTGAGCGATGGCCGACGAGGTGCTGGTGCTGCGCGACGCGGCGGCGTGGCGGGCATGGCTGGACGAGCACGAGGACGACAGCGACGGCGTGTGGCTCGCGCTCGCCAAGAAGGGCACGGTGGAGCCCACGTCGCTGACCTACGCGCAGGCGCTCGACGAGGCGCTGTGCAGCGGGTGGATCGACGGCCAGAACCGCTCGCGCGACGCCGCCACGTTCGTCCAGCGGTTCACGCCGCGCCGCCGCACGTC
>JAJYTJ010000073.1 GCA_021793115.1 Actinomycetes bacterium | reverse complement strand
GTCCACCACCTCGACCCCGATGCGGTCCGGAGCGGCAGTCCGCAGGTCGTCCATCCCAGCTCCTCGCGATCACGATCGGCACATCGCCGGGCCGACCGATTGCGACCCTACGACGTCCTGCTGACGGAGTCATCCCCACCACGGG
This sequence comes from Actinomycetes bacterium, assembly GCA_021793115.1. The sequence continues at coordinate 17,541 of JAJYTJ010000073.1, read as the reverse complement.
GTTGACTTTCCCTCGACCTGAACGTGACCGTCCCTGCCGAAGTTCCCAACGTGGATCAAAGCCTTCGAAGCATGGCGCGCGAGCCTGGGAGAATCGTTCGACGTGAGTGTGAGACGCCTGGAACGCGCCGCGGCCGCGCGTGCCGCCGTCTCGCTGCCCCCCATCACGTACCCGGAGGAGCTGCCGGTCTCGGCCCGCCGGGCCGACATCGCGGCGGCGCTCGCGGCCCACCAGGTCGTCGTCGTCGCCGGGGAGACCGGCTCGGGCAAGACCACCCAGCTGCCCAAGATCCTGCTCGAGCTCGGCCGGGGCCGGGCCGGCCAGATCGGCCACACGCAGCCCCGCCGGATCGCCGCCCGCTCGGTCGCCGAGCGCGTCGCGTTCGAGCTCGGCGTGCCGCTGGGCGGCGCGGTCGGCTACCAGGTGCGCTTCACCGACGAGTCGGCCGACGAGACGCTCGTCAAGGTGATGACCGACGGCGTGCTCCTCGCGCAGATCCAGCGCGACCCCATGCTGCGGCGCTACGACACGCTGATCATCGACGAGGCGCACGAGCGCAGCCTCAACATCGACTTCCTCCTCGGCTACCTCACGCGCCTGCTGCCGCGTCGCCCCGACCTCACGCTCGTCATCACGTCGGCGACCATCGACTCCGCGCGGTTCGCCGCGCACTTCGCGGGCCCGGACGGCACCCCGGCACCGATCGTCGAGGTCACCGGCCGCACGTACCCGGTGGAGATCCGCTACCGCCCGCTCGGCCCTGAGCCCGCGCCGGCCGCGGACGACGAGGGCGTGCCCCCGTCGGGCACCGCTGCTTCGTCTGGCACGACGGGACGGACGGCGCGACGCGGCGGCCCGACGAAGGAGCCCAAGGACCTCGACACGGCGATCGTCGAGGCGGTCCAGGAGCTCATGGCCGAGGGGCCCGGCGACGTGCTCGTCTTCCTCTCCGGCGAGCGCGAGATCCGCGACGCGACCGACGCCCTGCGGAGCGCCTTCGCGCCGCGCCTGGACGACCCGCGCCGCCCCGACGCCCTCGAGCTGCTGCCGCTCTACGCGCGGCTGTCCGCCGCCGAGCAGCGCCGCGTGTTCGAGGCGCACGCGGCGCGCCGCATCGTCCTGGCCACCAACGTCGCCGAGACGTCGCTCACGGTCCCGGGCGTGCACTACGTGGTCGACGCCGGCACCGCGCGCATCTCGCGGTACTCCAAGGCCACCAAGGTGCAGCGGCTGCCGATCGAGCCCATCTCGCAGGCCTCCGCCAACCAGCGGTCGGGTCGCTCGGGCCGCCTGGCGCCCGGCGTGGCGATCCGGCTCTACGCGGAGGACGACTTCGCGGCGCGGCCCCGGTACACCGAGCCGGAGATCCTGCGCACCAGCCTGGCCAGCGTCATCCTCCAGATGGTCGCGGTCGGGGTGGTGCGCTCGCCCGACGAGGTGGCCGACTTCCCCTTCGTCGACCGGCCGGACGTCCGCGCGGTGCGCGACGGCGTCACCCTTCTCACCGAGCTCGGCGCCCTCACCGCGGCGGCCGACCGGCGCCAGCACCACGCCGCCGCCTCGGGCACTGGGGACGGCGCGGGTGCCGACGCCGGGACGGGCGGGCCCGTGCGGCTCACCGACGTCGGGCGGGCGCTCGCGCAGCTGCCCATCGACCCCCGCCTGGCACGCATGGTGGTGGAGGGTGGGCGGCGCGGGGTCGCGCGCGAGGTCGTCGTCGTCGCCGCCGCGCTGTCCATCCAGGACCCCCGCGAGCGCCCCGCCGAGCAGCGCGACGAGGCCGACGCGCTGCACCGCCGCTTCGCGGACCCCTCGTCCGACCTGCTCACCTACCTCAACCTCTGGACGTGGCTGCGCCGCCGCCAGAAGGAGCTGTCCGGGTCCGCGTTCCGCCGCCTGCTGCGCGCCGAGCACCTCAACTACCTGCGCATCCGCGAGTGGCAGGACGTGGTGACGCAGCTGCGCGACCTCACCAAGCCCCTGGGGATCGACGCGAAGGGCGCCCCCCGTGCGCTGGACGACGAGCACCCGGCGCCCGGCGTCGCGCCCGACGCCCCGGCCCGCACCCGCCACGGCGGCGCCACCTCGTCGGCACCGCTGCGCCGCGTCGCACCGGGGGCCGTGGCGACCTCGTCGGGCCCCGCAAACGAGGCGCCCCCCGAGGAGGCGACCCGTACCCGCTGGTCATGGGACGCCGACCCCGTCCACCAGGCGCTGCTGTCCGGCCTGCTGTCGCAGGTGGGCATGCAACTGGCGACGGAGGTCGCCGCCCCTCGTCGCGGCGCCCCGGCCGGCCGGCCGGCCCGCCCGCGCAACGAGTACCTCGGCGCGCGCGGCGCGAAGTTCGCGATCTTCCCGGGCTCGCCGCTCGCCCGGCGCCCACCCGCGTGGCTCATGGCGGCCGAGCTCGTCGAGACCTCGCGGCTGTGGGCCCGTGACGTGGCCCGCATCCGGCCGGAGTGGGTCGAGGAGCAGGCCGCGCACCTCGTGCGCCGCACGTACGCCGACCCGGGGTGGTCGCCGCGCCAGGGTGCCGCGACCGTGACGGAGCGCGTCCTCCTCTACGGCCTCCCGCTGGTCGCGGGCCGGCGCGTGCTGCTGGCCCGGGTGGACCCGGTCGAGGCCCGCGCGCTGTTCCTGCGCCACGCGCTGGTCCAGGGCGAGTGGACCACCCACCACACGTTCTTCCACGCCAACCGCCGCCTGCTCGAGGAGGCGCAGGGCCTCGAGGCCCGCGCCCGGCGCCGTGACCTCGTGGTGGACGACGACGCGCTCTTCGACTTCTACGACGAGCGCGTGCCCGACGAGGTGGTCTCGGCCCGCCACTTCGACACGTGGTGGAAGGGCGCCCGCCGCACCGACCCCGACCTGCTGACCTTCACACGCGACGTGGTGCTGCGCCCGGGCGCGGACGCGATCGACGCGCGCGCGTTCCCCGAGCGGTGGCCGGCGGCCGACGTGTCGCTGCCCCTGACGTACCAGTTCGAGCCGGGCACCGAGGCGGACGGCGTGACCGTGCACGTGCCGCTCGTCGTGCTGCCGCGGCTGCGCCCGGAGGGGTTCGACTGGATGGTGCCCGGGCTGCGCGCCGAGCTGGTGCAGGCCACCATCCGCACGCTCCCCAAGCCCGTGCGCGTGCAGCTGGTGCCCGCGCCGGACGTCGCGCGCGCGGTGGACGCCTGGATGACGGAGCACCTGGCCTCGTGGGAGGACACGGTGCGGGCGGCCGACGCCGCGCCGTCGTTCCACGAGGCGTTCGCGGCCGCGGTCCGCGCGCTGCGCGACGTCGACGTGCCGGCGGACGCGTTCGACGACGAGCGGCTGCCGGGCCACCTGCGGATGACGTTCCGGGTGATCGACGCCGGCGGCGGCATCGTCGACGAGGGACGCGACCTGCTCGCGCTGCAGCGGCGCCTGGTCGCGCGGTCCGACGAGGCGGTCTCGGCGGCGGTCCGCACCGCCGTGCGCGCCGCGATGGAGGAGGCCCGCGCCGCGAACGCAGCCGCCGGCGACGGCCGCGCCGGTGGGGCCGCCCCCGAGCCACGCGCGGCCCAGGCCCGCGACGCGGCACCGGGACGCACCGCCGGCACCGGTCTCGGGGAGGCCGCCCCGGGGGGCGGCGTACGCGACCGGGACGTCCGCAACGCCTCGCGGGGACCGTCTGTCCCGCCCGGCGAGACCGAGGGCCCCCGCAGCACGGCGGACCCCCTGGAGCGGGACGGCCTCACCACCTGGCCCGCGGACCTCACGCTCCCGCGCGTCGTCGAGACCACTGCCCGCGGGGTCGCCGTCAAGGCCTACCCGGCGCTCGCCGACCTCGGCGCGGAGGCGACCGGTTCGACCGACCCGGCCGGGCCCGCCGGTGCGACCGGCGCCGCGAGGGCCCCCGGCGGTGGGCCCGAGGCCGCCCCCGGGCGGGGACCCGTGGGCGTGCGGGTGCTGGGCTCGGCGCCGGCCGCCGACGCGGCCCACCGCGCGGGCCTGCGCCGGCTGCTGCTGGCCGACGTGGGCCTCGGCACCGCGCGGGTCACCACGCGGTGGAGTGGCGCCGAGGCGCTCGCGCTGGCCGCGAGCCCCTACCCGAGCACGCCGGCCCTGGTCACGGACGTGCAGCTGGCCGCCATCGACGCGCTGGTGCCGGACCCGGCCGCGGTGCGGGACCGCACGGCCTACGACCAGGTGCGCGGCGTGCTGCGCGACCGGCTCGAGGACGAGGTGCACCGCCTCGTCGGCACCCTCGTCGACGTGCTCACCGCGTGGCGCGAGGCCGACGCCGCCGTGCGTTCGTCGTCCAGCCTGGCGCTCGTCGCCGCAGCGCGCGACGTGCGCGCCCAGCTCGCCGAGCTCGTCGGGCCGGGCTTCGTCGTGCGCACCGGCGCGGCTCGGCTGCCCCTGCTGACCCGCTACCTGCGGGCGGCCACGTACCGGCTGGCGAAGGCCGCGGAGAACCCGCACCGCGACGCCGCGCTCGAGGCCCAGGTGCGGCAGGTGCGGCAGGCGTACGACGAGGCCGTGGCCCGCGCCGCCGCGGCGGCGCCCGACCCCACGCGCCAGGCCGTGCTGGACACCGTCCGGTGGCAGCTCGAGGAGCTGCGGGTGTCCCTGTTCGCGCAGCACCTCGGCACGCCCGAGAAGGTCTCGGCGGCACGCATCCTGCGGGCGCTCGGCCGGTAGCGGCGGCGGTGAGCCGCCCCCAGCCCCGGCCCACGCGGGCCCGGGCGCACCCCGGAGGCGGCGCGCGGCCCGCCGTGTCGGCGCGGCACGCGAGGATGCGCGCATGACGACGACCTCGCCGTTCCGCTGCTTCGGCTCCGGCGACCCCCTCATGGAGGCGTACCACGACGAGGAGTGGGCCCGCCCGGTGCACGACGACACGGCGCTGTTCGAGCGCCTGGCGCTCGAGGGCTTCCAGTCGGGCCTCTCGTGGGCGATCGTGCTGCGCAAGCGGCCGGGGTTCCGCGCGGCATTCGCAGGGTTCGACCCGGGCACCGTGGCCGCGTTCGGGGAGGACGACGTGGCGCGGCTGCTGGCGGACGCCGGGATCGTCCGCAACCGGCTCAAGATCGAGGCGACGGTCCACAACGCGCGGGCGCTCGTCGCCCTCCACGACGCCGGCCGCACGCTCGACGAGGTGGTGTGGGGCCACCGCCCCGAGGGGGCGCGCGCCCGCCCGGCCACGTGGGCCGACGTGCCGGCGACGTCGCCGGAGTCGGTGGCGCTGGCCCGCGAGCTCAAGTCGCTCGGGTTCCGCTTCGTCGGGCCGACCACCGCGTACGCCGGCATGCAGGCGTGCGGCGTCGTCGACGACCATCTGGTGGGCTGCCTCGCCGTGCCCCACGGCGGGTGATTCCCCCGGCCGGCCGGGTCCGCGCCCAGGCGCCGGAGTTAGCATCGCGGCATGGCCGACAAGCCGGACGAATCCGGCGAGGTGCTGCGGGGCGCGGTGCGGGCGTACTCGGCGCCCGACGACGCCGACCTCGCCATGCTCCTGCGCCTGGACCGCGCGCTGCACACGGTGCCGGTCGGGGTGCTCGGCGCCGTGCCCTGGCAGCGGCCGCCGCAGCACGGCGAGGAAGGCCTCGCCACGCGCCGCCACCGGTGACGGACCGCCTGACAGCACCGCGTGTCTCGCCCGCTGGGCTCGCTTGCCCGACATGTGGGCAGATACGTACCATCCACATGACCATCCAGAGCGGCCGAGAGACCCGGCTCGTCGACGCCGCAGCAACCCCCCTCGCCACGGGGGAGTGGGTGCTTCCGCCGGGAACGATGGAGACGTGATGAGCGAGCCCGCCGTGGGCACGGCGCAGCGACCGGCACCGGCCGCGCCGCCGCGCGCCCACGCGGACCATCCCACCCTCTCGTTCGAGCTGTTCCCGCCGCGCGACATCGACAACGCACCCCGCACGTGGGAGACCGTGCGCGCGCTCGAGGCCACGCGCCCGGACTTCGTCTCCGTCACCTACGGCGCCTCCGGCCGCACGCGCACCACGTCGCGCGCGCTCGTCAGCCGCATCCTGCGCGAGACCACGCTCACGCCGATCGCTCACCTGACCTGCGTGGGGACCTCGCGCGACGAGGTCGCCACGATCGTCGGCGAGTTCCTCGACGAGGGCGTGCGCTCGTTCCTCGCGCTGCGCGGCGACCCGCCGTCCGGCGCCGAGTCGTGGCAGCCGCACCCGGACGGCCTGCCGACGGCCGCGGGGCTCGTCGAGCTGCTGCGCCGCATCGAGGCGGACCGCTGCGCGACGAGCCCGGCGCAGGCCGTGCGGGCGCGCGTCAAGCCGCTGTCGATCGCCGTCGCCGCGTTCCCCCGCGGCAACGCGGTGGCCGGCAGCACCCGCGCGCAGGACATCCAGGCGCTGCTCGACAAGCAACGCGCCGGCGCCGACTTCGCCATCACCCAGGTGTTCTACGACGCCGACGCCTACCTGGAGCTGGTCGCCGAGGCGCGCGTCGCCGGTGTGACCATCCCCATCATCCCGGGGCTGCTGGCCACGACCGACCCGGCCCGGCTGCTGCGCACCGCCGAGCTCACCGGCGTGCCCGTGCCGCGCGAGCTGCTCGAGCTGCTGGGATCGGCGGACGACGAGGCGGAGCGGCACCGCCGCGGCATCCGGTTCGCCGCCGACCTGGTCGCCGGCGTGCTCGACGGCGGCGCACCCGGCATCCACCTGTACACGTTCAACCGCCACGAGGCGGCGCTCGACCTGCTCGACGCCGTCGACCTCACCTCCCGCCCCACCCCGAGGAACCCCTGATGACGCAGTCCACCGCCTTCCCCACCGGCACGATCCTGGGCTACCCGCGGATCGGTCCCCGGCGCGAGCTCAAGAAGGCGCTCGAGGCCTTCTGGGCCGGCAAGGCGAGCGCCGACGAGGTCGAGACGACCGCCGCGGCGCTGCGCAAGCGCACGCGCGACCGCCTCGCGGAGCTCGGCCTGTCCCCGGACGACGCCGCGATCCCCGGCAACTTCTCGTTCTACGACCAGGTGCTGGACACCGTGGTGCTCACGGGCGCCATCCCGGAGCGCTTCGCCGACCTGCCCGACGCCGCCGGCCGGCTCGACCTGGCGGGCTACTCCACCCTCGCGCGCGGGCGCGGCGACGACCTGCCGCTCGAGATGACCAAGTGGTTCGACTCGAACTACCACTACCTCGTCCCGGAGATCGGCCCCCGCACCACGTTCCGGTTCGCCGACGACCGCGTGGTGCGCGAGTTCACCGAGGCCAAGGGCGACGGCGTGCTCACGCGGCCCGTGCTCGTCGGCCCGGTGACGTTCCTGGCGCTCGCCAAGCCGGCCGCGGGCGCGCCCGACGACGCCGCGCCGATCGACCGCCTGGACGACCTGCTCCCGGTGTACGCGCAGGTGCTCTCGGCGCTGGCCGCCGCGGGCGCCACCTGGGTGCAGCTCGACGAGCCGGCGCTGGTGTCCGAGTCGACCGGCGTGCCGGCCGAGCGGCTCGTCGCCGCCGCCGCGCACGCGTACGGCGTGCTGGGCGCGCTCACGGACCGCCCCGCGATCCTCGTCGCCGCGCCGTACGGCGACCTCGGCGACGCGCTCCCGGCGCTGGCCGCCACCGACGTCGAGGCCCTCGCGCTCGACCTCGTCCGCGGCACCGCGCCCGCCGGCCCCGTGCCCGGCCTGGAGACGAAGACCCTGGTCGGCGGCGTGATCGACGGCCACAACATCTGGCGCGCCGACCTCGACGCGGCGCTGTCCACGCTCGAGCGCCTCGAGACGATCGGCGCGGGTGCCGTCGCCGTGGGCACCTCCACGTCGCTGCTCCACGTGCCGCACGACGTGGCCGACGAGCCGCACCTGGACCGGTCGCTCGTCGAGTGGCTGGCGTTCGCCGACCAGAAGGTCACCGAGGTGGTGACCCTGGCCACCGGCCTGTCCGAGGGGCGCGAGGCCGTCCACGAGGCGCTCCTGGCGGCGGCCGACGCCCGCGCCGCCCGGGCCGCCGCGCCCGGCGTCGTCGTGCCCGCCGTCCGTGCCCGCGCCGCGGCGCTCGACGAGGAGGCGTTCCACCGGGGCCCGTTCGCCGCCCGGCTGGCGGCGCAGGACGCCCGCCTGCACCTGCCGGCGCTGCCGACGACGACCATCGGCTCGTTCCCGCAGACGCCCGAGATCCGGCTCGCGCGCGCCGCGCACGCCCGCGGCGAGCTGACGGACGCGCAGTACCAGGACGAGATGCGCGCGGAGATCGCGCGGGTCGTGGCGCTGCAGGAGGAGATCGGGCTGGACGTGCTGGTGCACGGCGAGCCCGAGCGCAACGACATGGTGCAGTACTTCGCCGAGAACCTCGACGGCTTCGCCGTGACGGAGAACGGCTGGGTGCAGTCGTACGGCTCGCGGTGCACGCGGCCCTCGATCCTGTGGGGCGACGTGTCCCGGCCGCGGCCCATCACCGTGGAGTGGGCCAGCTACGCCCAGTCCCTCACCAGCAAGCCCGTCAAGGGCATGCTCACCGGGCCGGTGACCATCCTGGCCTGGTCGTTCGTCCGCGACGACCAGCCGCTGGGCGACACCGCCAACCAGGTGGCCCTCGCGCTGCGCGACGAGATCATCGACCTCGAGGCCGCGGGCATCGCGATCGTCCAGGTGGACGAGCCCGCGCTGCGCGAGCTGCTGCCGCTGCGTGCCAAGGACCACGCCGCGTACCTGGACTGGTCGGTGCGCTCCTTCCGGCTCGCGACGAGCGGTGTGCGGCCGGACACGCAGATCCACACGCACCTGTGCTACTCGGAGTTCGGGCAGATCTTCGGCGCGATCGACCACCTCGACGCCGACGTGACGTCGATCGAGGCGGCGCGCTCCAAGATGGAGATCGTCGACGACATCGCGGCGGCCGGCTACGAGCGCGGCATCGGCCCGGGCGTCTACGACATCCACTCGCCCCGCGTCCCCTCCGTCGACGAGGTCACCGAGCTGCTGGCCGGCGCGGTGCACGCCATCGACCCGGCGCGGCTGTGGGTCAACCCCGACTGCGGCCTCAAGACGCGCCGGTATGCCGAGGTCACCCCGTCGCTCGAGCACGTCATGGCCGCCACGCGGGCGGTGCGTGCCACGCTGTGAGGGTCCGGCGCGGCGTGTCCCACAGCGCGCGGTCGGCACGTCCTCACCGGCTCGGCAGCAGCACCTGCCGAGCCGGTGAGCAACTGCCGAGCCGACGCGTGGGCAGCGGCGCGAGCAGCTGACCGGCCGGCGCGCGAGCACCGGTGCGGTGGAGGGGTGAGGCGTGAGCGAGCAGATGGTGGCGCCGTTCGACGTGCCGTTGGAGCGGCTGCGGACCCGGACGTCGGAGAAGTGGCGGCACCACCCGCCGGACGTGCTGCCCCTGTTCGTCGCGGAGATGGACGTGGTGCCGCCCGAGCCCGTGCTGCGCGCCGTGCAGGACGCGATGACCAGCGGCGACACCGGCTACGAGGGTGACCGCGGGTACGCCGAGGCGTTCGCCCAGTTCGCCGAGGACCGGTGGGGGTGGGCGGTCGACCCGGCCACCGCGCGGCTGGTCCCGGACGTCATGCAGGGGATCGCCCACGTGCTGCGCCTGCTCACGGAGCCCGGCGACGCCGTGGTCATCACGCCGCCCGTGTACCCGCCGTTCCGCACGTTCGCGGAGCACGCCGGGCGCCGGATCGTCACGGCGCCGCTCGGCGCCACGGGGCGGCTCGACCTCGAGACCCTGGACCGTGCCTTCGGGCAGGCCAAGGCGGGCGGGCACCGGGCGGTGCTCCTGCTGTGCCAGCCGCACAACCCCACCGGCGTGCTCCACACCGCCGACGAGCTGGCCGCCCTGGGCGAGCTCGCTGCGGACTGGCGGGTGCGCGTGGTGGCCGACGAGATCCATGCCGCCCTCGTGCCGCCTCGCCCCGACGGCACCCGGCCCGTGATGACGCCCACCACGACCGTCATCCCGGACGCCATCGCGCTGCACTCCGGCGCCAAGACGTTCCACCTCGCCGGGCTCAAGGCGGCCGTGGCGGTGCCCGGTCCCGCCGCGCCCGAGCTGGCGCTGCTGCCGCAGCTGGCGTCCGACGGCGTGAGCCACGTCGCGTCCATCGCCCACCAGGCGGGCTTCCGCGATGGCGGCCCGTGGCTCGACGGGCTGCTCGACGCCCTCGCAGGGAACATCGAGCTCGTCGGGCGGCTGCTCGCCGAGCGGCTGCCCGCCGTCCGGTGGACGCCGCCGGAGGCCACCTACCTCGCCTGGCTGGACTTCCGCGCGGCCGGGGTGCCGGCGGGCATCGCCACCGCGGACTTCCTGCTGGACAAGGCGCGCGTCGCGCTCGTCGACGGGCACGCCTTCGGTGCCGAGGGCGACGGCTTCGCGCGCCTCAACCTGGCCGCGTCCCGCCCGCTGCTCGACGAGGCGATCGCGCGCATGGCCGCGGCCCTGCCCTGACGCACCAATGCCGCGGCCCGCTGGGCTGTGTGGCCCCGGGGGTGGCAGCTCGGGCGCGGCACGGCCCGGGAGCAGAACGCACGAGGGCCCGGTCACCCTGGTGGGTGCCGGGCCCTCGGTGGCAGCCGTCGGCTCGTCGCGGCGGCCGGCGCCGACGCCCTCGACCCGTGGCGGCCGGCGCGGTGAGCGTCAGCTGCTCGCGTGCTCCGCGGTGATGGTGTGCTGCTCGGTGCTGCCGTGCGTCACCGCGATCTTGCGCGGCTTGGCCTCCTCGGCCACCGGGATGGACAGCGTCAGCACGCCGTCCGTGTACGTCGCCGTGATCTGGTCCAGCGCGAGGCCGCGGCCCACGGTGAGCTGCCGCGCATAGGTGCCCACGGCCCGCTCCCGGGTGAGCCACTGCGCGTCGCTCTCGTCCGACACGGCCGTGCGCTGCGCGCGGATGGTCAGCGTGCGGTCCTCGACGTTGACGTCGATGCTCCCCGGGTCGGCGCCCGGCAGGTCGACGTGGAGCACGTAGTGGTCGCCCACGCGGTACAGGTCCATCGGCATCGCGATCGACGAGCGCTCCGACGTGAACATCTGACCCAGCAGGCGGTCCATCTCCGCGAAGGGGTCGAAACGGGTAGCCATAGCCCTCACCTCCGTTGTCCGCGGGCCGCGGACCTCCCGCGACCCCGAGTGCCGGCGACCTCCCGGGCCGCCGTGGCTACGGCACTAGGATTAGCACTCTCCTACGGCGAGTGCCAGCGCGTTCGCAGAGGGTGAACGGGGTCAGGAGGAGGCGCCGACGGCGGCGGCGAGGGCCTGGACGATGCGGACGTCGGAGTCCAGCCACGGCACGTCGTGCCACTGCCCGGGCGCCAGCCAGCGCACCTCGTCGTGCTCGACGAGCGGCTCGGGCGTGCCCGACGCGATCTCGACGAGCCACAGCCGCATGACGTACCGCGTGGAGAGCACCCAGGCGCCGTCGTCGGGCCCGACGAGCTCGGCGCCCAGCCCCACGCGGATCCCGAGCTCCTCGCGCAGCTCTCGGTGCAGCGCCTCTTCGGGCGACTCGCCGGGATCGACCTTGCCGCCGGGGAACTCCCACCGGCCGGCCAGGCTCGCGGGCACCGCGCGCCGGGCGGCCAGCAGGCGCTGCGGATCGTGGAGATCGTCGACCACCGCTCCGGCGACGACGAGCTGTGGTGCGGCCATGCCCGCAGTCTCTCAGGTTGCCGCGGGCCGTCGCGAACCCCGGTCGCCGCCCAGGGACGACGAAGGGCCCGCCCGGCGAGGAGCCGAGCGAGCCCTGGAGATGCACCGCCCACCGCGCGACCACGCGCGGAAGGCCCGTCGAGAGCGCGGCGATGACCGCCGCGACGTCAGCGGGCGCCGTGCTCCTGCGCCCAGGCCACCGCCTCGGCGCGCGTCGAGGCGCCGATCTTGCGGTACACCGAACGAACCTGAGACTTCACCGTGTTGCGCGTGACGAAGAGTCGCGTAGCGATCTCCTCGAGCGTCACGTCCTCCCCGAGCTCGGCCAGAACGACTTTCTCGCGACGGGTGAGCGGGTCGCCAAGGATGGCCGACCTCGTGCTCGTCGTCGTCTCAAGCATGCTCATGGTGCCCTCCGGTCTGCCGACGACCGTGCGGCCCGTCCGCACGGTCGTTGTACAGCTGCGTACCGAATGAGAGGCCGGCCCGGGCGGTCTATGACGCCACTTCACCACACCTCTCGACATCACGACCCCCCGTGGTGCCGAACGCGCTGCGCCAAGAATGACCCGTATGTCCGCCTTGAGATACATACGATCACTCTACGAACCCGCGATTCACCCTTTTGGCGCAAGGGACATAGGTCCTCGCACCTACCGGTGACCTGCGGCGTCGAGGCCGCGCTGACCGGCCGGTCAGCGCGGTGCGAGGGCTGCGTACTCCTCGGCGGACAGCAGCTGCCCGGTGCCTGTGACCTCGATCTTCAGCAGCCAGCCGGTGCCGTACGGGTCGGAGTTGACCATCGCGGGGTCATCCACAGCCGCCTGGTTGACCTCCACCACCGTGCCCGACACCGGGGAGAACAGCTCCGAGACCGACTTCGTGGACTCGATCTCACCGACCACCGCGCCGGCCGCCACGGTGGCCCCGACGGCCGGTAGCTCGAGGTAGACGATGTCGCCCAGCGCGTCGGCCGCGACGTCGGTGATGCCCACGGTGGCCGGGCTCCCGGCGGCGTACCACTCGTGGTCGGCGGTGTACTGCAGGTGGGTGGGCGGCTGGCCGCTCATGGGGGGCTCCTTCGGGTCTCGTCGGGCGGGGATCAGCGGGGACGGCGGTAGAACGGCAACGGCACCACGTGCACAGGCTCGGCCCGGCCACGGACGTCGACCGCGAGCGGCGTGCCCTCCGCGGCCACCGCGGGCTCGACGTAGGCCATCGCCACCGGGTGGCCCAGTGTCGGCGACGGAGCGCCGGACGTCACGGTGCCGACCACGGTGGCACCCTCGTCGGTCCCGGACAGCACGGGGTAGCCGTGGCGCGCCGCGCGCCGCCCGTCGCCGGCGAGCCCGACGAGCACGCGCCGCGCCGGGGCCTGCGCCCGGGCGGCGAGGGCCGCCTGCCCGACGAAGTCCGCCGGCCCGACGGTGGCGGTCTTGTCGAGCGCGACCACGCGCCCGAGCCCCGCGTCGTACGGCGTGGTGGTGCGGTCTAGCTCGTTGCCGTAGAGCGGCATGCCGGCCTCCAGGCGCAGGCTGTCCCGCGCCGCCAACCCCGCGGGCACCAGGCCGAACGGGCCGCCCGCCGCCAGCAGCGCGCGCCACAGGGCGGGGGCACGGTCCGCCTCGAGCCAGATCTCGTAGCCGTCCTCCCCGGTGTACCCGGTGCGGCCGACGAGCACGGGCTGCCCCCCGAACCGCATCCGCAGGCACGCGTAGTACCGCAGCTCGTCGAACGCCGTGCCGCCCGAGATCGCGGGGTCCTCCGCCAGGCCCGCGGTCGCCCGGAGGATCTCGGCGGCGCGCGGGCCCTGCACCGCGACCAGCGCGGTGGCCGACGAGTCGTCACGCAGCTCGACGTCGAAGCCGGCCGCGCGCGCCTCGAGCTCCGCGACCACGGTCGGAGCGTTCGAGGCGTTGGCGACGACCATGAACTCCTCGTCGGCCACGCGGTAGACGACGAGGTCGTCGACGACGCCACCGTCCGGCGCGCAGATCATCGTGTACTTCGCCCGCATGGGCGCGACGCGGGAGATCGCGCCCACCAGGGCGTGGTCGAGGAACGCCGCGGCCTGCGGTCCGCGCACCGCGATCTCGCCCATGTGGGACAGGTCGAACAGCCCGGCGGCAGTGCGGACCGCGGCGTGCTCCGCGATGTCCGACGAGTAGCGCAGCGGCATGAGCCAGCCCGCGAAGGGCGTCATCGTGGCGCCGAGGGCCACGTGCTCGTCGTGCAGCGGGGAGTGCCGGTCGAGGCTCGGGGCGGCCATGGTGTCCTCCGGGGTCATCGTCCGGCCTCCGCGAACGCGGCGACGGGCGGGCACGAGCAGACGAGGTGGCGGTCGCCGTAGGCGCCGTCGATGCGGCGCACGGGGGGCCAGTACTTGTCGTCCCGCAGCCCCGGCACCGGGAAGGCGGCGACCTCGCGGGCGTAGGGGTGGGTCCACTCGTCGGCCGTCACCGCGGCCGCGGTGTGCGGGGCGTTGCGCAGCGGCGAGTCCTCGAGCGGCCAGGTGCCCGCGGCCACCTCGTCGATCTCGCGCCGGATGGCGAGCATCGCCTCGACGAACCGGTCGAGCTCGGCGAGGTCCTCGCTCTCGGTCGGCTCGACCATGAGGGTGCCGGGCACGGGGAAGGCGAGCGTCGGGGCGTGGAACCCGTAGTCGGCCAGCCGCTTGGCGACGTCCTCCGCGGTGACGCCCGTGTCGTGCGTGATGCCCCGCAGGTCGAGGATGCACTCGTGCGCGACGAGGCCGCCGGGGCCCGTGTAGAGCACCGGGTACGCGTCCCTGAGGCGCGCCGCGAGGTAGTTGGCGGCGAGCACCGCCGCCTCGGTCGCCCTGGTCAGGCCGTCGCCGCCCATGAGGGCCACGTAGGCCCACGAGATGGGCAGGATGCCGGCCGAGCCCCACCGCGCGGCCGCGACGGGGGCCATCTCGCCCCCTGACTGGGCTTCGGTGGAGCCGTTCGACACTCCTGCCGGCGTGTCGGCAGCGTGTCGGCTCCACTGTGCGGACGGATGGCTCCACATGCCGGGGGTGGGGTCGCCCGGGAGGAACGGCGCCAGGTGCGCCTTGACCGCCACCGGGCCCACGCCCGGGCCGCCGCCGCCGTGCGGGATGCAGAACGTCTTGTGCAGGTTGAGGTGGCTGACGTCGCCCCCGAGCTCGCCGGGGCGGGCCAGGCCGACGAGGGCGTTGAGGTTCGCCCCGTCGATGTAGACCTGGCCGCCGGCCGCGTGCACCAGCTCCGCGACCGTACGCACGCCCTCCTCGTACACGCCGTGCGTCGAGGGGTAGGTGAGCATGATCGCCGCGACATGGCCCGCGTGGTCGTCGAGCCGTCGGCGCAGGTCGTCCAGGTCGATCGAGCCGTCGTCGGCCGTCGCCACGACGACCACGCGCAGCCCCGCCAGCGCGGCGCTCGCCGCGTTGGTGCCGTGCGCGCTCGCCGGGATGAGGCACACGTCGCGGTGGGCCTCGCCGCGGCTGCGGTGGTACGCGCCGATGGCCAGCAGCCCCGCGTACTCGCCCTGGCTGCCCGCGTTGGGCTGCACGCTCACCGCGTCGTAGCCCGTGATCTCGGCCAGCCAGCCGGACAGGTCGTCGACGAGCGTGCGGTAGCCCTTCGTCTGGTCGTCGGGCGCGAAGGGGTGGATGTCCGCGAAGCCGGGCCAGCTGATGGGCTCCATCTCCACGGCGGCGTTGAGCTTCATGGTGCAGCTGCCCAGCGGGATCATCGTCCGGTCGAGCGCCAGGTCCTTGTCCGACAGGCGTCGCAGGTACCGCAGGAGCGCGGTCTCGCTGCGGTAGCGGTGGAACACCGGGTGCTGCAGGTACGCGGTCCGGCGCCGCTGCTCCGGCGGGATGCCCGTCGGCGCGCCGGGCGAGGACGGGCCGGTCGCGAGCACCGGGCCCGCGGCGGAGGCGGGCGAGGACGGGCCCGCGGCGGAGACGGCCGAGGACTCGCCGGTCGAGGAGGCGCCGGCCGCGGCAGGCCGCACCTCGGCGGCCGCTGGGCCACCGGCCGCGCCCGACGCGCCGGGTGCCGCCGGCGTCGGCGGCCAGTCGTCGTCGAGCGCGCCGGCGGGCTCGACCTCCCCGCGCTGCTGCGGCAGCAGCTCCCACACCTCCGCGAGCGCGGGGTGCGTGCCCTCGAGCGCCGCCAGCGCGTCCGGGTGCCCGTTCGCCAGCGAGCGCTCGGCGCGGAACGCCGCCACCACGGACCGCACGTGCGCCTCCGTCGTCACCTCGTCGCACGTCGCCTGCACGTGGTCGGCGTCCGGCGCCCACACGTTGACGCCGAGGATCGCGGCCGCCTCGACGACGATCGCGGCGCGGCCCGGCACCACGGCGCGGACGGTGTCGAAGAGCTCGCCGTGCTCCACCGTGACCCCGTCGGCCCGCAGCGCGGCCGCGAGAGCGCGCGCGTGCGCGTGGACGCGCTCCGCGATGGCGCGCAGGCCGTCCGGCCCGTGGTGCACGGCGTACATCGCCGCGACCACCGCCAGCAGCGCCTGCGCGGTGCAGATGTTGCTCGTCGCCTTCTCGCGCCGGATGTGCTGCTCGCGGGTCTGCAGCGCCAGGCGGTAGGCGGGGGCGCCGTCGGCGTCGACCGAGACCCCGACGAGCCGGCCCGGCAGCTGCCGCTCGAGCCCCGCGCGCACGGCGATGAACGCCGCGTGCGGCCCGCCGCCGAACATGGGCACGCCGAACCGCTGCGCCGAGCCCACCGCGACGTCCGCCCCGACGTCGCCGGGCGCGGCCAGCAGCGTCAGCGCGAGCAGGTCGGCGGCGACGGTGACCAGCGCCCCGCGCGCGTGCGCCGCCTCGACCACGGCCGCCACGTCGTGCAGCCGGCCGGAGGCGCCCACCTGCTGCACGACGACGCCGACCAGCGCCCCGTCGACCTCCGGCAGGCCGGCCGACAGGTCGGCCACCACCACCGGCAGCCCCACGTGCTCGGCGCGCCCCCGCGCCACCGCGAGGGACTGGCCGAAGAGGTCGGCGTCGAGCACCACCGTGCCGGGCACGCCCTTGGCGGCGCGCCACATGAGCGTCACGGCCTCCGCGACCGCCGTCGCCTCGTCGAGCAGCGACGCCCCGGCCACGGCCAGCCCGGTGAGGTCCTCCACCACCTGCTGGAACGTGAGCATCGCCTCGAGCCGGCCCTGGCTGATCTCGGCCTGGTACGGCGTGTAGCTCGTGTACCAGGCGGGCGACTCCAGGACGTTCCGCCGGATGACGGCGGGCGTCACGGTGCCGTAGTAGCCCTGGCCGATCATCGACGCCAGGGGCCGGTTCTCCGCGGCCAGCCCGCGCAGGGCCGCCAGCACCTGCGCCTCCGTGCGGGCCGCCGGCAGGTCGAGCGGGCGGTCGGTGCGGATCGCGGCCGGCACCGCGGCCGCGACGAGCGCCGCCAGGTCGTGGTACCCCACCGCGGCGAGCATGCGGTCCACCTGGCCGCCGCGTGGGCCGACGTGCCGGTCGGCGAAGTCGCGCGCCGGCGGCGTGCGGTGGTCGGCGACGACGCTCGTCACGTCGGTCACGTCGGTCACGTCGTTCGCCGCGTCGTCGGTCGTGCCGTTCGCCACGCGGTGCGTCGCGTCGTCAGTCGTGCCGTTCGTCACGCGGTGCGTCGCGTCGTTCGTCACGCGATCCATCACGCCGGGGCCTCCTCGGGGACGTCCGGCGGCAGCCGGAACGGTGGGGCCTCCCCGCTCTGTCATCCGCCCGGCGTACCGGGCGACCTGAGAGTTTTACCGGTCCGCGCCCCTCGGCGCGCGCCGGCTTGCACCGTCGGTGGGCCCTCGCGGGCCACTTTCCAGAGTCGCCTCGCCGCGGCGGTACGGGTGCCTGAGAGATTCCCGGGGAGGGTTGCTCCTACGGCGCCCCGCTCGTCGGCGGGATCTCTCCCGCCGCGGCTCGAGC
>JAJYTJ010000285.1 GCA_021793115.1 Actinomycetes bacterium | reverse complement strand
CTCGATGACGAAGTCGCTGCCCTCCACCGGGACCGGGCGGCGACGGCCGGAACGGTCCGGCTCGCCGAGCGCCATGCGCAAGCAGTGCAGCTGCTTGACCCCGTTCGGGCCGAGCGTGATCTTGGTCGGCGCGGTGAGGTACATCATCTCGACGCCCTCGTGCTCCGCCTCCTCGATCTCGTACGGCTCGGCCGGCATCTCCTCGCGGCTGCGCCGGTAGACCAGCGTGACGTGCTCGGCGCCGCTGCGCAGCGCGGTGCGGGTGCAGTCGATCGCCGTGTTTCCGCCGCCGATGACGACGGTGCGGCCGAGCGGGATGGTGTCGCCCTTGGTGACCCGCTCCAGGTACTGGATGCCCAGCCACACGCCGTCGAGGTTGTCCCCGTCGATCCGCAGCGGGGTCGCCCGCCAGGAGCCGATCGCCAGGTAGACGGCGTCGAAGTCGCGCTGCAGGTCCTCGAGGTTGAGGTTGGTGCCGAGGGCCTTGCCGGTGACGATCTGCACGCCCATCTTCTGGATGACGCCGATCTCGTTGTCGAGCGTCGTCTTGGGCAGGCGGTACTCGGGGATCCCGTACCGCATCATGCCGCCGGCGTACGGCTGCTTCTCGAACACGGTGACGGCGTGGCCGGCGAGGGCCGCGTAGTAGGCGGCCGTCAGGCCGGACGGGCCGGCGCCGACGACCGCGATCGTCTTGCCGGTGGAAGCCGCGACGCGCGGGATCCACGGTGTCTCGCGGGACATGTCCCAGTCGGCCGCGAAGCGCTTGACGTAGTTGATGGCGACGGGCTCGTCGACGAGGTTGCGGCGACACGCCGCCTCGCAGGGGTGCGGGCACACGCGGCCGCACACCGACGGGAAGGGGTTGCGGTCCTTGATGACGCGGACGGCGGCCTCGAAGTTGCCGTCACCGACGCGCCGCAGGTACGTCTGGATGTCGACGTTCGCCGGGCACGCCTCCACGCACGGGGCGACGCAGTCGGCGTTGTGGTCGCAGAGCAGCTGCTCGAGGCGGACCTTGCGGTAGGCCTCGAGGCGCTCGTTGTGGGTGGTGATGGTCATGCCGGCGCGGATCGGGGTCAGGCACGCCTTGACGTCGCGCGGCGTGTCCTCGCCGACCTCGACGACGCACAGGCCGCAGCTCGCGTTGGAGCGTTCGAGACGGGGGTCGTGGCACAACGAGGGGATCTCGACGCCCTCCTGCGTCAGCGACTGCAGGATGGTGAGGCCCTCGACGACCTGCATCTCGCGGTTGTTCACCGTCACGGTGACGACGCCCCGGGCGGAGTCGTCAGCGGCGGTGGCCTGCTCGGCCGTTGTGGTCAAGTACCCCGACCTCCATGGGCGGGCGGGCTCGCCGTCCGAGCGGCCCGGCCCTCGTCCGAGGGGGTCTGCGGTGTGCCCCCTGTCACACCCAAGGCTAGGGAAATGCTTCACAAGGCGGTCCGGACTTCCGACCTAGAAACATCCCCTTACTTCGCGGGGCCGTCGCCGTCCGACCGCGTCCGGTGGCCGTCCGGCCGGGTCGGACGAGCGCCGGGCCGGGTCGGACGAGCGTCCGGCGGGTCAGACCGGCGTCCGTGCCGTGTAGTGCGTGTGCAGCAGCTCGTGCGAGACGTGCCCGTCGGGCGAGCCGAGGAACTCCGCGTACACCTGCTGGATCGCCGGGTTCGTGTGCGACCTCCGCAACGGCTTGCCGGCGTCCTCCCGGTAGAGCGCGGCCATGCGCTCGCGGCGGATCTCGTCCGTGGTGGGGCGAGGCTGCCCGCCGCCGCTGATGCACCCACCCGGGCAGCCCATCACCTCGATGAACAGGTACGGGCTGTCGCCGCCGCCGATCTGGTCCATGAGCACCGCGGCGCCCTTGAGGCCGCTGGTGACCGCGATGGGCACGTCCACGCCTTCGAGGAAGGACCACTGCGGCAGCACGTCCTCCAACCGGATCGTCGCGGACTTCATCCGCTCCAGGCCGCGGATGGCCTCGAGCTGGACCGCTTCGTAGGGCAGCGGCCGGCCGGTGACCACCTCGTACACCGTGCGCAGCGCGGCCTCCATGACGCCGCCGGTGGTCCCGAAGATGTCGGCCGCTCCGGTCGACACGCCCATCGGGTTGTCGAACTCGTCGTCCGGCAGGCGGGTGAAGTCGACGCCCGCCTGGCGGAGCATGCGGCCGAGCTCGCGCGTCGTGAGGACCGCGTCGACGTCGGGGATGCCGTCGTGCGACATCTCGGGACGGCCGACCTCGAACTTCTTGGCGGTGCAGGGCATGACGGAGACGGTGACGACGTCGTGCGGGTCGAGCCCCTGCCGCTGCGCCAGCCACGTCTTGGTCAGCGCCCCGAGCATCATGTGCGGCGACTTGCAGGACGACAGGTGACCGAGGTGGTCGGGGTAGAAGTGCTCGACGTACTTGATCCAGCCCGGGCTGCAGCTGGTGATCATCGGCAGCACGGGCTCGGGCAGGTCGGCCAGTCCGAGGGCCGTCACCTGCTCGTCGTCGACGACGCCGAGCCGGCGGAAGTGCGCCACGAGGCGCCCGAGGAACTCGTAGCCCTCCTCCATGATGGTGAGGTCGGCGGCGAAGTTCGTGTCGAAGACGTGGTCGAAGCCCAGCTCGCGCAGCGCGGTCACCATCTTCCCGGTGACCAACGTGCCGGCGGGGAGCCCGAACTCCTCGCCCAGCGCCGCACGGACCGCGGGAGCGGCCTGGACCACCACGGTCTTCGACGGGTCGGCCAGCGCCTGCCAGACCGTCCGGGTGCCGTCGGCCTCGTGGATCGCGTCGGTGGGGCACACCACGGTGCACTGCCCGCACAGCGCGCACGCCGCCTGGTCGAGCAGGAGGTCGCCGCCCGGGCCGACCTGGCTGCGGAAGCCGCGGTTCTGCACGCTGAGCGCGCCGACGCCCTGCACCTCGTTGCACACGGACACGCAGCGCCGGCAGAGGATGCACTTCGAGGCGTCGAGCACGATGGCACGCGAGCTGTCGTCGATCTGGCTGCGTGACACCTTCCCGGCGAACCGCGACGTCGAGGCGCCCAGCGTCCGGCCGAGGTCCTGCAGCTCGCAGTCCCCGTCCCGCGCGCAGTGCAGGCAGTCCGCCGGGTGGTCCGACATCAGCAGCTCGAACAGCACCTCGCGGGCGTGCCGGGCGCGCGCGCTGTTGGTCCGCACCACCATGCCCTCGGTCGCCTCGGTCTCGCACGCCGTCATGAGACGCCCACGTCCCTCCACCTCGA
>JAJYTJ010000284.1 GCA_021793115.1 Actinomycetes bacterium | reverse complement strand
GACAGGACATCCCTGCGGCGCGCGCCTCCATGACCTCGTGGAGAATTTCGCCGGCGGTGCCGTCGAGATGTACGTCCGTAGCGTCCCGTGGGACGGCGCCGGCGGGCCGCCCCGGCCGATGCCGTTCATGGAGCCGCTGCCGTATGGCCTGCGGGCACCGGAGTTCACGGCCGTCGTCCCCGTCGTCTCGACGCGGTTCGCACGGGGATACGACGACGACCCCGCGTGGCGCAGGTACGTCGACGCGATCGCGGAGGCGCACGGCAGGGACGGCGTCGGCATCTACACCGTCGTGGACCACGACCCGGACATGTCGGGCACCGGGCTGATGCGGGCGCTTTCGAGGCCGCAGGCCCTGCCGCGGGTCGACCGGGACGACCCCGCGGCGCTGTGCCGCGAGCTCGCCCAGGCAATCGCCCAGCGCGTCGCGGCGCCAGACGGCGCTCCGGCGGAACGGATCACGGTCTTCGTGAGCCACACCAAGCACCGATCGCTCGCGGAAGACGACGAGGACGGCCCTCGCCTCTACAACGAGGTCCGGCAGGTCATCGCCCGAACTCGTCTCGCCGACTTCTTCGACGCCCGCGACCTGCAGACTGCCGACGACTGGGCGTCGGTCCTGGACAACAAGGCGTCGACGAGCGCCTTGCTGATCGTCAGGACTGACCGGTACGCCGGGCGGGAGTGGACCCAGCGGGAGGTCCTCCAGGCCAAGCTCGGCGGGATGCCCGCCGTCACGCTCTACGCGATGCGGGACGGCGAGGACCGCGGATCGTTCCTCATGGACCATCTTCCCGCCGTCGCGTGCCGCCTCGACGATCCGGCCCCGGCGATCTCAGCCGCGCTGAACCGTCTCGTGGATGAGGCCCTGAAGCGGGCCCTGTGGCGGGCGCAGACCGTGCACCTGCTCGAGCACGGCTTCGACTGGCTCCCGGCGCACGCACCCGAGCCCGTCACCGCCGGCCCTTGGCTGCGCGAGCACCGAGAGAAGGACGTCGACGACCGGCACGTTTGGATCATCCACCCGGATCCGCCGCTCGGGCCGAAGGAGCGCGACGTCCTCGTCGAACTCTGCGGCCTCGCCGGGTTCGACGACGACGTCGACATCCTCACGCCCCGGACCTTTGCGTCCCGCGGCGGACAGCTCCGGCCGTGACCGACCCGGTCCTCGTCCCCCGCGACGCGCTCGCCGGCGCGACGGTCGGGCTGTCCGTCTCCGAGAGCGCCGACCTCGCCCGGCTCGGCTTGCGGCCCTCCCACTGCCGCCTCGCCGTCGTCGAGCTCGCCCGGGCCGTCCTGCTCGCGGGCGGAACGATCGTCTACGGCGGGGATCTGCGCCCCGGCGGCTTCACGACGCTCCTATTGGACGAGGTCCGGTCCTACGCCCACGGAAGGGGCGCCCTGCTCGTGTGCCTCTCGGCCGACGCCCACCACGGCCTCACGGACGCGCAGGCGAACGACGTCGATCGGCGCCTCGGCGCGGATGCCAGGCTTGTCCTCGTCGACGCCGACGGCCTGCCGGTGCGGCCCGGCGACCGGTCCGCCGGACGGCGGCCGCCCGACCCGGCCCGCGCCCTTACCGCGCTGCGACGGCACATGACCGCGATCGCCGACGCCCGCGTCGTCGTGGGCGGCCGGCTCACCGGCTACAAGGGCAGCGCCCCCGGCGTCGTCGAGGAGGCCGTGCTCGCCGCCGACGCGGGCTTGCCGATCTACGCAGCCGGAGGTTTCGGCGGCGCCGCTCTCGCCGTCGCCCGGGCGCTCGGGGCCGACCCTGAACGGTGGGCGCCGCCCGGCCTGCCCGCCAGGGCCGAAGACGGCGGCGCCCGGAAGGCCTTGGACGCTCTGGCGGAGACGATCGAAGCGCGGGGCGCTGCCCCCGACGGCCTAGGCGACTACCAGCGCCGCGCCCTCGCGGCGACGCACCGCCCAGGCGAGATCGCGTCGCTCGCCGTCCTCGGCCTGTCCCGCGCACGGATCGGCGGCCCGGCGTGACCGGCCACGCCGCGCCCGGCGACGACGCCGGCCTCACCCTCGACGGCTACCAGGCCCGGGCCGTCCACACCGACGTCCTGCCGGACGCGAGCGAGGACGCCTACGTCTTGCCGCTGCTCGGCCTCGTCGGCGAGATTGGAGGGGTCGCCGCCGAGCTCAAGAAGCGCCGACGCGACGAGCAGGGCTACCGCGGATTCGACGACCAGCTCCGGGAGGAGCTCGGCGACGCGCTCTGGTACCTCGCGGTCCTGGCCGACCGCGCCGGCCTGCCGCTGTCCCGACTCGCCGCTGAGAACCTCGCCAAGGCCGAGCACGCGTTCGGGCCCGCCGACCCAGTCCTGCACCCCGGCTACGACGCCAACCGGCCGCCAGAGGAACGGCTCCCACGACGGCTCGTGGTCCGGTTCTCCGAAACCACCGTGGAACGGCACGGCGAGGACGTCCCGACCGTCGTCGTGCACGTTCTCGACGAGCAGAGCGATCCTCTCGGCGACCCGATCGACGACAACAGCGCCCACGACGACGACTACCGTTTCCACGACGTGTTCCACCTCGCCCACATGGCGGTCCTGGGCTGGTCGCCCGTCCTGCGGGCGACCCTGCGCCCCAAGCGCAAGCGCCGCGGCACCCGCCACGACCGGATCGAGGACGGCGCCCGCGCCATCGCCGTCGAGGAAGGCCTGACCGCCGTCGTCTTCGCGCAGGCCAGGCACCACTCTCACTTCACGACGACCAACCGGGTCCCCGGCGACCTGCTCAAGCTCTGCCGTAGCCTCACCGCGGCGCTGGAGGTTTCCGACCGTTCCGCCGGCGACTGGCAGCGTGCCCTGCTCGAGGGCTACCGCGTGTTCGCGCTGCTCCGCGAACACCGCGGAGGCGTCGTCGTGGCAGACCAGGACACCGGCACGCTCGACTACCGGGACGTCTAGAACAAAGCCAGCTCGGCGGCGCGCCGCACCGGCCGCCGAACAGGTCCTGCCTCCGCCCCCCGGACGCATTGGGGCACGTCCAGGCCCCACTTTGGCGGAAAGAAGGGCGCCGGCAACGGCCCTGACGCGGAGTATCTCTGCTTTATCCGGGTCCGGCCTGCGACCCCTGCAACGCCCGGGAACGCCACACGGCTGTACTTGCTGATCTCGCAGAACAGGTTCTGACAGTCGATCGGCTGGAGCCGCCGGCCGAACAGCCCCGGAAAAGTCAGGCCGAGCCGCGCGAATTCGTCCTCCTGCCGCGCGCAGACGTCGAGGATGAACCGCTCCGCCTCCCGCGGATGT
>JAJYTJ010000072.1 GCA_021793115.1 Actinomycetes bacterium | reverse complement strand
CCCTCACCTCCACCCAGGCCTCGACGATCGCGACGCTCAAGTCGCAGTCGATCCCGGTCAAGGGATAAGTAGGTGATCGCTCACCTTCGTGCCGCGGGCGCCAGCCTCGTGCTGGACGCCCGCGGCACGGGTGTCCCCGTGATCGTGCACTGGGGCCGTGACCTCGGCGCGCTCGACGACGCGGAGCTCGCCGCACTGGCGGACGCCGCCGTCCCGGCCGTGCCACCGAGCTCGATCGACGCACCGTTGCGACTGTCGGTGCTTCCCACGCGCGCGCAGGGGTGGGCCGGCCGGCCTTCGGTGGCGGGGGCCTGGTCCGACGGAGAGCCGGGCCCCGGCGAGTTCCGCCTCACCGACGTGCGCAGCACGGGCCCGCGCGACCTCTCGCTGGTCGTGGCGGACCCCACGGCCCGCCTGTCCATCACCAGCGAGCTGACCATGTCCGCCCAGGGTGTGCTCCGCGTGCGCCACACCCTCGAGAACCTCACGCCGCCCGACCTGACGGCGCAGGGCCCGGTCGGCACAGTGTTCGACCTCGCCGCACTGGACGTGCTGCTGCCCATCCCCGCCCGCGCCCAGGACGTCCTGGACTTCAGCGGGCTGTGGAGCGCCGAGCGTCGACCGCAGCGCACGAACCTGGCGGCGCAGGGCGCGTGGACACGTGAGACGCGACATGGGCGGCCGGGCCACGACGACCCCTACCTGATGGTCGCGGGCACCCCGGGATTCGCCTTCCGGACCGGAGAGGTCTGGGCGGTTCACCTGGCGTGGAGCGGGGACAAGCGGCTGTGGGCCGAGCATCAGGCGCAGGGGTACTCCCTGCTCGGGGCCGGCGAGCTGCTCGCACCCGGGGAGATCCGCCTCGGGGCGGGTCAGCGCTACACGACCCCATGGGTCGTGGCCACGTGGTCGGACGAGGGGCTCGACGGCCTCTCCGCGCGCTTCCACCCGTGGATCCGCACGTGGGCGAAGCCGGCCCGCCCGCGACCGGTCGTCCTCAACACCTGGGAAGCGGTGTACTTCGACCAGGACGAGACGACGCTGCGGCAGCTGGTCGACGTTGCGGCTGCGGTCGGTGTCGAGCGGTTCGTGCTCGACGACGGGTGGTTCGCCGGTCGCACGGACGACACACGCGCGCTGGGCGACTGGGAGGTCGACGGCGACACGTGGCCCGACGGCCTGCACCCGCTGATCGCGCACGTGCAGCAACGCGGCATGGACTTCGGCCTGTGGGTCGAGCCCGAGATGGTGAGCCCAGAGTCGCAGCTGGCCCGAAACCATCCGGACTGGGTCCTGGGCCCGCGGTCGGCGCTGACCTGGCGGCACCAGCGCGTCCTCGACCTGAGCGTGCCGGGCGCGTTCGACCACGTGCTCTCGACCCTCACGTCACTGCTCACGCAGTACCCGGTCGCCTTCCTCAAGTGGGACCACAATCGCGACCTGCTGGACGGCTCGGCACACCACCAGACCGCAGCGGCCTACCGCTTGATCGACGCGCTCCGCGCCACCTTTCCGAGACTCGAGATCGAGTCGTGCGCCTCGGGCGGGGGGCGGATCGACCTCGGGATGCTCGCACGCGTGGACCGCTTCTGGACGAGCGACACCAACGACCCGCTCGAACGTCACCGGATCCACCGATGGACGGGCATCCTCATCCCGCCCGAGCTCCTGGGAGTCCATCTCGGCGCCGCGACCTCTCACACGACCGGTCGTACCTTCGACCTCAGCTTCCGGCTCGCAGCTGCGTTCTTCGCCAACGCGGGGATCGAGTGGGACCTGACCCAGGCCACCGAGGACGAGCTGCGTGCCGTCACGGAATGGATCGGCACCCACAAGAGGCTTCGCGGGCTGCTCCATGGCGGCGTCACGGTGAACTCCGACACCAGCGACCCCGCCCTCACGCTGCACGGCGTCGTCGCACCCGACGGACGATCCGGCGTGTTCGCGATCACCGCGCTCGGACCGGCCCAGCGGGCAGTTCCCGAACCGCTGCGATTCCCCGGCCTGGAGCCCGCCACGCGCTACACCGTGCGTCCGCTCGCCATCGGGGCGCCACCTCGGACGATCCAGGACGCCGAGCCCGACTGGATCCGCCGGGGCCAGGTCACACTGAGCGGGCGAGCGCTCGCGGACGTCGGTCTGCCCATGCCACTGCTCGCGCCCGCGCAAACCGCCCTGTTCATCGTCGAGGCGACATCGCAGTCGAGCTGATCCGCGACGAAGGCCTCCGCACGACGATGCCGCGCGCCGGGGGTGCCCGGTGCCCCCGCGGCGACCGCCGTCTGGCACCCGGGGCCCCGCGCCGATGGCGGCGACGTGAGGCCGAGGGCGCTCGTCAGGCCCCTGCCGGCGCTCCCGGCCGACCGATCAGCCCGCTCCAGATCTCGTGCGTGCGCCGCAGGTGCTCGTCGAGCAGCCGCTCGAAGCCGTCGACGTCGTCCGCGGCGACCAGGTCCACGAGCTCGCGGTGCTCGGCCACGATCGCCGCGGTGCGCCCGGGCGACGCGAGGCTCCGGGCGACGATGAACGCCTGCCGCTCCCGGAGCCGGTCGTACAGGTCGAGCAGCAGCGCGTTGTGGACCCCCTCGACGAACCGGCGATGCATCCGCACGTCGAGCGCGACGAAGCGGGCGAGGTCCCCCCGTCGCACGGCCTCGTCCTGCTCCGCCAGGGCGGGGACGAGGTCGGCCGCGAGCCCGGCGCGGCCCGCCGGGCCGCGGCCGCGGACGCCGGAGACCTCCAGCAGCAGGCGCGCGCCGAAGATGTCGGCCGCCTCCTGGGCCCCGATCTCGCGCACCAGGGCACCCCGGCGGGGGTAGACGGTGATCCACCCTTCGCTCTGGAGGCGAAGCAGCGCTGCGCGCACCGGGGTCCTGCTCACGCCGATCCGGCGCGCGAGCTCGTTCTCGCTGAGCATCGAACCGGGAGCCAGCTCGCCCGACACGATCCTGGAGCGCGCGTACTCGTAGGCACCCTGCGCGGCGCTCACGCCACGCATCGTCCTGCTCGGCTCGGCGGCAGCCTCGGGCATCGCCGTTCTCCCCTCCGCTCGACTCCCCGACGGGGGCCACGCGGCCGGCCGTCCCTCCTTGGGTACATCTTGTATCCCAGATGTATCCTGACGTTGTCAACGCGTCAACGAGGCGAAAGGACATCTCATGAGCGTCATCGAACGCACCGAGGTCGTCACCGTGGCCATCCGCGGCGACGAGGTTCCGGCCGACGGTGTGGCGACCTACAGCGCGGTGCTGCGCAACGGCGGACCCGGCGCGCCGGCGCGCCTCACCGTTCCCTTCGTCGACGGCCGACCGGCCGGCCGCCTCGTCGTCGTCTGGGGCGACGACCCCGACGACGGGCGGCTCTGGCAGCTGGTGAAGGAGCTCGGCCACGAGGCCGTCTACACGCCGGTCCCGGTGCCGATCTCCATGGCAGGTCCGGGCGACTGGGACGTGCACCGAGCCGCCTGACGGACGCAGGGAACCCAACGGAAGGTCACGTCGAACGGCGTGGCCTTCCACGTGCGTGCAGCCGCCGGCTCGGGGCGTCCGCCGGCGCGAGCAAGGGCCGGTCGAGCTCGTGCCGCCACCACATGACTGCCCGCACGTTGTTGGGGTCCCGCGCCAGCAGGTCGGACATGCGAGCCCGAGCCTGCTCCTTGTCGCCACGCAGCGCGGCGACAAGGCCGCGCAGCAGCAGCACCCGGTCGTCGCGCATCGCCGCGAGGTCGTCGTGGAACAGCAGCATCGTGGGCAACGACGTCGCGAAGTAGTCGATCTGGGGCTCGCTGCGCTCCATCTCGTCGGCGTAGTCGGCCATCCCTGCGGCCAGCGCGTCGCGGCGCTCCGGCTCCCCCAGCGCACCCCAGGCCTGCGCCGCGAAGTAGGTCATCTCGGAGTACGGCACGGCCTGCATGTCCTGGAAGTCGCCGTCGAAGAGCGCAGCGCGCCGCCACCACCGCTCCGCCTCGTCCCGCGCTCCCGACGCTGCGCACGCGTCGCCGAGCGTCACCCACAGGTCGGCGTAGTTGCCGAGCGCGTGCCGGTCCTCGCCCAGGCGGTGCGGAACGTCGAGCGCGGCGCGCAGCAGGTCCACCGCGCGGGCCGGCCGGCCGGCCGCCAGAGCCTTGCGCGCCAGCGCGAGGTGGGCCGCGTCCCACGCGGCGAGCACCTTGCCCTCGCCCCCCTCCCAGGGGCTGAACTGCCGGCCGCCGAGGACGTCGAGCGCCTCCTCCGCCCGGTCGGTGAGCGTCAGCAGGTCCGCCCACTCCACGCTGAGGTCGTCGCGCTGCCCGACGATCACCGGGTGCCGGGCCAGCTCGGCGAGCCGCCGCTCGGGCGGGACGCGGCGCCGCTTCGCCAGCTGGTCGCGCTCGTACCAGAGCTTCGCATCGAGCGGCCGCGCGGCCAGGGCCTGCGCGTAGTACCCGTCCGCGGTGCTCGCGTCGCGGTCGACGTTGTAGGCCGCGACCGCGAGGTTGCGCCACGAGACGGCGTCGGCCGGGTCGAGCCGCACCGCGGCGAGCCAGTGCTCCCGGGCGTCCGCGGGACGCCGCCGGAAGTACAGCCAGTGCCCGAGCAGGGCGTGTGCGCGCGCATCACCGGGCTCGCGGGCCAGGGACCAGTCGAGCAGATCGACGTCGTCCAGGCGCCCCGGCAGGCAGTTCGCCGCCTCGCACGTGCGGGCCAGCCGCAGCGCCTCGCGCGAGCCGTGCGCGTCGCCCAGCTCCGCGAGCGCGCGCGCCCGGCAGTAGTGCGCCAGCGGACCGGCGTCGTTCGCGCCCAGGATCGGCTGCGTGGCCTGACGCACGGCGGCGACGGCGGCTACCCGGGCTGCGTCCTCCCACAGGCCGGCGGCCAGATACTCGTAGGCGACGTCGAGGCACGTCTGCGCGTCGGTCTGCAGGTCCTTGCCCGCGAGGTCCACCGCCCACCAGTCGAGCGGCTCGGCCTCCAGGTGCGCGGCGAGCAGGTCGTCAGCCTCCTCGAGTCGCCCGGCGGCCCGGAGCGCGACGACGAGCAGGTCGCGCGCCTGCAGGTTGTCCCGGTCGGTGGCCAGCGCGGCGTCGAGCCGCGCCACGGCCTGCGCCCACGCCCCGTCGCGGGCGTCGAGGCGCGCGAGCTCGACGAGCGCCGGGGTGCGCCAGCCGGCGTTCCACGCGGCCTTCGCGAAGGCATCGCGGGCGCCCTGCCGGTTGCCGAGACGGAGCCGCGCCAGGCCGAGCCGGTAGTGCGCCTCACCGTCGTACGGGTTGGGGTTGAACGTCGTCAGCCGCTCCACGGCCACGGCGGCCAGCCGCTCGGACTCCTCGTACCGGGCCGCCCGGTAGCGCAGCGCCGCGAGCAGCACCCCCGACCGCGAGTCCGCCGGGTCACGGCGCAGCGCCTCGCGCAGGTACGGTTCGGGCGCGCGCGTGGCGTGCCGGTACTGCACCAGGTGGAGGGCGGCGAGATAGAGCTCTTCGACGCTCGCCACGTCCCCGGGGTCCGGCGGCGCGGTGACCGGCACGGGGACCGGTCGGTCCGGCGCCGGCGGCGTGGGACGCCAGGCGACGAGCACGGCCCCCTCGTGCACCACGCGCGCCTGCAGCTCGTGCGCCTCACGCCGGCCGGGCACCACGGCCTCGACGACGACCGGCGCACCCGGCGACGCGTCGCGACGCTCGGACAGCAGCACCGCGCCGGTGGCGTCGAGAACCTGCAGCAGCAGGCCGGAGCGCGACGTCGTCACCGCCGCCCCGACACGCACCGCGGTGACCTCGACGCCCGGCTCGGCGACGAACGCGAGCGCGGCGTCGCGCGTCGCCTGCTGCGCCGGGCCGATCTCCTGGATCGGGTACCAGAACTGGGAGAACGCCTTCGTCTCACCGGGCGCGAGGAACGAGAAGTCCGGCTGGTTGTCGGTGTAGGCGCCCGCCATGAGCTCGACGTACGGCCCGTCGGAGTCGGTGAGCTGGCGGTCCCAGGCCCGGCCGAACGGGGCGTTCCCCCAGGTCCACTGCTTCTTGCCCGGCAGGAACCGGTGGTCGGCCCAGCACACGACGCCCGCATGCCGGCCGTGGTCGTAGCCGCCGAAGAAGTCGTCCTGCGTCTCGACGACCATGTACGACGTCGGCACGGGGATGTTGCGGTACCAGTCGATGCGGTCGCCGTCCGGGCGGTCGCTCGTCACGCGCGACGGGTAGTCGACCCCGTAGTAGCGCCCGCGCACGCGGGGGAAGGTCGCCGTCGCCCGCTTCGCGTGGTCGGCGACCCAGTGCACGTCGGTGGGGAAGAACGACTGGTAGTCGTCGTTGACCGCGACCGCGACGTTGGACCACCACAGGAACGTCTGGACGTCCTCGCTGCGGTTGAACACCCGCACGCGCACCTCGACGACGTTCGAGTCGGGCCGCAGCCGGATGCCGTGCGCCCCCTTCATGCGCGCGAACGGGTCGTGGTCCGAGCACCACACGGTGACGGCCCCGTCGGGCTCCCGCTCGATGGCCCAGTCCGTGGGCAGGAAGGTGGCCGGCCGGTGGTGCTGCGGCCAGTTGAACTCGACGCCGCCGGACACCCACGGACCGGCCAGCCCGACGAGCGCAGGCTTGACGACGTTGTTGCGGTAGAAGAAGTCGTAGCCGTTGGTCTTGTCCACCGCGACCTGGATGCGTCCGCCGAGCTCCGGCAGGATCATCAGCCGCACCCACGCGTTCTCCAGGTGGATCGCCTGCCACGGGCGAGCGTGCTTGGTGTGGCTGATCCTCTCGATGAACGGCAGCGGGTACACCTGGCCGGACGATCCCTGGTAGACCCGCCGCTCGAGGTACGCCGGGTACGGGTCGGGCGGTGCGGGCTCGTAGGTGTCGATCACCACGGGCTCGTGCCACGCGGCCACCGAGGACCCGGCCTGCTCGGACGGCACTGCCGGCAGCACGATCCGGGACCGGTCGCTGGACATGCGCCGAGACTAGGAGCGATCCGGGCCCGGGCCCATGCCGGAACCTCGGCCCGGCATGGACGATCCCGCGATACTTGCCCATCCGGACGCCGGTGCCGTCAGGATGGGGCCATGGGCAAGGCGGAGGGGTTCCCCGGGCAGCGGCTGCGGGTGCTGGCGCGCCCGCTCATCGCCGAGTCGCTCGCCCGGCCGGGCGCGGCGCAGCTGCTGGTCACGGACTGCGGCTTGTTTCCCCATGCTGCTCAGCACCAGCGGACGCGGAGCCAGGGGGTCGACCAGGCGATCGTCATCGTCTGTGCCGAGGGCGAGGGCTGGTACCGCGTGCAGGGCGAGCGGTTCACCGTCGAGGCGGGCCAGGTGCTCGTCATCCCCCCGCGCGTCGCCCACTCCTACGGAGCCAGCGCCGTCCGTCCCTGGACGATCTGGTGGCTGCACGTCGTCGGCAGCAGCGTGCTGCCGCTGCTCCGGGCCGCCGGTCTCGAC
This sequence comes from Actinomycetes bacterium, assembly GCA_021793115.1. The sequence continues at coordinate 10,594 of JAJYTJ010000072.1, read as the reverse complement.
GAGCCCCGCGGGCCCGTCTGGGTGAGCGATCTCTTCCGGTTCACCACCCTCATCGACGAGGCGCTGTCGCACCTCGAGCACGACGACTCCTTCGGCGCGCTCATGGGCGCGTCCGGCGCCGCCTGGCACGTCCTCGCGCTGCTCACTCCCGAGCAGCGTCACACGCGCGACCGGGCGGACCCCATCCGGGAGTCGATCGAGTTCCTCCGCGGCAACGTGGCCACGCGAACGTCGGTCGCCGACCTGGCCGCGATGGCGAACCTCTCGCCCTCGCACTTCGCCGCGCTCTTCCGCCGCGCCACCGGCTACGGCGTGCTGCAGTACCAGACGAGCCTGCGGATGACGCGGGCGCGCGTGCTGCTGGACACCACCGACGAGCCGGTGTCCCACATCGCGCACGCAGTGGGGTACGACGACGCCTTCTACTTCTCGCGCCAGTTCCACGCCGTCCACGGCACCAGCCCGTCGGCCTACCGGCAGGCGGTCAAGGGCTGAGCCGTGGCCGGCGGCCGCCGCCCGCCGGTCAGGTGGGAAGGCCGATACGGCGTTCGCCGCTGCGCGCCTTCTGGATGATGACGGCCGCGATGAGCATGAGTCCTTGCGCGATGTTCTGCCAGAAGAGGCTGACGTTGACCGAGGTCAGGCCGTTGTTCAGGGCTCCGACGAGCAGGATCGCGATCACCGTGGCCCCGATCCCGCCCTTGCCGCCGGTCATCACCGCCCCGCCGAGCGCGACGGCCGTGACGGTCTGGAGCTCGTACCCGGCCGTGGCCACCGTGGGCGAGCCCGAACCGGTCTTCGCCGTGTACATGATGCCGGCGATGCCGCCACAGACGCCGACGACCGTGTACGCGGCGATGATGTACTTGTTCGTGTTGATGCCCGCCAGGCGTGCCGCCATGTCGTTGCCGCCGACGGCATAGACGTTGCGGCCCATGTCCGTCCGGTTGAGGAACACCCAGAAGAGCGCGGCGACGACGACGAAGATCCAGGCCGCGACGGGCACCCCGAGGAACACCCCGCGACCGATCGCCTTGTAGAAGCCGTTCGCCGCGACGAACCCGACGGCGGATCCGTTCGTCAGGACCTGCGCGACGCCCTTGTACAGCGCGAGGCCGCCGAGGGTCGCGACGATCGGGTTGATCCGGCCGTACACGATGATGACGCCGTTGAGGAACCCGATGACGATCCCCAGGAGGACCGCCGCGGCCATGGACCCCAGCGCGTTGCCCCACGCGGTGAACGCCATCGCGGAGATGCAGGACGCGACCCCGGCCTGTGCGCCGACGGAGATGTCGAGCGCGCCGAGCAGGACGACCAGGGTCTGACCGGCCGACATGACGCCGATGGGCGCCACCGCGAGGGCGATCGCCCGCAGGCTGTCCGAGCTCAGGTAGTTGGGGTTGAGGATCTCGAAGAGGACGGCCACGACCACGAGCACACCGAGGAGCACGATGTTCTGCAGGAGGCCCGGCCGGCGGAAGACCTCGCCGACCCTCGACTCGTGACGAGCCGCCGGAGAACCGCCCTCCCGATCAGTTTCAGGCGCCACGACGCTCATTTCTTCCCCTTCTTGTCATTCGTCAGGTCGTCGGCCATCGCCAGTGCGAGGATCTTTTCCTCGGTCGCTTCGTCGCGGCTCAGCTCGCCCGTGAGGTGGCCGTTCTGCATCACGATGATGCGATCGGCGATGCCGAGGATCTCCGGGAGCTCGGAGGAGATCATGAGGATCCCGACACCGGACGCCGCCAGTGTTTCCATGATTTCGTAGATCTCGGCCTTGGCCCCGACGTCGATCCCCCGGGTGGGTTCGTCGAGCACGAGCACCTTGGGCCGCGCCGCCAGCCACCGGGCCAGAACGACCTTCTGCTGGTTGCCGCCGCTCAAGGTGGCGACCGGACGGTCGTACGACGGCGTGCGCACCCGCAGTCGAGCGAGGTACTCCGAACCGACCGACTTCTCCTTGGCGAAGTCGATGAATCTCATGCGCGTCAGGTTCTTGAGGACGACGAGCGTCGCGTTGTCGCGGATCGACCGCAACATGAACAGCGCGTCCCTCTTGCGTTCCTCGGGCGCATAGCCCACGCCGGCGTGGATCGCGCTGGAGGGCTCGCGCAGGTGCACGCGCCGCCCGTCCACGGCGACCGTCCCGGAGATGATGGGCAGGTCGCCGACGATCGCTCCGGCCAGCTCGCTGCGCCCGGCGCCGACGAGCCCGGCCAACGCGACGATCTCGCCGGCGTGGACCTGGAGCGAGATGTCGCGGACGTCGGGCGAGGTCACGTGCTCGACGTCCAGCACGACCCGGTCGGTCGTCGACGACGCGTGGTCGAACACCTGGGACAGGTCACGGCCCACCATCAGCCGGATGAGCGAGGCGTTGTCGACCTCCGACATCGGCTTCTGGGCGACCGTCTTCCCGTCGCGCAGGATGACGACCTCGTCGGCGATCTCGAAGACCTCCGCCAGGCGGTGGGAGACGTACGCGATGGCCTTGCCCTCCTCGCGCAGGCGCCGGATCAGCCCGAAGAGCAGGTTGACCTCGTGGTCGGACAGCGAGGACGTCGGCTCGTCGAACGCGATCACCGTCGCGTCGCTGACCATCGTCCGCATGATCTCCACCAGCTGACGCTGGGCCGCGGTGAGGCTGGTGCCGACCTGCGTGGCGCGCAGCACGGAGTCGAAGCCGACACGCCGCAGGTCCGCGGCCGCGCGCCGATAGAGCTCGTTGCTCCGCAGCCAACGACCCCGGTTGGGCAGGTCGCCGACATAGATGTTCTCGGCCACCGTGGTGTAGGGCACGATGTCGGGCTCCTGCGCGATGACGCGCACCCCGGCGGCGTGCGCATCGGCCGGGGTCCGGAAGCGTGCCACCCGCCCCCCGAGGCTGATCTCACCCTCGTCGGGCTGGTAGTCGCCGCCGAGAACCTTGAGCAGGGTCGACTTGCCCGCCCCGTTCTCGCCGACGAGCGCGGTCACGGTGCCGGGCTTCAGCTCGAAGCTCACGTGGTCGAGCGCGACGACACCGGGGAAGCGCTTCGTCACCCCCGTGAGCCTGAGCACCTGCGCCGCGCCGCTCGAGCTCGGGACCGCGTCGGCGACACCACCGGGCCCCGCCACGGGGGCGGGACCCGGCCGTGTCGACGACGCCTCGAAGGACGTCATCTCACCCATGCGCCTTATGACCCCACGCAGGTCTGGACGTCGGCGGCGCTCATCGTGGTCTTCCAGTTGCTCGGCGTGATCATGTGGGTGGGGGCGAACGTCTGCTGGGCCGGCTGCTTGCCGTTCGCCAACCAGTCGTTCATCACGTCGACGGAGGTCTTGCCGACGTCCGCACCGCTGATGTACAGGGAGGCCTTGATGCCCGTCGGGGTGTTGGCGTTCCACGGCTTGCACGCGAGGTAGCCACCCAGGGCCACGCCGTCGATGTTGTTCGGGCTGATGCCGGCGTTCTGCATGGCCGTGACCACACCGGAGACGTTCTCGTCGTTGCAGCCCCACACCACCCAGTTCTTGACGCCCTGGTTGGCGGTGAGCATCGCGGACGCCTTGTCCTGCGCACCGCTCGGCGTGTTGTCGGTGTTGAGGTCGATCATCTTGGCAGCCGAGCCGCCGTTCGCAGCGAAGGCCGTCTTCGCCCCCTGGATGCGCTGCGTGCACACCGTCACCGTGGGATCCCAGGCAGAGACGACGGCCGTGTCGGCCGCGGACCAGCCGTACTGCTTGAACAGCGTCGCGGCCTCCTTGCCGACCTCGGTGCCCATCTCGGTACCGTCGAACCCGACGCGGGGCAGCAGAGCGCTGGCCGCGCACTTCGTCGGGTCGGGGTTGTTGGTGCACACCTGGTCGTCGGACGACATCATCTTGATGCCGGCCGCACTGGCGAGCTGGCTCACCGTGGGACCGACGGCCCCGTCCGGCGGAACGATGATGATGCCGTTGACCTTCTTGGCGATGGCCTGGTTCACCGCATCGACCGCCGCGCTGTCGTCGGCCTGGTCGGACAGCGGGTAGAACGTGATCTGGATGCCGAGCTTGGCCGCCTCGGCCTGGGCGCCGGACTTCTCCCCGACGAAGTACGTCTGATCGGCCTGCTTCTGGATGTAGGCGATCGAGATCTTGCCGCTCGCGGCAGCGGGCGCACCGGTGGCCGCGGTGGTGCTACCACCCGAACCGGTCGCGCTGCCCTTGCTGGACGAGCACGCCGCCACCGTCGTCAGCGCCAGCGCGAAGCACGCCACACCGATGACAGGTCTACGCCACGTAGATGTCCTCATTGTCATCCTCTCAGTTGTCGGCGAAGAACCACCGAGGTGCGGCATGACCAGGAGAGTCTCGTCCGCCCATGCACCGCCTCGTTGGGGCACACCGTGAGCAACGCTCAGACCAGGACAGCTGGACCGCATGCGCGCATGCGGCTCGTGCCGACGGTGACCGGGCCACTCTCGGCCGGCCGCTCCGTTCGACATGGCCGAGCCAACCATGCGGTCAGGCCGCGAAGAATGTCCGTTCGGACTGGCAACCTGGACGGACCGACGATTGGGTCACGAATCGGCGACAACCTGTGAGCCGGCAAAGGAGACCTCGCACCACCACGTGAGCTCCGTGCCCGGGACCAGCGTGACGACCTGTCCGCGCGCCTGTGCCCGCGCCAGCGAGTCGTAGCAGCCGGTCGACGGCTCGATCGCCACGACGTCCTCGCGGGAGAACGCACCCCGGTCGAACCACAGCCCCACGTACGGCGCCGCCTGACCGTCCCACGTCCAGGTCACCGACTCCCCGTCCGGCCGGCGCACCCGCACGGCCGTCGCGCGCTCGGTCGGTTCGAGGTAGAGCTTGCGACAGCCCCCGGGCGGGATCGAATCGATCGCGCAGGTCACAGCGTCGAGCGGCACGGGGACGGGTGGGTCGACCAGGACGTCCAGCGCCCGGCGCGCCGTCGTCACCACCTCGACGAGGGAGCCGGGTGGCGCGACGAGCTGCGGATGGGCGGCCCAGAGGAACGGCAGCGGCCCGGCATTCGTCCAGGCGCGGTACTCGATCCGCACCCCCGGGCCGTCGGCGACGACGCGGCGGGCCAGCCCGTAGTCGAGGGATGGACCCCGCGCCAGCAGCCACTCCCCCTCGACGGACCACCGTTGCGTCCACAGGTCGCCGTGGTCGGGCACGGCCCGGCCGTCGACGTCGCACGCGTCGATGGACGGCGCGCACTCGTCCCAGCCGCACATCTCGGACTGGACGAACGACGCACCGGGCACCGCCGGCGGCGGCAGCGGCAGGCGGGGCTGCGCCAGCCACTCGACGGCACCGTGCCGCAGGGAGACGATCTTGCCGCCCCGGCTCGGGGACACCAGCACGCGCCACCCGTCGCCCGCGACCGCGAGGACGTCCTCACCGCACCAGCGGGCCGGGACCGGCGCCGCGGCGCTCACGTCCCGACCTGCGCGACCGTCCCGCGTCGCTCGGTCGACCCGAAGGTGTTCGTCCGGGGGCATCCACGGACAGTACCCGCGACGCCCGGCCGGGGCTCCCGGGCGCGACCTGAGGATGTCCCCGCCGGCCGCGCCCCTCAGGCGGCCGACCGCTGCGCGACGGGCCGCCGGCGCCGGCGAGCGTGTCCTCGAGCTGCTCCATGGTGCGCGGCCCCGCGATCGCCGCCGTGACCCCCGGGTGCGAGATCGCGAAGGCCGTCGCCAGGTGCGTCAGCGCGATCCCGGCCTCGTCGGCCAGGGGCGACGAGCTGCTCGACGACGGCGAGCCGGCGCTCGTCGCGGAAGTGCCGCATGCCGGTGCGCGTCGAGCGGAAGACGTCGTTCTCGCGCCCCGCGCGGTACCGCCCGGTGAGCCGCTCCGCGACTACTTCGACACCCACCTGACGCCGACGCTCGAGCGCCTGCGCGCGGCGGCGGTGCGGTCCGGCGAGGTCCGCCAGGAGGTCGACGCCCGCGACCTGCTCGCGGCCGTCGCCAACCTCTGCCACGGGGCCGGCGCCGAGGGCATTGTCGCCCTGCTGCTCGCAGGGCTGCGCACCTGACGGGCGCCCGCGGCACGGCGACTCCCGAGGGGCGCAGCGTACTGTGGTGCCCGCGACGGGCGAACGCCCCTGGCATCACGGCCCCGCACCGCGTGCGGGCATCGACCAGGACGGTGTGCCATCGCCCCGCTTCCCCCCGCACCCCCGGCGCCCGGCATGCGCGCGACCGGGGCCGCCGGACAGGCGTTCCCCCACCTGACGAAGGCGTACACCGAGGTCGCCGAGACCATCCGCCAGCGGCGGCTGCTCGAGCGCACCTACGGCTTCTACGCATGGGTCGGCGCCGCGCTCGCGCTGGGGTTCGCGGCCTGCCTCGCCGGCTTCGTGCTGCTGGGCAGCAGCTGGTTCCAGCTGCTCGTCGCCGGCGCGCTCGCCGTGGTGCTCACGCAGACCGCGTTCCTCGCGCACGAGGCCGCGCACCGCCAGGTGCTCACCTCCGGGCCCGCGAGCGACCGGCTCGCCCGCGTGCTGGCGTGCGGCCTGGTCGGCATCAGCTACTCGTGGTGGACCAGCAAGCACAACCGCCACCACGGCAATCCCAACCAGCTCGGCCGCGACCCCGACATCGCCGTCGACACCATCTCGTTCGTCGCGGACGACGCCGCGGCGGCCCGCGGCCTGCGCCGGCTCGTCACCCGACGCCAGGGCTGGCTGTTCTTCCCGCTGCTGACCCTCGAGGGCCTCAACCTCCACCGCCACGGGCTGCGCCACCTGCTCGGCCGCGGGCCCGTCAAGGGCCGCGCCACCGAGCTGGCGCTCATCTCGGTGCGCTTCGTCGCCTTCTGGGCACCGGTGTTCCTGGTGCTCCCGCTCGGCATGGCGTTCGCGTTCATCGGGGTTCAGCTGGCCGTGTTCGGCGTGTACATGGGGGCGTCGTTCGCGCCGAACCACAAGGGCATGCCGGTGATCGCGCGCGACGCGCGGCTGGACTTCTTCTCCAAGCAGGTGCGCACGTCGCGCAACGTCTCCGGCGGCTGGTGGGCCACGCTGCTCATGGGCGGCCTGAACTACCAGGTGGAGCACCACCTGTTCCCCAGCATGCCGCGGCCGCACCTGGCCCGGGCCCGCGCCGTGGTGCGCGAGCAGTGCCGGGCGCTCGACGTGCCGTACACCGAGACGAGCCTGTGGCGCTCGTACCGCATCGTCATCCGCTACCTCAACGAGGTGGGCCTGGCGGCTCGCGACCCGTTCGCGTGCCCGGTGGTCACCCAGTTCCGGCCGGCGTAGCCCGAGGTGCCCGCGCCCCCTGGGGATGACATCGTCGGGAACAGTCGCACGTCGCGCCCGCCCGGCACCGATGTCCCGGGGGAGCGCATGTGACGGCCTCACGAGGCCGGGGGCTTGCCAGGTTCTCTGGCTACCCTGGCAGCATGCCCACCGCCGACGAGCCGCCCGAGGGTGCGCCCGCGGAGGAGGCGGAGCCGCCCCGCTCCCCCGGCCGGCCCCGAGACCCGGAGCTCGAGGCGCGCGTGCACCGCGCCACGCTGCAGGTGTTCGGCGAGGCGGGCTGGCGCGGCCTGACGATGGACGCCATCGCGTCCCGGGCGCGCGTCGGCAAGTCCGCGCTCTACCTGCGCTGGGCCGACAAGGGCGAGGTGCTGGTCGCGGCCCTGCTCGGCGCGCAGAACGACGCGCTCGGCGCGGCCGGCGACGACGCGGCGCCCGACACCCCGGCGCCCATCACCGTCCGCGACTACCTCGTCCGCCACGCGCTGCACCGCGCCAACCTCTACCTCGGCGAGTACGGCCTGGCGATGATGCGCCTGTACACGGACGTGTGGGCCAACCCGGAGATCCTCGGGACGCTGCGGGAACGGGCCGTCACGCGCTTCGTGCTCGACGAGCGGGAGCGGGTCGCGGCCGCGATCAAGCGCGGCGAGTTCGCGCCGGACGCCTCGGCGATGCGCATCCTCGACGCGATCGAGGGCGCCGTGCTCATGCACGTGCTCGTCACGCCCGCGCCGCTGCTGCCGCGCGTGCGGGCCGGCATCCGGGAGTACGTCGAGCTCATGGTCGACGACCAGATGCGCGCCGCCGGCTACCGCGGCCCAGTCACGGCGCCGGACGACGAGCCCACTCGCGTCGTCGTCGCGGCGCCGTGACCTCGGCGCGGCCCCTTCTCAGGGGTCATCCTTCGCGGAAGCCGACTCCGAAGCCGCCCCGCGGGTAGTGCCACCGCAGCGCGCCCGGGCTGGCAACCGCCAGGCACGTGCCGCACTCCAGGCACGCGGCGTACTCGGCGACGATGGTGCCGTCCTCCAGCTCGCTGTAGACGCCGGCGGGGCACACGGCCACCAGCCGCTTGCCCGTCCCGGTGCGCCGGCACACCTCCTGGTCGATCTCGATGTGGGACTCGCCCTCGTCGAGCACGAACCGATTGTGGCCCAGCCGCTCGGCCGTGGTCTGCGGGTTCACAGCGCACGCACCCCCGCCCATCCGTCGCTCACGAGCTGTCCGATCGTCACCGGCGAGCGGCGCACCGCGCGCCACGCCGTGGCCGCCAGGTGCCTCCTCGGTGTCCCGTCGAGCGAGAACACGTCGTGGAACAGGCCGGCGGCGAGCTCGCCGTACGCGCCGTACATGCGCCCCCGCTCGAGGAACGCGGGCGCCTTGGCGTACGTGCGCAGGTCGTGCATGACGAAGCTCTCGTCGAGGTGCCGGCGGTAGGCCGCCAGGCCCGTGGCGGAGGTGTCGCCCGCGGCGATGGCCTCCCCCACGCCCCGCGCGGCCGCCACGGCGGACCCGATGGCCAGGTCCATGCCGCGCACCGTCAGGCCGGAGTTGATGGTGAGGCCGGCGGCCTCGCCCACCACGACGAGCCCGTCGCCCACCACCTGACCGACCATGCCCAGGCCGCCCTCGGCGACCAGGTGCGAGCCGTACTCGAGGATCTCGCCGTCGCGCAGGTAGGGCGCCAGGCCCGGGTGCGCCAGGCAGTGCTCGAACACCTCGACCGCGGTGCGGCCCGACCGCACCAGGTCGTCCAGCCGGAGCACCACGCCGATCGAGAGGGACTCGGCGTTGGTGTAGAGGAAGGCGCCGCCGCCGATGCCGAGCGTGCAGTCCCCGACGATCGCGTGCGCGGCGCCCTCGTCGCCCGTCACGGCGAAGCGGTCCTCGATGACGCGCCGGGGCAGGCCGACCACGGCCTTGACACCCACCGCGAGGTGGTGCTCCGGCGGCCGGGGGCGCAACCCGATGCTGCGGGCCAGGAACGAGTTGACGCCGTCGGCGGCGACGACCACTCGCGCGCGCAGCTCGTCGTCGCCGGCTTTGACCCCGACGACGCGCGGCGAGGTGCCGGACCCCGGCTCGGTGAGCAGGGAGTCCACGCGGACGCCGGGCATGAGGAAGACTCCGGCCTCCTCGGCCCGCTCCGCCAGCCACGGGTCGAACCGGGCCCGCAGCACGGTCACGGCGTTGACGGGCTCGGCCAGGGGGCCGCCCGCGTAGTCGATCGCGACCGAGGAGTCCGCGGTGAGGAACGTCGTCACGTGCCGCGTGATGCGCCGCTCGACCGGGGCCTGGTCGACGAACCCGGGGAACACCTCGTCGAGCACGCGCCCGTAGAGCACGCCGCCGGAGAGGTTCTTCGCCCCCGGGGTGTCGCCGCGCTCGACGAGCACCACCGACAGCCCCTGGCGCGCCAGGAGCGTCGCCGTCACCGAGCCCGCCGGGCCGGCGCCGACGACGATGACGTCGAAGTCCGGCTCGCCCGGCGCCTGCTCAGTCATGCGGGCCGCCGAGCGCCGCGGTGAGGGCCGGGACCACCTGGTAGAGGTCGCCGACGATGCCGTAGTCGCACTGGCCGAACACCGGCGCGTTCTTGTCGCTGTTGACGGCCACGATGACCTTCGCGTCGCGCACGCCCACCATGTGCTGCAGCTGGCCCGAGATGGCCACCGCCAGGTAGAGGTCGGGTGCGACGTGCTGGCCGGAGATGCCGATGTAGCTCTCCTTCGGCAGCCACTCGACGCCCTCCGCGAGCGGGCGCGAGCACGCGACCTCGCCGTGCACCGCGGCGGCCAGGCCCCGGATGAGGCCCAGGTCCGCCTCGGCCTTGAGGCCACGGCCGACGCCGACGACGACGGAGGCGGCGCCCAGGTCCACGCCGGCGCGCACCTTGGGTCGCACCTGCGTTGCGGTGGCCGCGTCGAGCGGCGCGCCGGCCACCTCCGCCACAGGCGCCGTGGCGCCCCCGGTCGGCACGGCACCGGCGTCGACGGCGAGCACAGTCGGGCCGCCTTCGACGGCGACCGTGCGCTCCGCGATGCCCCCCATGACGGCGTGCGTCACGATGACGCGCCCATCGGCGACCTGCACGGTCCGCACGCCGCCCAGCACGGGCGCCTGCGCGCGCGCCGCGACCGCGCCGAGCAGCGCGCGGCCGGCCGGCGTGGCGGCGCCGACGACGGCCAGCGGCGCCGCGTCCACGACCAGCTGCGCCACCTGGGGCGCGAAGGCCTCCACGGGCACGGTCCCCGGCTCGCCGAGCCAGACGACGCGGTCCACCGCGGCCGCGACGATGTCCGCCACCTGCCGGGCGCCGACGACGAC
>JAJYTJ010000283.1 GCA_021793115.1 Actinomycetes bacterium | reverse complement strand
TCCGATCTACGGTGACGGGCGCGGTGGCCCGGGCCCTGTCCGGGCGGGAGGGTGGCGGCCTGCTGGGGCTGCTGTCGCCCCCGGAGCGGGCGGTGCTCGACGAGGTGGGCGCGGTGATGGCCCTCATGGAGGGGCACGCCGACGTGACGATGGACGAGGTCGGCCCCTCGGTGGTGGCGTCCGTGGCGACCATCCGGGCGCGGTTCGAGGCGCGGCGTCAGCAGGCGGCGTCCTCGGTGGGGCCGGCGGGCCTGGCCCGGCGGCTGCTCGGGATGGACCTCAAGCTCGCGCAGTACCGCGACGGCGCCGCGTTCGTGCGCGGTGTGCGGGCGCGGGTCGGCGCCGGTCTCGACGCCGTGTGGCAGTCCCCGCAGACGCTGCCGACGCCCGCCGAGATCGCCGACCCCGCGCTCTGGGTCGCCCGCGTCCACCCCTGACCCCCGCCCCACCGTGCCCCCCGTCACCCGCCTCCCCTCCCCCCCCACCCCCTCGGGTGGAACAGACACGCGGCGACTCGCCGCCCGCACGCTCCCGTCCGTTCCACCTGCCCCCCGGGCCACCCGAGCGGTGGAACGGACATGCCGCGACACGCGGTGCGATCGGGCCGGTTCGTTCCACTCCGGGAGGAGGGGCGGGGGCGTGGCAACCTGCCTGGGTCACCGCCGCCGCGTCGCGCGATCCGGGGACGGGGGCGCATCGTGACGGGGCCCGCGCCGGCAGTCGCCGCCGTGCGGCTCGCCGTGCGGCAGGCGCTGGCGGACCTGCCGGACGGCTCGCTCGTGCTCGTGGCCTGCTCGGGCGGTCCCGACTCCCTGGCACTGGCGGCGGGGGTGGCGTTCGTCGCGCCGCGCGCCGGGCTGCGGGCCGGCGCGGTCGTCGTCGACCACGGGCTCCAGGCGGCGTCCGACGAGGTGGCCGCGCGCGCGGCCGGGGCCTGCCGCGCGCTGGGCCTCGATCCCGTCGTCGTGCGGCGCGTGGCGGTGCGCGGCCCCGGTGGCCCCGAGGCCTCGGCGCGGGAGGCCCGTTACGCGGCGTTCGCCGCGGTGGCCGACGAGGTCCGCGCCGCGGCGGTGCTGCTCGGCCACACGCGCGACGACCAGGCCGAGACCGTGCTGCTCGGCCTGGCGCGGGGATCCGGCCCCCGGTCGCTCGCCGGCATGGCACCGGCGCGCGGCGCGATCCGGCGGCCGCTGCTGCCCGTCACACGGGCGCAGACGCTCGCCGCGTGCGCCGCGCAGGGGCTCGAGCCGTGGCACGACCCGACGAACACGGCGGGGCCCAACCTGCGCGCGCGCGTGCGGGGCGAGGTGCTGCCGCTGCTCGCGGACGTCCTCGGGCCCGGTGTCGCCGGGGCGCTGGCGCGCACCGCCGACCTGGTGCGCGAGCAGGCCGACGCGCTCGACGAGCTGGCCGGCGAGCTGCTCGCGCGCGCCGCCGCCGCGCAGGGTCCTCCGGAGGTGCCGGAGGTACGCCGGGGCTCACGGCGGTCGGTGGCGGACCCCTCCACCGGCGTTGAGTGGAGCCGTTTGACACCCTCGCACGGCGTGTCGGCGTCCGATGACTCCACTGACACGCGAACGGCTCCGGTGGGTGGGCGAACGGCTCCGGTGGGTGGGCGAACGGCTCCGGTGGGTGGGCGAACGGCTCCGGTGGGTGGGCGAACGGCTCCACTCGAGGCGCGGGGGTGGGACGCCGGCACGCTGGCGGAGGCGCCCGACGGGCTGCGCCGGGCGGCGCTGCGCCTGGCCGCGGTCGCGGCGGGGGCGACGCCCGGGGCGCTGACCCGCGCCCACGTGCTGGCCGTCGACGCGCTCGTCGTCGACTGGCACGGGCAGGGGCCGGCGGCGCTGCCGGGCGCGGTGGAGGCTGTCCGCCGGTGTGGCAGGCTCTTCCTGCAGCGAGGGACGACACGGGAGTAGGCAGGTAACAGGGTGGACGCCGCAGACATGGGCTCGGACCTGGAGCGCGTGCTCCTGTCGCAGGAGCAGCTCCACGCCAGGCTCGACGAGATGGCGGCGCAAATCGACGCCGACCACGTGGGTGGCGAGCTGCTGCTCGTGGGCGTGCTCAAGGGCGCGGTCATGGTCATGGCGGACCTGGCGCGCCGGCTGCACACGCCCATCCAGATGGACTGGATGGCGGTCTCGTCGTACGGCTCCGGGACCAAGTCCAGCGGCGTGGTGCGCATCCTCAAGGACCTCGACACCGACCTCATCGGCCGGCGGGTGCTCATCGTCGAGGACATCGTCGACTCGGGCCTGACGCTGTCGTGGCTGCTGTCCAACCTGCGCTCGCGCGGCCCGGCGAGCGTCGAGGTCGCCACGCTCCTGCGCAAGCCGGACGCCGCGAAGGTCGAGGTCGACGTCAAGTACGTCGGCTTCGACATCCCGTCCGAGTTCGTCGTCGGCTACGGGCTGGACTACGCCGAGCGGTACCGCAACCTGCCGTTCGTCGGCACCCTCGCGCCGCACGTCTACGCGAGCTGAGCCCGCCCGCCCACCGTCGGCGGCGTGCGGAGGTCGTGAGCCCTTGGCGAACACCAAGGGAACCCCTGAGAAGTCCGTGTACCGTCGAGCCCAGCTTCCCTGACACAGGAGGATGAGGGGCCCGGCCCCGGTCGCCCATGAACTTCAAGCGCCTCGCACGTGGACCGATCCTCTGGGTGGTCCTCGCCATCGTGCTGATCCTGCTCGCCTTCAGCACGCTGCGCGTGCCCTCGGTCCAGACGATCGACACGTCCGACGGACTGGCCCTGCTCAAGGGCGGCACGGTCGACCAGGTGAAGATCACCGACGGGGTCCAGCGCGTCGACATGACGCTGACCCAGGACTTCACCAAGAACGGCCACGACTACGGCAAGCAGGTCCAGTTCTTCTACGTCGCGCCGCAGGGCCAGGACATCGTCAACGCGGTGACCGCCGCGAACCCGGCCAAGGGCTTCAACTCGGTCAACCCGCAGACGTCGTGGTGGTCGAGCCTGGTCGGGCTGCTGCTGCCGTTCGTCCTCATCCTCGGCGCCTTCTGGTTCCTCATGTCCAACATGCAGGGCGGCGGCAACCGCGTGATGAGCTTCGGCAAGTCGCGCGCCAAGCTCGTCAGCAAGGAGTCCCCGCAGGTGACGTTCGCGGACGTCGCGGGGGTGGACGAGGCCGTCGAGGAGCTCCAGGAGATCAAGGAGTTCCTCTCCGAGCCCGCCAAGTTCCAGGCCGTGGGCGCCAAGATCCCCAAGGGCGTGCTGCTGTACGGGCCGCCCGGAACCGGCAAGACGCTGCTCGCCCGGGCGGTCGCGGGCGAGGCCGGGGTGCCGTT
>JAJYTJ010000071.1 GCA_021793115.1 Actinomycetes bacterium | reverse complement strand
GCGTGGCTGGCCGTCCTCGCTGCGACCGCCGCCGGCCCCGAGCGGCCGGGCGTGCGCGGAGAGAAACTCGGCGAACACGCTCAGCATCGTCCGGGCCGCCTCGTCGTCGCCGTCGGCGAGCCAGGCCAGCACCACGCCGTCGGTCATCATGACGACGAGCCGCGACATGACGCCGAGCGGCAGCGTCCACTCGATGTGCGCCGAGCCCGCGAGCGTGTCGAGGAACTGCTGCGCGGCCTCGTGGCTCACCACGTACTGGTTGACGGAGACCTGGCGTACCTCGGGGTGGCGCATCGAGTAGGTGGTGAGCTCGTAGCTGAGCAGCTGCGACCCTCGCGTCGCGCTGATGCCGGACCACAGCAGGTCCAGCGCGCGCTCGATGATGGCGTCCGGCTCGCCGCTGGAGGGCATCTCCAGGAGGCTCTGCGTGAGGTTCTGCCGCGTGATCTCGTGGGCCATCGCCTCGAGGAGCTCGTCCTTGTCCTGGAAGCAGTAGTGGACCACGCCGAGCGAGACGCCCGCCTCCGCGGCCACGGCGCGCACGGTCGCGGCGTCGATGCCCTCCCGGCTCGCCACCGCGATGGCGGCGCCGACGAGCTGCTCGCGGCGTTCGGCGATCGGCAGCCTCTTCATGGTTCCCTCCGGTGCCGGTACGGCCGAGTCACCCGTAGCGGTGACGTCATCACAAACCCCGTCGTGACACAAGTCAAGCATGGCCCTCACTCGACCTGGACAGGTGACCAGGTGATGCTGCCGCGACGACGGCCAGGTGGGAGAACTCGGCGCGGACCGAACGGGCCACGCCGCGGCGGGTCGAGCGGCCCGTCGACGCCGCCGGGATCGCGGACGCGGTGCGCCGCGCCGAGCTCTGCCCCCGGATGCCGGGCGCGCGGCGCCTGCGCGCCGCACTCGACCAGGGCGGCGTGTTCGCCCACACCTACGTCGACCGCGTGCTGGGGCCCGTCGCGACGTCGCGACGGCCGACCCGCCCGTCCGCGCCCCACCGACTGGAACACACACGCCCGGACTCGCCGCGCGAGCCCACTCGTTCGTTCCACTGGGCGGCCCCGGGCGCCGGCCCGCCGAGCCCCACCGACTGGAACGCACACACCGCGACTCGCCGCACGAGCCGCCTCGTTCGTTCCACTCGGTGCAGAGCGGTGCCCGCAACGAGAACGGCAGCTGGTGCCGAGACCGGCAGTCCCACCTGCCGTGCTCGGCACCAGCTGCCGTGTTCGTCGTGCGGGGACCAGCCCGGGGGTCGGGGGGTACCCCCGGGCGGGGCGCCCTACTTCGAGAAGAGCGAGGAGAAGAAGCCGCCCGCCGGGCGCTCGCTCTCGTGGCCCGCGCACCACTGAGCGGCCGGGACGGTCCGCTTGACCGAGTCGACGTGCTGGCCGCAGCCGGCCCACGTCGTCTTGCCGCACACAGAGCACTTCACGGGGTAGCACATAGGGGTCCTCCTGAGGTTGGGGGGTGGGGTCAGGCGAGCATGAGGAAGAGCTTCTCGAGCTCCTCCGTGGTCAGGCCGTCGTCGGTGGCGGCGGCCTGGGGGTCGGCGATGCAGTCCTTCATCGCGGTCGAGACGATCGCGAACCCGGCCTTGTGCAGCGCGCTGGTGACGGCCGCGAGCTGGGTGACGACGTCGCGGCACGAGCCACCGTTCTCGACGGCGGCGATGACCGCGTTGAGCTGGCCGCTCGCGCGGCGCAGCCGGTTGACGATGCGGCGCTGGGCCTCGGCCTCGGGCGTGCTCATGGGCTGGTTCCTGTCACTGCGGGCGGACGACGAGCCGCCGGCGGGCGACCGGGGGACCCCGGCCCGCCCGTCAGGCACGGGCGGCCTGCGGTGCCGCGGCTCGCGCCTGCAGCGCCGCGGTGAGCGTCTCCATGCCGCCGGAGAGCGACGCGGAGTCGAAGCCGTGCGCGACGAGGATGCGGTGGGCGAGGTACGAGCGCCAGCCGGAGTGGCACATGGCCCGCACGGGCCGCCCGGCGGCCGCCTCGCGGACCTCGTCGATCCGCTCGCGGAGCTCGGTGTGCGGCACGTTGAGCGCGCCGGTGAGGTGGCCGCGCGCGAACTCGCCGGCGGTCCGCACGTCGAGCACGAGCGTCTCGGTCACCACCTGCTCGATCTCGTCCGGGTACCAGAGCTGCAGCGTGCCGTCGACGACGTTCTGGCCGACGAAGCCGGTCATGGTCACCGGGTCCTTGGCGCTGCCGTAGGGCGGCGCGTACGCCAGGTCGAGGTCCACCAGGTCGTCCACCGTCATGCCGGCGCGGATCGCGGTGGAGAACACGTCGACGCGCTTGTCCGCGCCGTCCTCGCCCACCACCTGCGCGCCGAGCACGCGGCCGTCACCGGGTGCGATGTGGACCACCAGGTGCAGCGTGCTGGTGCCGGGGAAGTAGCTCGCGTGCTGGCCCGGGTGCAGGTGCAGCGTGCGGTACTCGACCCCGGCCGCGTCGAGCGCGGCCCGGTTCGCGCCGGTCATGGCGGCCGTGAGGTCGCCCACCCGCACGATCGCGGTGCCCGTGGTCGGCGGGATCGGCCGCGCCGTGGCGGGCCGCAGGATGTCGTCGGCCACGAACCGGCCGGCGCGGTTCGCCGGGCCGGCCAGCGGCACGGGACGTACCGCGTGCGTCACCGCGTCGACGCTCACCACCGCGTCGCCCACGGCCCAGATGCCGGGCTGCGACGTGCGGCCGTGCTCGTCGACGACGATCGCGCCGCGCTCGCACGCCACGCCGGCCCGCTCGAACACCTCGGTGTCGGGGCGCACGCCGACCGACAGCACCACGAGGTCGGCCTCGAGCCGGCTCCCGTCGGCGAGCACGACGACGTCGCACTCCGTGCCGTGCTCGATCTCGGTCGCCGCGACGCCGGCGCGCACGTCGATGCCCAGCCGGGCCAGGGCGTGCGTCGCGTAGAACGCGAGCTCCTCCTCCAGCGGTGGCAGCACGTGCGGCGCGAGCTCGACGAGCGTCACGGCCAGGCCGACCTTGGCGAGCGCCTCGGCCGCCTCGACCCCGATGAACCCGGCCCCGAGCACGACGGCCCGGCCGGCGCCACCGGTGACGCGGGCGCGCATGGTGAGGGCCTCGTCGACCGTGCGGAGCGTGCTGACGCGCGGGGAGTCCAACCCAGGGATCGGCGGCCGGACGGCCTTGGCGCCCGGCGAGAGCACGAGCGCGTCGTAGCCGATCTCGTCGACCCCCTCCGAGGTGCTCACCGTGACGGTCCGCGCCGCCGGGTTCACCCCGATGACGTCGTGACCGGTGCGCACGTCCAGGGCCAGCGCGGCGCGCAGCGACTCGGGCGTCTGCACCTGCAGCGCCCCGGGGTCGGTGATCTCGCCGCCGACGTAGTACGGCAGGCCGCAGTTGGCGAACGAGACGTACGGGCCGCGCTCGAGCACGACGATCTCCGCCGCCTCGTCGAGCCTGCGGGCGCGCGCCGCGGCGCTCATGCCGCCCGCGACGCCACCGACGACGACGATCCTCATCGGACGGCCTCCGCACCCTGCGCCTCGGCCTGCGCCGCGAGCTGCGCCCGCACGTCGTCCATGTCGAGCGCGCGGACGGCCGTGATGAGCTCGTCGAGCGCCGTGGCCGGCAGGGCGCCGGGCTGCGCGAAGACGACGATGCCGCCGCGGAACGCGACCAGCGTGGGGATGGACGTGATGCCGAACACGCCGGCGAGCTGCTGCTGCGCCTCGGTGTCGACCTTGCCGAAGACGATGTCCGGGTGTGCCTGCGAGGCGCGCTCGAACACGGGCGCGAACATGCGGCACGGCCCGCACCAGGCGGCCCAGAAGTCGAGCAGGACGATGTCGTTCTCCGCGACGACCGCGGGAAGGGTGTCGAGCGTGATCTCACGAGTGCTCATGGGACGAGTATACCCCCGGGGGTTTTTTGAGGCAACCGGCCCGGTCACCGCGCGGCACCGGCACGGAACGCGGCGCCCCGCAGGGGCTTGCCCGCCAGGGGCGCCAGCAGGCACACGTCCAGCGCGCCGACCAGCACGACCACCACGCCGACGGCGGCGAGCAGCCACGCCCAGCCGCCGAGCGCGACGCCGAGTGCGATGAGGATCACACCCACCACGGCGCGCGTCCAGCGGCCGGCGGTGGAGCTGAGGAAGGTGAGAACGGGCATGACGACCTCCGGTGACTAGTGGGTGACGACGGGCAGGCCCGTCGTCTTGGCGGCGGCGTCGATGCCGCCGATGTTGGTGACGTGGGTGAAGCTCCTGGTGCCCATCTGGCTCTTGGCCAGCGCCGCCCGGCTGCCCGTGCGGCAGTAGACGAGGTAGGTGCCGGCCGGGTCGAGCGCGCTGATCTTCGTCGCGAAGTCCGGCGACTCGACGTCGATGTTGACCGCGCCGGACAGGTGCCCGGCGGCGTACTCGGCGGGCGTGCGGACGTCGACGACCGTGGCACCGGTGGGCACGCCGCTCGCGGCGGGCGCCGAGCAGGCGCCCACCCCCAGCACGGTCGCCGCGGCCGCCACGACGGCGACGAGTGCCTTGATGACGCGGCCCATCGATCCTCCAGTCCGGGCCGCCTCGGGCCCTCGTCCTAATACCCGGCGGGGTATTTCTAGCACACTCCCGAGGCAGCGGACCAGCGAGCCGGACCCCAACGAGGGGGCGCCCCGTCCCTTTGGTCCTAGATACCCCCTAGGGTGTCTACTTACGCTCTTTGTGACAGAGTGAACAAGCCAAGGAGATGGTCGTGAAGATAGTCGTGGTCGGCGGTGTGGCCGCCGGTGCCTCGGTGGCGGCGCGGGCGCGCCGCCTGGACGAGGACGCGGAGATCGTCGTCCTCGAGCGCGGGCACCACGTGTCGTTCGCGAACTGCGGGCTGCCCTACCACGTCGGTGAGGTCATCACCGACCGCTCGCGCCTGCTGCTGCAGACGCCGGACTCGCTGCGCGAGATGCTCGACATCGACGTGCGCACCGGGCAGGAGGTCGTCGCCATCGACCGCGACGCGCGCACCGTCCGCGTCCGGGAGGTCGACGGTGGCCGGGAGTACGACGAGCCCTACGACGCCCTCGCGCTCTGCCCCGGCGCGGACCCGGTGCGCCCGCCCCTGGCCGGCATCGACGACCCCCGGGTCCACGTGCTGCGCCGCATCGGTGACATGGACCGGATCAAGGCCGTCGTCGACGAGGCCTGCGCCCGCCGCAAGGCCGACGGCCGGGCACCGCTGCGCGCGGTCGTCGTCGGCGCCGGCTACATCGGGCTGGAGCTGGCGGAGAACCTGCACCACCGCGGGGCGCGGGTCCACGTCGTCGAGCTGGCCGGCCAGATCCTCCCGCCGCTGGACCACGAGATCGCCGTCCCCGTGGAGCAGCACCTGCGCAGCCGCGGTATCGACGTGCGGCTGTCGACCGCCGCCGCCGCGTTCGAGCCGACGCCGGAGGCGCTGCGCGTCGAGCTGCAGGACTCCACCGTGCTCGAGGCCGACCTCGTGGTGCTCGCGGTCGGGGTCCGGCCCAGCGTCGAGCTCGCCCGCGGCGCCGGGCTCGAGCTCGGGCCGCACGGCGGCGTGCTGGTCGACACGCACATGCGCACGTCCGACCCGCACATCTGGGCGGCCGGCGACGCGGTGGAGACGCCGCACACCGTGCTCGGCGGCCTGCGCCTGGCTCCGCTGGCCGGGCCGGCCAACCGCCAGGGCCGCGTCGCGGCGGACAACATGTGCGGCCGCGTCAGCGAGTACCGCAGCACGCAGGGCACGTCGGTGGTCAAGGTGTTCGACATGGTGGCCGGGGGCACCGGCGCCAACGAGCGCCAGCTCGTCGCCGCCGGCGTGGCCTACCGCGCGGTGCACGTGCACCCGTCCGGGCACGCGGGCTACTACCCCGGCACCGCGACCATGCACCTGAAGGTGCTGTTCGACCCCGAGAGCGGGCGCCTGCTGGGCGCGCAGGCGTGCGGGTTCGACGGCATCGACAAGCGGCTCGACGTGCTGGCCACCGCGCTGCGCCTGGGTGCGACGGTCTTCGACCTCGAGGAGCTCGAGCTCGCCTACGCCCCGCCGTTCGGCGCCGCGAAGGACCCCGTCAACATGGCGGGCTTCGTGGCCGCCAACACGATCCGCGGCGACCTGCGGCTCTGGTACGCGCAGGACTACCCACAGGCCGTGGACGGATCGCGCCTGCTCGACGTGCGCACCGCCGAGGAGTTCGACCTCTGGCACGTCCCCGGCGCGCAGAACGTGCCGCTGGGCGACCTGCGCGCCGCCTGCGAGACGTGGGACCGGGACCAGCCCGTCCGGCTGTACTGCGCCGTCGGCTTCCGCTCCTACCTCGCCTACCGGGCGCTGGTGCAGCGCGGCTTCACCGACGTGGCCACCCTGTCCGGTGGGTCGCAGACCTTCCGTGCCTGGCACGACGTCGAGCCCGCGGAGCCGAGCACGGTGCCGACCACCCCGTACGGCGAGGCCGCCGAGGTGCACGCCGCCGTCGTCGCCCACCGGGGCAGCGGCGTCACGGTCGAGCTCGACTGCGCCGGGCTGGCCTGCCCCGGGCCGCTGATGAAGCTGGCCTCGACCGTCAAGGGCCTGGCGCCCGGTGACGAGGTGCGCGTGCACGTCTCCGACCCCGGGTTCGCCAACGACGGTCCGGCGTGGGCGGCGCGCAACGGCCACGCGCTGCTGGCGATGGACCCCGAGGGTCCCGGCTACGTCGCGCGGTTCCGCAAGGGCGGCGCCGCCGCGCCGGCACCCCTCGCCGCGGCGGCCCCCGCCCAGGCGGGCCCGGGCAAGAACTCCTTCGTCGTGTTCTCCGGCGACCTCGACAAGGTGCTCGCGGCGTTCATCATCGCCAACGGCGCGCTGGCCATGGGCGAGGAGGTGTCGATGTTCTTCACCTTCTGGGGCCTCAACACGCTCCGTCGCAGCGACCCGCCGCAGCGCGACAAGCCGCTCATGGACGCCATGTTCGGCCGGATGATGCCGCAGGGCGCCGACCAGCTGACGCTCTCGCAGATGCACATGTTCGGTGCGGGCACCGCGCTCATCAAGAAGGCGATGAGGGAGAGCTCGGTGGCCACGCTGCCCGAGCTCGTCGCCTCGGCGCAGGCCTCCGGCGCCCGGCTCATCGCCTGCACCATGACGATGGACCTGCTCGGCATCGACTCCTCGGAGCTCATCGACGGGGTCGAGCTCGGCGGCGTCGCCACGTTCCTCGGCGAGGCGGCCCAGTCCGGCACCACGCTGTTCATCTGAGCCGTCGGCCGCCGGGCCGCGGGTGTCCCGCGGCCCGGCGGCCGCCGTCAGGTGAGCTTGAGGAAGAGCTTCTCGAGCTCCTCGGTCGTCAGCCCGTCGGGCGTGCGGCCCGCGCCCGACGGGTCGGCGAGGCAGTCCTTCATGCTGCTGGAGACGATGGCCAGCCCGGCCTTGTGGAGCGCGCTGGTCACGGCGGCGAGCTGCGGCACCACCGTGCGGCACGTGCCGCCCTCCTCCAGCGCGGCGACCACGGCGTTGAGCTGGCCGCCCGCCCGCCGCAGGCGGTTGACGATGCGGCGCTGCTCGTCGGGCAACGGACCGGTCATGCGTCGCCGCCGCGCGTGGGTCGGCGCCCGTCCAGCCGGACCAGGCCACGGGCGTCGGGGTAGCCGTGGTCGGTGCCGATCGCCCCGGTCCCGTGCCCGCTGAAGAGGCTCGTCGGGCACCAGCCCGTCGCCGCGCCGATCACCAGGAAGAGCGCGAACACGCCGGCCGGGATCGCGATCCACAGCAGCCCGGAGCCGCCGGCGGCGACGGCCGCGGTGCCCACGACCAGGGCCATGACGCCGCGAGCCGCCCGCTGCCCGGGCGTCACCGCACAGGCGTTGCCACGCTCGGGGACGGAGGGGCGCTGGAGAGACGTCTGGGGCGACATGGCCCCAGCATACCCCCCGGGGTTTATTGGCGTGTGCGACGCCGTCAGCGCGGCACGACGAGGGCCGTGGCGATCGCCGCGACGCCCTCACCCCGGCCGGTGAGCCCGAGCCCGTCGCTCGTCGTCGCCGACACCGACACCGGCGCCCCGGCCGCCGCCGACAGCGCCGCCTCGGCCTCCGCCCGGCGCGGCCCGATCCTGGGCCGGTTGCCGACCAGCTGGACCGCGACGTTCCCGATCTCGAAGCCCGCCGCCCGCACACGCCGAGCCACCTCGGCGAGGATCGCCACCCCCGATGCGCCGGCCCACCGAGGGTCGGCCGTGCCGATCTGCGAGCCGAGGTCGCCGAGCGCCGCGGCGGACAGGAGGGCGTCGGCGGCGGCGTGCGCCGCGGCGTCGCCGTCGGAGTGGCCGGCCAGCGGCACCTCGCCCGGCCAGTCCAGCCCCGCGAGGTGCAGCGCCGCGCCCGGCTCGGGCGCGGCGTCGTACGCGTGCACGTCGACGCCGATCCCCACGCGCATCCCGCTCATGAGTCCCACCTTCCCGCGAACACGGCAGCTCGTACCGAATCCGGCAGTCCGGCCTGCCGTGCTCGGCACGGACTGCCGTGCTCGGCGAGGGGGGTGTGCGCGGTGGAAGGGGTGTGCGCGGTGACAGGGGTGTGCGCGGTGGAAGGGGTGTGCGCGGTGACAGGGGTGCGCGTGCTGCCGGGGGCGCGCGCGGGCGTGCTCACGAGGCGTCCTCCAGGCGACGGGCGGCCAGCGCGAGGTCGGCCGCGGTGGTGATCTTGGCGGCGCGCTCGTCGCCCGCGACCACCCACACCGGCGCGCCCAGCTCCTCCACCAGGCCCGCGTCGTCGGACGCGGCCGTGCCCTCGTCGTGCGCCCGGGCGGCGGCCGCCACGTGCGCCGCGACGAGCACGTCGCGCGCGAACCCCTGCGGCGTCTGGACCGCCCGCAGGGCGCCGCGGGGCACGGTCTCCAGCACGGGCTCCCCCGTGCCGTCGCCCGGCCCGACCCGCTTGACGGTGTCGGTCACCGGCAGCGCGGGCACCACCGCCGGGTGCCCGGCCCGCACGGCGGCCACCACCCGGTCGACGAGGTCCGCGGGCACGAACGGGCGCGCCGCGTCGTGCACCAGCACCACGTCCGCGTCGTCGGGCAGCGCGGCGAGGCCGGCCGCCACGGACGCCTGCCGGGCCGCCCCGCCGGCGACGACCGTGACGGGGCACGGCAGGCCGGCGAGCGCGTCCCGAGCGTCTGCGGCCCGGTCCGCGGGCACGACGACGACGAGCGCCGACACGGCGTCGCACGCGAGCAACGATTGCGCGGCGTGCACGACGAGCGGGACCCCCCGCAGGGGGACGAACGCCTTGGGCAGCTGGTGCCCGAGCCGGGACCCGGTCCCGGCGGCGACGAGGACCGCGGCGACCGTCATGGCCGTCTCCATCCCCGGGACGGTGTCAGCGGGACGTCAGGACGCGAGGACCTCGTCGAGGATCGCCTCGGCCTGGTCCTCCTCGGTGTGCTCGGCCAGCGCCAGCTCGGAGACGAGGATGTGGCGCGCCTTGGCGAGCATGCGCTTCTCGCCGGCCGACAGGCCGCGGTCGGCGTCGCGGCGGGACAGGTCACGGACGACCTCCGCCACCTTGATGACGTCACCCGACGCCAGCTTCTCGAGGTTGGCCTTGAACCGGCGCGACCAGTTGGTCGGCTCCTCGGTGTACGGGGCGCGCAGCACCTCGAACACGCGGTCGAGACCTTCCTGGCCCACGACGTCACGGACGCCGACGAGGTCCACGTTGTCCGCCGGCACCTCGATCGTCAGGTCGCCCTGCGCGACACGGAGCTTGAGGTAGACCTTGTCCTCACCGCGGATGGTCCGGGTCTTGATCTCTTCGATCAGCGCTGCACCGTGGTGCGGGTAGACGACGGTCTCCCCAACAGTGAAAGTCATGTGGTGGAATCCCCTTCCCAGGCCCGGTCCAGGATACCACGGCCCGTCGCGGCCCCTCCGGCCCGTCGGAACGTCGCCGCAGGTCAGGCCGCATCCCGGCCCGTCGGGGCCACAGAACGCCCGGCGGGCGCCCACGGACCGAGACGCCGCTAGGCTGATCGCACCTGAGACCAAAGTCCTAGGAGGACACCGTGATCGGTTCGCCGCTGCGCCGGCTCGGCGCCGCCGTGGTGCTCGTGCTCGGGCTGGCCGGATGCTCGGCGACCAATCCCGTCCAGACCGACAAGCCCTACTCCCCCAGCGACGGCGTCCGCGCGCAGCTGGGCGACATCCGGGCCGAGAACCTCCTGGCCGTGACGGCCGCGGCGGGCGACCCGGGCGCGCTGTCGGGGGCCCTGGTGAACTCCAGCCCCGCGGACGTCACCGTGACGCTCACGGTGGGCTCGTCGTCGCAGCAGGTCACCGTGCCGGCCGACGGCTCGGTGCTGCTCGGCACCGGCACCCCCGCGGGCCACGACGTGCCGCTGCCCACCGTCACGGCGGCGCCGGGCGCGCTGCTCGACGTCGAGATCGCCACGCCCGCGGGCGGCACGCTGCACGTGCAGGTCCCGGTGCTCTCCGCGTCCGACCCGCAGTACACCGCGGTGATCGGCGGCTGACGGCGGGTCGGTGACTGCGGCGGGTCGACGGCCGACGGAGGCTGGGCGACCGGCCGGGCCGGCCCCCCCGCGGCCGGCCGCAGCGCTCAGCCGAAGCGGCCGGAGATGTAGTCCTCGGTCTGCTTCTCGTGCGGCGAGGAGAAGATCGTCGCGGTGTCGTCGATCTCGATGAGCCGTCCGGGCTTGCCGGTCGCCTCGAGGTTGAAGAACCCGGTGCGGTCCGAGACGCGCGCCGCCTGCTGCATGTTGTGCGTGACGATGACGATCGTGTAGCTCGACTTCAGCTCCGCGATGAGGTCCTCGATGGCGAGCGTGGAGATGGGGTCCAGCGAGGAGCAGGGCTCGTCCATGAGCAGCACCTGGGGACGCACCGCGATCGCGCGCGCGATGCACAGCCGCTGCTGCTGGCCGCCGGACAGGCCCGAGCCGGGCCGGTGCAGCCGGTCCTTGACCTCCTTCCAGAGGTTCGCGGCCGTCAGCGCCTGCTCGACGAGGTCCTCGGCATCCGACTTGGGCAGCCGCTTGTTGTTGAGCCGCACGCCCGCCAGGACGTTCTCCGCGATCGACATCGTCGGGAACGGGTTGGGGCGCTGGAACACCATCCCGATCTGGCGCCGCACGGCGACCGGGTCGACGTCCGGCCCGTAGAGGTCGACGCCGTCCATCGCCACGGTGCCCTCGACGCGCGCGCCCGGGATCACCTCGTGCATGCGGTTGATCGAGCGCAGGAACGTCGACTTGCCGCAGCCGGACGGGCCGATGAGGGCCGTGACGGAGCGCGGCTCGATCGACATGGTGACGCCGGCGACGGCGAGGAAGTCGCCGTAGTAGATGTTGAGGTCCTTGGCGTCGATGCGCTGTGCCACGGGGGTCTCGCTCTCTGCTGTCTTCGGATGGTCTCGGTGCCGGGGCTCAGCGCAGCTTGGGCGCGAACAGCCGGGTCACGAGGCGACCCACCAGGTTGAGGATGACGACGATGAGGAGAAGGGTCAACGCCGCCGCCCACGCCCGGTCGAGGTTGATCGAGACGAGGCAGTCGGTGGCGTGCGGCGCGCAGCGCGCCGGGCCCTGGTGGTACTGGTCGTAGATGAACACGGGCAACGTCATCATGCGCCCGCTGAAGAGGTCGAAGTTGATCGACGCGGTGGTGCCGACCGCGATGAGCAGCGGCGCGGTCTCGCCGATGACGCGGGCCACGGCGAGCAGCACGCTCGTCGTCAGCCCGGCGATGGACGTGCGCAGGACGACCTTGACGATGGTCAGCCATTTCGGCACGCCGAGCGCGTACGAGGCCTCGCGCAGCTCGTTGGGCACCAGGCGGAGCATCTCCTCCGACGACCGCACCACGACCGGCGTCATGAGCAGCGCCAGCGCGACCGACCCCATGATCCCCAGCCGCACGCCGGGGCCGAAGAAGAGGGCGAACACCGCGAACGAGAACAGGCCGGCGACGATGGACGGGATGCCCGTCATGACGTCGACGAAGAACGTCACCGCGCGGGCCAGCGGGCCGCGGCCGTACTCGACGAGGTAGATCGCCGCGAGCAGGCCGACGGGCACCGAGATGACCGCGGTGCCGAGCGTGATGAGCAGCGTGCCTGCGATCGCGTGGTACGCACCGCCGGCGTCCATCCCACCCGAGATGTTCCGCATCGAGTGCAGCAGGAAGTAGCCGTTGAACTTCGTCAGGCCGTTGTGCAGCACCGTCCACAGCAGCGAGACGAGCGGCGTGATCGCCAGCACGAACGCGAGCCAGACGAGCCCCGTCATGGTCCGGTCGGTGCGCCGCCGGCGCCGGTCGACCGACGAGAGCAGGTCACGCGTCGTGAGCTCCTGGCCCTCGATCGCGCCGGCCACGGCAGGTGCGCTCGAGCCGCGAGCTGTGGTGCGGGGCGTGGTGGCGCGCATCAGTTCGCTCCGGAGAACTCATGGCGGCGCGACACGATCCACCGCGCCACCATGTTGACGACCATGGTGATGAGGAACAGCGCGAGGCCCGTGGCGATGAGGGTGTTGACGGCCAGGCCGCTGGAGTCGGGGAACTTGGCGGCGATGTTCGCCGCGATCGTCTGCAGCACGCCCGAGTCGAAGATCTGGAACGAGAACCCGGCGCCGGTCGAGGTGGACAGCACCATGAGCACCGCCATCGTCTCGCCGAGCGCACGGCCCAGGCCGAGCATCGCCGCCGAGACGATCCCCGAGCGGCCGAACGGCAGCACGGCCGTGCGGACCACCTCCCACCGGGTGGCCCCGAGGGCCAGCGCCGCCTCCTCGTGCAGGCGCGGCGTCTGCTTGAACACCTCGCGCGACACCGCCGTGATGATCGGCAGGATCATGATCGCCAGCACGAGCGCCGTGGTGGCCATCGACCGCCCGGTTGGCGTGGCGGCGACCGTGACGCCCGGGATGTCGCTCAGCACGCTCGCCACCCACGTCCACAGGCCGGCGATGCGCGGCGCCAGCAGCTGCGCGCCCCACAGGCCGAAGACCACCGAGGGGATCGCCGCCAGGAGGTCGATGACGAAGCCGACGGCCCCGGCGATGCGCCGGGGCGCGTAGTGCGAGACGAAGAGCGCGATGCCCACGGCGACCGGCGTCGCCATGACGAGCGCGAGCGCGGCGGAGACCAGCGTGCCGAAGATCAGCGGGCCGATGTACCCCGCGAGGTTGCTCACGCCCTCCGGCAGGTTGCCCTTGCTCTGCAGCGTCGCGTCCGACGCCGTGAAGGCGGACCAGCCCTGGACGAGCAGGAAGATCGCCACCGCGGCCAGGACGAGCAGCAGCAGCACGCCCGACCCCGTCGCGGCCCAGCGGAACAGGCGGGACATGCCGCGGTCGGCCGTGCCCCGGCGCCGGGCGGGGCGCCCCGGCGCGACACCGCCGCCGTGGGGTGGTTGCGACGCATCGATCGTGGAGGCGCTCACCGGACGAACCTTCTCATCTTTCTCCCACGACGTAACCGGGGGACGTCGCTGCCGGTGGCAGGGGCACCCCCGCGAGGGGCGTCCCCTGCCACCGGCAGGTCCGCGTCATGCAGGACGGCCGTGTCAGCCGACCGTGATCGCCGCGACCGCGGCCGCGGCCTTCTGAGCGAGGGTGCCGGTCATCGGCGCCGAGCCCGCGGCCTGCGCACCGGCCTGCTGGCCGGCGTCGGAGACGATGTAGCCGAGGAACGACTTGACGAAGTTCCCCTTCGCCGTGTCGGTGTAGGTCGAGCACGCGATGCCGTACGAGACCATGAGCAGCGGGTAGTCGCCCGAGGCGGAGGCCGTGCGGTCGATGTTCACCACGACGTCGTTCGTCGGGCGGCCCGTGGCCAGCGGCGAGGCGCTGACGACAGCCGCGGCACCCTTGGCCGACGGCTTGTTCCACTCGGAGCCGACCTTGATCTTGGCGACGCCCACGCCCGACTGCGGCACGGCCGAGTCGTCGAGGTAGGCGATGGAGCCCTGCGTGCTGGTGACGACGCCGGCGACGCCGGAGTTGCCCTGCGCCGAGTCGCCGCCGTTGAGCGGCCACCCGTCGTTGGCGGCGTTGGTCCACACGTCCGGGGCCGTCTTGTTGAGGTAATCGGTGAAGTTGTGCGTGGTGCCCGACTTGTCGGAGCGGTGCACCGTGGCGATCTTCGTCGCCGGCAGCGTGACGCCCGCGTTGTCCGCGGCGATCGCCGGATCGTTCCACATGGTGATGGCGCCCGTGAAGATCTTCGCGATCGTCGCCGGCGCGAGGTTGAGGGACGTGATGCCCGGCAGGTTGAACGCCACGGCGATCGGCGAGACGTACACCGGGATGTCCCAGGCACCCTTGGCGCCGCACACCTTCTGCGACTGGGTCAGCTCGGCCGTGCTCATGGCCGCGTCGGAGCCGGCCCACGGCACGCCGCCCGCGAGGAACTGCTGACGCCCGGCGCCGGAGCCCGCGGGGTCGTAGTTGATCGTCAGGCCGGAGTTCTTCTGCTGGAAGGCAGCGATCCAGGCCTGCATGGCCTGCTGCTGGGCCGACGAGCCGGCGCCGGAGAACGAGCCGGAGATCGACGGACCGGCGGCGGCGGCCGAGGTGCTGCCACCACCCGTCGCGGGCGTCGAGCCGCCGGTCGAGCTGGTGTTGTTGTCCGAGCCACAAGCGGCCAGCGCGAGAGCGGTCAGGCCAGCCAGGACGGCGGCGCCCACTGCGTGCGTTCGCTTCACTGTGTTCCCCATCATGTCGTCGTAGCGCCGGTGCGGCGCTTGTCGGTGCCCGACGCTAGAGACCGCAGGTGTCCGGTCCGCCCGTACCCGGTGAACCCCAGGTGAACGGTGGGCGACGACTGGGCCCGTGGCGTCACGAATCGGCCGACCAGGGCGCCGGGAGCCTGCGACGGGCCGGCGCGGTGCTCACTCGACGGACAGCTTGTATCCCAGTCCGCGCACGGTCGTCAGGAGCCGCGGCGCGGACGGGTCGTCCTCGATCTTGGCCCGGATCCGCTTGACGTGGACGTCGAGCGTCTTGGTGTCGCCCACGTAGTCCGAGCCCCAGATGCGGTCGATGAGCTGGCCCCGCGTGAGCACCCGGCCGGGGTTGCGCAGGAGCAGCTCGAGCAGCTCGAACTCCTTGAGGGGGAACGCCACCTGCTCGCCGGCCACGCGGACCACGTGCCGGTCGACGTCCATCTCGACGGGGCCCAGCACCAGCAGGTCGTCGTCCGCGGCCTCGTCGCCCTGCCGCGATCCCTCGCCGCGGCGCAGCACCGCCCGGATGCGCGCCAGCAGCTCGCGGGACGAGTACGGCTTGGTGACGTAGTCGTCGGCCCCCAGCTCGAGCCCGACGACCTTGTCGATCTCCCCGTCCTTGGCGGTGAGCATGATGATCGGCACGTCCGACGCGACGCGCAGCTGCCGGCACACCTCCGTGCCGGGCAGGCCGGGCAGCATGAGGTCGAGCAGCACCAGGTCGGCGCCCTCGTCGTCGAACCGCGCCAGGGCGTCCGGCCCGGTGGCGGCGGTCGAGACCTGGTAGCCCTCCTTGTCGAGCAGGTACGCGAGCGGCTCGCGGTAGGACTCCTCGTCCTCGACGAGCAGGATGCGGGTCACGGCGTCCTCTCCACGGTGGTCCGTCGGGCCCGCGGGCCGGTGGTGGTGCGCGGGCGTGGGGCGTCGGCGGGCGCGGCCGCCGGGGGCGCGTCGGGCGTCCGTCCGGGCGCCGGTTCCTCGGCCCGCGGCAGCCGCAGCGTGAACGTCGAGCCGCGCCCGGGGCGGGACCACACCGTGACCTCGCCGCCGTGGTCGGCGGCGACATGCTTGACGATCGACAGGCCGAGGCCCGTGCCGCCGGTGTCGCGCGAGCGCGCCTGGTCCACGCGGTAGAACCGCTCGAAGATGCGCTCCTGCTCCTGCGGGGGGATGCCGATGCCGGAGTCCACCACGGCGATCTCGACGATGTCGCCGACCGTCCGCACGCCGACGCCGACGCGCGTCGCCTCCGGCGAGTACGCGACGGCGTTGTCCAGCAGGTTGCGTACGGCCGTGACCAGCAGGTTCCGATCGCCGAACACCGTGCGGCCGGGCTCACCGCCGACGTCGATGGTGATCCGCCGCGCGGCCGCCGTGGTCTGTGCCCGGTCGGCGGCCTCGGCCAGCACCGAGTCCAGGTCGACCACCTGCATGCCGTCGATGGCGCCCGCCGTCTGCAGCCGGGACAGCTCGATGATCTCCTGCACCAGCTGCGACAGCCGCGCCGCCTCGGCCCGCATGCGGCCCGCGAAGCGCCGCACGGCCGCGGGGTCGTCGGCCGCGTCCTGCACCGTCTCCGCCAGCAGGGAGAGCGCGCCGACCGGGGTCTTGAGCTCGTGCGAGATGTTGACGACGAAGTCGCGCCGCATCGCCTCGACCTTGCGCGCCGTCGTGAGGTCCTCGGCCAGCACCAGGAGGTGCTGCGGCGTGGCCTGCGCCGCGCGGACCTGCAGCAGCATGGTGCCCTGCCCGACGGGGCCGCGCGGCAGGTCGAGCTCGGCGTCCGCGATGGTGCCGTCGCGGCGCACCTCGGCCACCATGTCGCGGATCGCCGCGTGCACCAGGCGGCCGTCCCGCACCAGGCCCAGAGCCACGGCGGGCGGGCTCGCGCGGACCACGCGGTCGGCGTCGTCGAGCACCACGGCGGCCGACCGCAGCACCGCGAGCGCCCGCACCAGGCCGTCGTCCAGCTCCGGCTCCGGCTGCTCCGGCAGGCGCCGCTGCACGCGCTCGCTCAGCCGGAACGCGGCCGTCGCGGCGACGCCGACGAGCAGGCCGATGAGGCCGCCCACGAGGCCGCTGATGCCGTCCACGCGACCACAGTAGGGCTCGCCGCCGACGCGTTCCCGCGCGGCACGGACCGCCGCCGGGTGCGCCGCCCACTGTTCACCTCGTAGGGTCCTACCGTTCACCTCCGGATGGGACCCTGACGTCGCTCACCTGAGACGAAAGAGGACGTGATGCGCGAGATCTTCGACGCCGAGCTCAAGGCGCTCGGCGAGGACCTGGAGGCGATGGCCCACCGCGTGAAGCACGCGATCGAGTCCGCCGGGCAGGCGCTCGCCACGGCGGACCTCGCCCTGGCGGAGAGCGTCATCGCCGACGACCTCGTCATCGACCAGCTCAACCGCCAGCTCGACGAGCAGTGCATCCACATGCTCGCGCAGCAGCAGCCCGTGGCGACCGACCTGCGGGTCATCGTCTCCGCGCTGCGCATGAGCGCGACGCTCGAGCGCATGGGCGACCTCGCCCGGCACATCGCCGAGATCGCGCGGGGCCGCTACCCGCGCCAGGCCGTGCCCCAGTCGTTGACCGGCACGTTCGCCGAGATGGACGCCGCCGCCCGCCGGCTCGCGCAGCGCATCGTGACGCTCCTGGAGAGCCGCGACCTGGCGCTCGCCGAGCAGATCGAGACCGACGACGACCGGCTCGACGACCTGCACGCCGACTCCTTCACGGCCATGCTCGGCGGCGGCTGGAGCGCCACCCCGCAGCAGACCGTCGACGTCACGCTCCTGGCACGCTTCTACGAGCGGTTCGGGGACCATGGTGTCTCGATCGCCCGCCGCATCGTCTACCTCGTCACCGGCGACCTCTCGGCGAGCGAGCCGCCGCACATCCAGGACTGAGCGCCCGGGCACCCACGGGCGCGGCTCGCTCACGCGAACGGCGGCGCTCCCCGTCCTCGGGGGGCGCCGCCGTCGTCGTTCGTCGGGCCGCTACTTGCCCTGGTTGGCCACCGCCGCGATCGAGGCCGCTGCGGCATCGGGGTCGAGGTACGTGCCGCCGGGGTTGGTCGGCTTCAGCGTCGCCTCGTCGAGCGTGTAGACGAGCGGGATGCCCGTGGGGATGTTGATGCCCGCGATCGTCGCGTCGTCCACGTCGTCGAGGTACTTGACGATGGCGCGGATCGAGTTGCCGTGGGCCGCGACGAGCACGGTCTTGCCGGCCTGGAGGTCGGGCACCAGGTCGGAGTGCCAGTACGGCAGGGCCCGCTCGAGCACCTGCTTGAGGGCCTCCGCGCGGGGGATCGGCTCGCCGGCGTACCGCGGGTCGGCGTCCTGGCTGAACTCGGAACCGGCGGCGATGTCCGGCGGCGGCACGTCGTAGGAGCGGCGCCAGAGCATGAACTGCTCCTCGCCGTACTCGTCGCGGATCTGCTTCTTGTCCTTGCCCTGCAGCGCGCCGTAGTGCCGCTCGTTGAGCCGCCAGCTGCGCTTGACGGGGATCCACAGCAGGTCGGCGACGTCGAGCGCGTAGTTCGCCGTGGTGATGGCCCGGCGCA
>JAJYTJ010000282.1 GCA_021793115.1 Actinomycetes bacterium | reverse complement strand
GCGGTGCCACCCGCCGCCGACGCGCCGCCGGCACCGGCCGAGCCGCCGGCGCCGGCCGCGGCCGCGGCCCCTCCGCTCGAGGCCGCGCCGTCCGTCCCGGCCCCCGCTCGTTCGTCGTCCGCGCCGGCACCCGAGCCGCCGCGGGCCTTCGTCGCGGCCGAGCCGGTGCCCGACCACGTGACCGACGACGTGTCGGCGCGCACGGTCGCCGAGACCTCCATCCGGGTGGACGTCGACCTGCTCGACGGGCTGATGCGGCAGGTGGGCGAGCTGGTCCTGGCGCGCAACCAGATCCTGCGGCTGACCGGCAACGGCGCCGACGAGCTCGCCCGCGCGAGCCAGCGCCTCGACGTCATCGCCAGCGAGCTGCAGGAAGGCGTCATGAAGACGCGTATGCAGCCCATCGAGCACCTCTGGTCCAAGATGCCGCGGATGGTGCGCGACCTCGCGGCCACGTGTCGCCGCGAGGTGGCGCTCGAGCTCGCCGGTGGCGACACCGAGCTGGACCGCGGGCTGCTCGAGGCGGTCAAGGACCCGCTGACGCACCTGGTGCGCAACGCGATCGACCACGGCATCGAGCCGCCGGACGAGCGTGTCGCGGCCTCCAAGCCGGCCAAGGGTGTGCTGTCGCTGCGGGCCTACCACGCCGGTGGGCTGGTGACGATCGAGGTCGCCGACGACGGCCGCGGCATCGACCCGGCGACCGTCGCCGCCGCGGCGGTCCGCACGGGGCTGCGCACCGAGCAGCAGGTCGCCGCGATGGCGCCGGCGGACCTGCTGCAGCTGCTGTTCCTGCCGGGGTTCTCCACCGCCGAGCACGTGACCAACGTCTCCGGTCGGGGCGTCGGCATGGACGTCGTGCGGACCAAGATCGAGGCGATCGGCGGGTCCGTCGACATCGAGTCGACGGTCGGCACCGGGACGGTGTGGCGGCTGCGGATCCCGCTGACGCTGGCGATCATGCCCGCGCTGACGGTCGCGTGCGGCGACCAGCGGTACGCCGTCCCGCAGGCCAACCTGCTCGAGCTCGTCGCGCTCGACGAGCGCAACGCCGTCGAGTACGTGCACTCCGCGCCGGTGTACCGGCTGCGGGGCGACCTGCTGCCGCTGGTGTCGTTGTCGGAGGTGCTCGGGCTCGGCACGACGCGCACCGAGCCTGGCGTCATCGCGGTGGTGCAGTCCGACGAGACGCGCTTCGGGCTGCTCGTCGACCACGTGCTGGACACCGAGGAGATCGTCGTCAAGGCGCTGTCGCCCCGGCTGAAGTCGATCGGCGCCTACGCGGGCGCCACGGTGCTGGGCGACGGTCGCGTCGCGCTCATCCTCGACGTCCAGGGGCTCGCGCGCCGCGCGCTGGCCGCGGCCGCCTCGGACGGGTTGCGGCAGCGCAGCACGGTCTCGACGAGCGCGACGAGCGACGTCGACCAGGTGCTCGTCGCGTCGATCGGCGGCGGTCGCCGGGTCGCGATGCCGCTGCGGTCGGTGACCCGGCTGGAGACCATCCCGCGCGAGTCGGTCGAGCTCGTCGGGGGCCGCGAGGTGGTGCAGTACCGCGGCTCGATCCTGCCGCTGGCGCGCCTGGACCGGCTGCTCGGGGTCGGCTGGGCGCAGGACGAGGGTCCGCTGCAGGTCGTCGTGCACACGGCCGCCGCGCGCAGCGTCGGCCTGGTGGTCGAGTCGATCGTCGACATCCTCGACGACGTCGCGGCCCAGCACTCCGACGTCGCCGACGCCGGCCTGCTGGGATCGGCCGTGCTGGCCGAGCACGTCACCGAGGTGCTCGACGTGCGCTCCGCGATCCTGGCGGCCGACCCGGAGTTCTACCGCCAGGAGCGGACCATCCACGCCGACCTGCGGTCGGCCGAGCTGATCGGGGCCGGACGATGACCCAGTACGTCACGTTCCAGGTGGCCGACTGCCTCTACGGCGTCGACGTCACGGGCGTCCAGGAGGTGCTGCCACCGCAGCCCCGCACGCCGACACCGCTGGCCCCGCCGACGGTCGCCGGCCTGGTCAACCTGCGCGGCCAGGTGGTGCTGGCGGTCGACCTCCGCGAGCGGCTCGCGCTGCCGCCGCGCCAGGGCGACGAGCCGATGATGGTGGTGGTCCGCGTGGGGTCCGAGACGGTGAGCCTGCTCGTCGACCGCATCGGCGAGGTCGTCACCGTCGGACCCGAGACGTTCGCCGAGCCGCCGGAGACGCTGCCCGTCGCGCTGCGGGCCCTGGTCCGGGGCGCGCACCGGCTGTCGGACCGCCTGCTGCTCGTCCTCGACGTCGACCAGGCCGCCGCGGCCTGACCCATCACCGAAGGAACCCGGATGTCTGCCAGCCCCTCGTCCTCAGCCGCGCCCACCCGCCGTCCGGGCCTTGCCGGGCTCCTGGCGGGCCTGCCCGTCCGGGCGAAGATCCTCGGGCCGGTCGGCCTGCTGGCGGTCCTCGCGCTGGCCAGCGGCATCTTCGCCGGGGTGTCGATGAACCGGATCGCGGACAGCACCGTGCACCTGCGCGACCTGCAGATCCAGGTGCTGACCCCGCTCGAGACCGTGCATGAGGACCAGATCAAGGCCCGCATGATCGCGGCGCAGATCGCGGCCATCGCGTCGACCGAGCAGCAGCAGTGGTACGACCAGCAGAAGGCCAACGACGCCGAGCTCGATGCCGCCATGACGCAGGTGTCGTCCGGCGCGCTCGGCTCGTCGCCGAGCTGGGCGGCGTTCAAGGACACGTACGCGCAGTGGCAGGCCGCGCGCAACACGCAGCTGGAGCCGGCGGCCGTCACCGACGACAAGGTGACGTACACGCGCGTGCTCGACACGGTCACCGAGCCGTTGCGCACCACGTTCGTCGCCAAGCTCGACGCGCTGTCGAAGGAGGCCAGCGACTACGCGGCGTCCGTCGCCGCGTCGGCGCGGGCGACGGCCACCCGCACCATGGTCATCAGCATCGGCGCCATCGGGCTCGCGCTGCTCCTGGGGCTGTGGGCCGCGTGGTGGGCGGCGTCGCTCACCACGCGTTCGGTGCGGGGCGTGCAGCACGCGCTCGAGGGACTGGCCGCCGGCGACCTCACCGTCGAGTCGGGCGTCGTCGGCCCGGACGAGCTGGGCACCATGGCCGCCTCCTTGGCCGAGGCGCAGGGGGCGTTGCGCTCGACGTTGTCCGGCGTGGTGGCGACGGCGGGTCGGGTGGCGACCGCGGCGGAGGAGCTGTCGGGGGCGTCGGGTCGGGTGGCTGTCGGGTCGCAGGAGACGTCGGTGCAGGCGGGTGTGGTGGCGGCGGCGGCGGAGCAGGTCAGTCGCAACGTGCAGACGGTGGCGGCGGGTGCCGAGCAGATGGGGGCTTCGA
>JAJYTJ010000281.1 GCA_021793115.1 Actinomycetes bacterium | reverse complement strand
GGCTCAGGTCTCCTTCGATTCTCAGGCGTGCGCGTGCAGCGGCTTGCCGGCGAGGGCGAGGAACGCCTCGCCGAGGGCCTCGTTCTGGGTGGGGTGCGCGTGGATCAGGCTCGCGACGTCCTCCGGGTAAGCCTCCCAGTTGACGATGAGCTCGGCCTCACCGATGAGCTCACCGACGCGCGCGCCGATCATGTGCACCCCGACCACCGGGCCGTTCTTCTGGCGGACCAGCTTGACGAAGCCCTGCGTGCCCAGGATCTGGCTCTTGCCGTTGCCGCCCAGGTTGTACTCGACGGTCTCGACGTCCACGTACAGCTCGCGCGCCTTGGCCTCGGTCACACCCACGGAGGCGACCTCGGGGTTGGAGTAGGTGACGCGCGGGATGCCGCTCTCGACGATGGGCGCCGGCGACAGGCCGGCGATGTCCTCCGCGACGAAGATGCCCTGCGCGAACCCGCGGTGGGCCAGCTGCAGGCCGGGGACGATGTCACCGACGGCGCGGATGTTGGCCACGCCGGTGCGCAGCCGCTCGTCGGTGATGACGAAGCCGCGGTCCATCGTGATGCCCTGCGCCTCGTAGCCGAGGTCGGCCGTGGCCGGGCCGCGGCCCACGGCAACGAGCAGCACGTCGGCGTCGAAGGTCTTGCCGTCCTCGAGCCACACGTGCACACCGCTGTCGGTCTGCGAGACGCCCGCGAAGCGGACGCCGACGGAGAAGTTGATGCCCCGCTTGCGCACCTGGCGCTCGAAGGCCTTGCTCAGCGCGTCGTCCTCGTTGGGCAGCAGGTGCGGCAGGGCCTCGACGATGGTGACGTCGGCGCCGAACGACTTCCACACGCTCGCGAACTCGGAGCCGATGACGCCGCCGCCGAGGATGACCGCGCTCTTCGGGATCCAGTCGAGCTGCAGCGCCTGGTCGGACGTGATGACCCGGCCGCCGATCTCCAGGCCGGGCAGCGACTTCGCGTAGGAGCCCGACGCGAGCACCACGTGCTCACCGGTCAGCGTGCGGTCGCCCACCTGGACGGTGTTCGGGCCGGTGAGCCGACCCCAGCCGTTGACCACCTCGATGCCGCGACCGGAGACGAGGCCCTGCAGCCCCTTGTAGAGGCGGCCGACCACCGCCTCCTTGTACTGGTTGACCTCGCCCATCTCGATCTTCTCGAGCTGGGTGTGCACGCCGAAGTGCGCACCCTCGCGGGCGTCGTCGGCGATCTCCGCCGCGTGCAGCAGCGCCTTGGTGGGGATGCAGCCGCGGTGCAGGCAGGTGCCGCCCACCTTGTCCGCCTCGACGAGGGCCACCGACTTGCCGAGCTGCGCCGCGCGCAGGGCGGTGGCGTAGCCGCCGCTGCCTCCGCCCAGGACGACGATGTCGAAGGTGCCGGTGTCGGCCACAGCCTGCTCCTCAGGTTCGGGGGATGGGGGGGATAAGGACCAAAGTCCATCTTGTCATTCCCGCACGTCGCGGACGAACGCGCTGGCCGGTCGTTCGGTGTGATGTCCGAGACATTCGTCCCAGGTATCTGCCGCCCGGGGCCATGGGTTCGCCGGTTAGGCTCGCCGGCATGGCGTGGTTCCGCCGGCACCGGCCGGCCGCGGGGGGCGAGGCATCGGCGCGCGAGGCGCGCGAGGCGACGCTCGCCCACCTCAAGGACTTCGTCGCCACGCGGGTGGGCGTCGAGGCGTACGTCGAGCCGGCCACGAGGATGACGCCGATGACGGTGATGCTCGTGGCGACCGACGGCGAGTGGACCCGGCGCAAGGTGCCGGACCCGGCCGCCGCCGTGCAGATCGCACGCGACCTCGGCATCCCGGCCTACGACGTGCAGCGCGTGGGGTACCCCCAGCGCGTGCGCGACTGGAACGCGCGCCAGCGCCTGTCGCCGGGCGGCGACCGCACGACGATCGACCCCGCCTGACGCCCGCCCCGCCTGACGGCTGCCCCGCCTGACGGCCCCAGCCGACGACCCCTGACCGGTAGACAGTGGAGCCGTTTGACCGGTTCTCTCGGCGTGTCGCGGTCAGCCGGCTCCACTGATCGGCAGATGGCTCCACCGTCGACAGTGATCACTCCACTGATCGTCGGGCGGCTCCACTGTCGGGCGTGGTGGCTCCGCTGACGGCCACCCCGACTTCACCGGTAGACAGTGGAGCCGTTTGACCGGTTCTCTCGGCGTGTCGCGGTCAAACGGCTCCACTGATCGGCAGATGGCTCCACTGGTGAGCGTGATCGCTCCACTGAGGGGTGGAACGCTCCACCCGCGGGCGGGATCGCTCCACTCAAGGGCTGGTGGCTCCACTCAGGGGCCGATGGCTCCACTCAGGGGCTGGTGGCTCCACTCAGGGGCCGATGGATCCAGTCAGGGGGGCGGTGGCTCCACTCGTGGTTGCGGTGGAAGGGGGCAACCTGGTCAGCGGGAGGAGCGGGACTCCACGAACGCCAGGAGCGTGCGGACGCCGAAGCCGGTGCCGCCCTTGGGGGTGTAGCCGTGCTCGCCGCGCTCGTTGAACGCCGGCCCGGCGATGTCGTAGTGCGCCCAGGGGGTGCTGCCGGCGAACTCCTTGAGGAAGATCCCGGCGACGAGCATGCCCGCGTCGCGGTTACCCGCGACGTTCGCCAGGTCGGCCACGCGCGAGGACAGGGCCGCCTTGAGCTCGTCGGGCAGCGGCATGGGCCACGCCTGCTCGCCGGAGCGGTCGGCCGCCGCTACGAGCTGGGCGCGCACCTCGTCGGTTCCCATGACGGCGCCCACGCGGTCGCCCAGGGCGACGACCTGCGCGCCCGTCAGCGTCGCGATGTCGACGACGACGTCCGGCTTCTCCTCGGTCGCGGCGGCGAGCCCGTCGGCCAGGACGAGGCGGCCCTCGGCGTCGGTGTTGAGCACCTCGACGGTCTTCCCGCCGCGGATCGTCACCACGTCGGACGGCCGCTGCGCGGTGCCGGAGGGCATGTTCTCCGCGAGGCAGAGCCACCCGGTGACGGCCACCGGCACGCCGAGCTGCGCGGCGGCGAGCACGGTGTGCAGCACCGCGGCGGCGCCCGCCATGTCCGACTTCATCGTCTCCATCGCGGCGCTCGGCTTGATCGAGATGCCGCCCGAGTCGAACGTGATGCCCTTGCCCACCAGCGCGACCTTCGCCTTGGCGCGGGCGGGGGAGTAGGCCACCTTGACCAGGCGCGGCGGGCGCGGCGAGCCCTGCCCCACGCCGACGAGGCCGCCGTACCCGCCGGCGGCCAGCGCCTTCTCGTCGAGCACGGTGATCTTCACGCCCTTGACGCCCTTGGCCGCGGCGCGCGCCGCCTCGGTGAACGCCTCCGGGTACAGGTGGTTCGGCGCCGCGAGATCGGA
>JAJYTJ010000070.1 GCA_021793115.1 Actinomycetes bacterium | reverse complement strand
CCGGGCGCGCCCGCGTCTCCTCGTCGGCCGCGCCCCCGCGCGCCGGGCCCGGCGCGGCCTGCTCCCCCGCCAGGTCCAGCGTGGTCACGGGCAGCGACAGCTCGCCCTCGACCTGCTGCAGCGCGCGCCCGAGCGCGAGCGCGGAGGGCTGCCGCTCGTCGGGGTGCTTGCCGAGCGCCCGCGCGAGCACGCGTTCGAGCGACGCGGGCACGTCGGCGCGTCCCACGGGCGCCGGCGGCTGCCGCTCGATGCGCTGCACCAGCTCGGCCGCGCCGTTCGCGCCGCCGACCACCTCGAACGGTGAGCGACCCGCGAGCAGGGAGTAGAGGGTCGCGCCCAGGCAGTACACGTCCGACCGTTCGTCGGCCCGCGGCGGGTCGGCGAGCATCTCCGGCGCCGCCCACGGCACCGAGACCCCCACCGCCGCGGTGCCGCCACCGCCCGGCGCGCCCACGGTGGCCGAGATGCCGAAGTCCGTCAGCGCCGGCCAGCCGAAGTCGGTCGTCAGCACGTTGGCCGGCTTGATGTCCCGGTGGAGGATGCCCGCGCGGTGCGCGGTCTCCACCGCCGAGGCCAGCCGCACGCCGATGCGCAGCACCTCGGCCACGCTCATCCGCTCCGTGCGGTACCGCTGCGCGAGGCCGGGCTGCGAGCAGTGCTCCATGACCAGGTACGGCCGCCCGTCCGAGGCCACC
Organism: Actinomycetes bacterium; assembly: GCA_021793115.1. Next base: position 17,848 of record JAJYTJ010000070.1, on the reverse strand, counting down.
GAGGCGTGGTGCACCGTGACGATCGACGGGTGGTGCGACAGCTGCGCCATGAGGTTCGCCTCGTCGGTGAACCGCGTCCGCACGTCGTCGGGCAGCCGGCCGGCGAGCAGCACCTTGACCGCCACGAGCCGGCTCGGCAGGTGCTGGCGGTAGAGGAAGACGTCGGCGGAGCCGCCGACCCCCAGCAGGCGCACGTACGTGAAGCCGGGCAGCTGCGGCGGCCGCGACGCCTCCCGGGTCCCGCTCACCGACCCTGCTCCGGGCTCACGCGTCGCGGTCGACGGTGAACGTCACGCCGTCGCCGAGGTCGACCGTCTCGCCCGGTGCGAGCACGGTCGGCTCTCCGGGGTGGAGGCGCCGCGCCGGCGCCCCGGGCCGCAGCACCCGCACGCCGTTGAGCGACTCCAGGTCGGTCACCACCACGTGCTCGCCCTCCAGGCGCACCTCGGCGTGCGTCCGGGAGACGTCCAGCGTGGGGCTCGGCACCGTGACCAGCCGCGGCAGCTCGCGCGCCGTGACCCGGCCCACCTGCGGCGCGCGCCCCACGAGGACCGTGCGGTCCAGCGGCACGACGAGGCCGGTGGACAGCCGCAGGTGCGCCACCGTCGGCGGCGTGGGCGCCGGGGCCGGCGCGGGCGCCGCGGGGCGGATGCCGGCCCGCAGCCGCACCAGGTCGCCGGTGACGATCGTCAGGCCCTCGTGGTCGTCGAGCGAGGCCGGCATGCCCGACCCCGCGGCGCGCGGCCCGCCGCGCAGCCCGGCCGTCGCGCGCAGCTCGTGCGCCCGCACCACCCCGCCGACGAGCGGGAGCAGACCGCCGGCCGGTGGGGGCTCGTCCGCGGCCCGCACCGTCACGGCCGGCACGTCGTGCCCGGTGACCTGAGTCCACGACGACCGCTCGCCGGGCCGCACCGCCCGCATCCCGGACGCGGTCCCGACGAGCACCTCGACGTCGCCCCGCAGCGCGGCGTGCAGCTGGCCGGTGCCCGACAGCGTGACGAGCGCGACCGGCCCGGCCGCCTCGTCGGGCAGCTCGAGCAGCGCCTCGCCGACCCCGCCGTCGGCGGCCGCGACGTCCCACAGCGCCGCGACCGTGGCCTGCTCGACCCCGGGCCCGACGAGCGCGAGCAGCCGCTCGCACACGACCGCCGTCCAGGCGCCGGGGAGGTAGGCGCACGCGCTCATCCCCACCACCCCCGCGGCGCCGTGGCGCCTTCGCCGACGAGCGCGGCGAGCGGGACCAGGTCGACGACGACGACGCTCACGTTGTCGCGGCCGCCGCGGGCCAGCGCCGCCGCGACCAGCCGGTCCGCGACCGCCTGCGGCTGGTGGCCCGAGGCGAGCTCGCGGGCCAGGTCGTCGTGGCCGACCTCCCGCACCAGGCCGTCGGTGCACACGAGGAGCCGGTCGCCGCGACGGGCGGGCAGCATCCAGTAGTCGGGCTCGGGCGGCTCGCCGGTGCCGAGGGCGCGGGTGAGCACGTGCCGGTCCGGGTGGGTGGGCAGCTGCTCCGCCGCGATGACACCGGCCTCGACGAGCTCCTGCGCCACCGAGTGGTCCACGCTCACCTGCTCGAGGATGCCGTCCGCATACCGGTAGACCCGCGAGTCGCCGACGTTGAACACGAGCCAGTACGGCTCGCGGTCGAGCTCCACGAGCGCGGCTCCGGCCACGGTCGTGCCGCCCTGACGGCCGCCGGTGAACTCGTCGCGCATCCGGGCGCACGCGCGCGCGAAGCAGGCGTGCACGTCGTCCACGCCCACGCTCACCGCGCCGGCCAACGCCGCGAACTCCTCCACCGCGATGCGGCTGGCCAGGTCGCCCGCGTCGTAGCCGCCCATCCCGTCCGCGACGAGGAACACCGGGGGGAACGTCAGCAGGGCGTCCTCGTTGACCTCGCGGACGCTGCCGCGGTCGGTCGCCGACCCCCATGCCGTACGCACCGGCCCCCTCCCCTCCGCGGGCGATGTCCCCACGTCCGTCCGCACGTGTGCCGCCACGTGTCTCTCCACGCATCGGCGCGCCGGGCCCCCGACCTGAGCGCCAACCGAGCCCGGGCGGCGGCCCCGGTCCCGAGACGGTGCTCAATCGTTGAAGCACGGGTCTTCCCACACCCGCGAACCCGGTGCTACAGTCGATCTCACCGGGTGCTGAATCGTTTAAGCACCGACGACGACGTGGAGGCCCCGATGGCGCAGCGGACCCGCGGCGTGACGCTCGAGGACATCGCGCAGCGCGTGGGCATCACGCGGGCGGCGACCTCGATGGCGCTGTCCGGGAGCTCCCGCATCAGCGAGAAGACCAAGCAGGCGGTCCGCGACGCCGCGGCCGAGCTCGGCTACGTGCCCAACTCTGTCGGCCGGGCCCTGCGCCGCCAGCGGGCGGGCGCGATCGCCCTCATCGTGCCGAACACGTCGCACCACGTGTTCGGCCACGCCTACTTCATGCACGTGCTCACCGGCGTCTCGAGCTCCGCGAACGCGCACGACGCGCAGGTGATCGTGTCGACCAACGCCGACGAGGCGGGCGGCGCCAGCGCGTACGAGCGGATCATCCGGTCCGGCACCGCGGACGGGGTCATCGTCACCAGCGCCGCGGTCGACGACGCCAACGTCGAGACGCTGGTCGCCTCGGGCCTGCCGGTCGTCCTCATCGGCAGCTTCCCCTACCTGCCGACCGCGACCAGCATCGGCGCGGACGACGTGGCCGCCAGCACGCTGGTCACCGAGCACCTGCTGACGGTCCACGCGCGGACCGCCCTGCTGCACGTGTCCGGCCCGCTGGACCACCAGACCGGCATCGACCGTCGCGCGGGCTTCCTTGCCGCCCTGGCCGGCCACGGGCTCGGCGGCGACGCCTGGGTGGTCGAGGGCGACATGAGCGAGGAGTCCGGCGCGGCCGCGATCGTCGCCGCGCTCGACAGCGGCCGCCCTTTCGACGGCGTCGTGTTCGCCAACGACGACATGGCGTTCGGCGGCATGCAGGTGCTGCGCGCACGGGGCCTCGCGGTCCCGGCGGACGTGGCTGTCGTCGGGTTCGACGACTTCGGCCTGGCGCGCACCACCACGCCGGGCATCACCACCATCCGCGTCCCCGCGGAGCGGATGGCCCGCGAGGCGACCGACACCCTCTTCGCGGTGCTCGCCGGCCAGCAGGCCGGACCCCTCCATCGCGAGCTCCCCGTGGAGCTCGTCACGCGTGGCTCCTGCGGCTGCCACGTCGACACGCCCTGACCCGGCGCATCCCGTCTCCGGGCCGACACCGCAGTCGGCCGGCCTCCTCGACAAGGAGAACACCACGATGAGAACCAGGAAGCCCGTGGCGCTCGCCGTCACCGGCGCATCGCTCGCCTTCGTCCTCGCCGCCTGCTCCGGCGGCGGCTCCTCCGGCGCCTCGACCGGGTCGGCCTCGGGCGGGGCCCAGGCCGCGCCCGTCACGCTCACGCTGTGGACCGGGTTCACCGGCGGCGACCGGCCCGGGTACGAGCAGATCGTCTCCGACTGGAACGCCTCGCACCCCGACATCCAGGTGCAGATGCAGGTGCAGTCGTGGGACACCATCCAGACGAAGCTGCCGGCGGCGTGGCTCACCGGCTCCGGCCCCGACATCGCCGCGCCCAGCAGCGACCCCAACGTCATCGGCGACTACGTCAAGACGAACTCGGTGCTACCGATCACCGACGTCGGCACGGGCGCCGGGCAGATCGACACCGCGTCGTTCGCACCCGGCCTGACCAGCGAGTTCACGTACGACGGCAAGCTCTACGGCGTCCCCGCCAACTACGCGACGCTGAGCCTCTACTACAACAAGGACGCCTTCGCGGCCGCCGGCATCGCGAACCCGCCGACGACCGTCCAGGAGTTCCAGGACGACGCCGTCAAGCTCACCGGCGGCAAGACCCAGTACGGCCTCGTGCTCGCCGACAACCAGACGATCCAGATGTGGCCGATCCTCCAGTGGCTCTCCGGCGGCGACATCGTCGACTCGAAGAACTGCAGCGTGGTGCAGACGGCCGCCGGCCAGCAGAGCCTGTCCGCCTGGGCGACGCTCGTCGCCGACAAGAAGATCTCGCCCGTCGGCCTGACCGGCGCCCAGGCGGACGACCTCTTCGCGGCCGGGAAGGCCGCCATGGAGATGAACGGGCCGTGGGCCGCGCCCAGCTACCAGAAGGCGGGCGTCAACTTCGGCCTGGCCCCCATCCCCACGGGCGTCGACGGCAAGTCCGTCACCCTCGGCTCGACCGCCCCGCTCGCCATCTCGGCGAAGACGAAGCACCCCAAGGAGGCGCAGGAGTTCCTCGCCTACTGGACGAGCAAGGACGTGCAGCAGAAGTTCTCGCTCACCACGGGCTTCCCGCCGCTGCGCACCGACCTGTCCAGCGACCCCAAGCTCGCGGCCGACCCGACCATCTCGGTGTTCGCCTCGCAGGTGCCCACGTCGCGGATGTACCTGCCGCACGTGCCCAACGCCACCAAGGTGGACTCCGACGCCTACGTGCCGCTCATCGGCCAGATCACGCGCGGGACGTCGGTCGCCGACGCCACGAAGCAGGCGGCGACCACCATCAACCAGCTCACCGGGTGCGCCTCGTGAGCCATGCGCTCAGCACCGGTGCCCTGTCGTCGTCGGCCGTGGCCGGCGGCGACGGGGCACCGGCCCGCCCCACCCGCGAGCCCCGGCGGCGGCGCGCCCGGTTCCAGCCGGCGTGGCTGTTCATGGCGCCGAGCCTGGTCATCTTCGCCGTCTTCGTCTTCTACCCGATCGTCTGCGCGATCGTGTACAGCTTCTTCGACTGGCAGATCGGGGCCACCAGCCAGCGGTGGCTCGGCCTCGGCAACTACACGCGGCTGCTGCACGACCCGCAGTTCTGGAACTCGCTGCGCGTGACGCTGGTCTTCACCGTCGTGTCCGTCGTCGCCCTGCTGCTGCTGGGCTTCGTCACCGCGCTCCTGCTGCTGCGCAACACGCTCGCGCACCGCCTGGTGCGCTCGGTCCTGCTCTTCCCGACCATCGTCTCGTTCGTCACCATCGGCATGGTCTGGAAGTTCCTGCTCGACCCGAGCATCGGGCTCGTCGGCGGCCTGACGCGGGCCGTGGGGCTCGGCCCGGTCGCCTGGCTGCAGGACGTGAACCTGGCGCTGCCGACCGTGATCTTCGTCGCCGTCTGGCGCTCCACCGGCTTCACCGTGGTGCTCTTCATCGCGGGCCTGCAGAACGTCCCGCCCGAGCTCTACGAGGCCGCGCGCCTCGACGGCGCCAACCGCCGCCAGCTCGTGCGGCACATCACGCTGCCGTCGATCCGCCCCACCATGCTCTTCGCCACGACGATCCTCACGATCCAGTCGCTGCAGGTGTTCGACCTGGTCTTCGTCATGACCGGGGGCGGGCCGCTGTTCCGCACCGACTCGCTGGTGAACCTGCTGTACCGGTACGGCTTCGTCAACTTCCAGACCGGCTACGCCTCGGCGGTCTCGCAGGTGCTGTTCCTCATCATCATCGTCGTCTCGCTCGTCCAGCTGCGGATCTTCAGGTTCAACGATGTCGACTGACCGCCCCCGCCCGCTCACGCCCACCGGCGCCGCTGCCGCGGTCGCCAAGTGGCTCTACCTGGGCATCGCCGTCGTCCTGGCCATCGTGCCGTTCGTCTGGATGGTGTCCGGCTCGTTCCGCACCGAGGCCGACCTGTTCGCCAACCCGGCGAGCCTGTGGCCGTCGCACCCGTCGCTGCACGGCTACATCGGCATCTGGCAGCAGCTGCCGTTCCTGCGGCAGCTGACGAACTCGTTCGTCTTCGCCGGCGTGACGACGTTCCTCACGCTCGTCTTCGACTCGCTGTGCGGCTACGCGCTGGCGCGGATCCAGTTCCGCGGCCGCACCGTGGTGTTCATCCTGGTGCTGGTCACGCTCATGGTGCCGTTCCAGGTCACGCTCATCCCGGTGTTCATCCAGCTGTTCCACTTCGGCTGGCTCAACACCTACCAGGGGCTCATCGTGCCGCGGGCGACGAGCGCGTTCGGCATCTTCCTGTTCCGGCAGTCGTTCATCACGATCCCCCGCGAGCTGGACGAGGCGGCCCGCATCGACGGCGCCGGCCACCTGCGCATCTACTGGAAGGTCATCCTGCCGCTGGCCAAGCCGGCCATCGCGACGGTCGCGGTCTTCAACTTCATGAACCTCTGGAACGACCTGCTCTGGCCGCTCGTCATCACGAGCGACCAGCGGATGCTCACCCTGCCGGCCGGGCTGACGCTCTTCGGCGGCCAGCACATCACCGACCACGCCGTGCTGCTGGCCGGCGCCACCATCTCCCTCATCCCGCTGGCGATCGGGTTTGCGTTCGCGCAGCGGTACTTCGTCGCCGGGCTCACCACCAGCGGATTGAAGTGATGTCATGACGAGCCCGCTCCGCCCGGGGCACCTCACGTGGGGCCTCGGGATCGAGGACACCTGCGTCCACCCACCCGCCCGGTACGGCATGTCCGCGCTCGACGAGCACGCCCTGACGGGCCACGACCGGCGCTGGCGCGACGACCTGCGCGCGGCGCACGACCTGGGCGCGACGATGCTGCGCTACGGCGCCTCGTGGCCGCTCGCGAACCCGGCGCCGGGGACCTTCGACTGGGCCGCACTCGACGAGCGCCTCGAGCTCGCCGCCGAGCTGGGCCTGACGGTCGTCGCCGACCTCGTGCACTACGGCACGCCGCCGTGGCTCGACGGTTCGTTCGCCGACCCGGCCTACCCGGACGCCGTCGCGGCGTTCGGCGGCGCGTTCGCCGGACGGTACCGCGGCCTCGTCGACCACGTCACGCCCCTCAACGAGCCCCTGACCACGGCCTCGTTCTCCGGGCTGCGCGGGGTCTGGCCGCCGGCGCTCGTGGGCTGGCGGGGCTGGGTCGAGGTGACGCTCAACCTCGTCGAGGGCATCGCTCGTACGGCGGCCGCGGTCACGGCGGCGAACCCGGCGGCCCTCGTCGTGCACGTCGAGGCCGCGTCCCACTACACGCCGGGCAGCCCCGAGCTGCGCGAGACCAGCGACCTGCTCGCGCGCCTCGGCTTCCTGCCGACCGACCTGGTGACCGGCCGTGTGACGCCGGAGCACGAGCTCCACGGCTGGCTCGTCGCCCACGGCGCGGACCCGGCGAGGCTCGCGCGGATCGCGGCCGCGCCCGCGCGCGTCGACCTCGTCGGCGTCAACTACTACCCGGACCTCACGCCCCGGCTCGTCACCGCGCACGGCGTGGGCGACGGCGAGGCGGCGCAGGTGACGCACAACCTCTGGACCGCCGGGCTCGAGGGCGCCGTCCGCGCCTTCGCCGACCGGTACGCCCGGCCGGTCCTCGTCACCGAGACCAGCATCGAGGGCGACGACGAGCTGCGGGCCGACTGGCTGCGCAGCTCGGCCGCGGCCGTCCACGGGCTGCTCGCGGCCGGCGTGGACGTCCGCGGCTACACGTGGTGGCCCTTCTTCGACTTCGTCGACTGGTCGTACGCGTCGGGCGGCGTCAACGTCGAGGAGTTCGCCATCCCGGACGACGTGCTCGCGGCCAGGCTCGCCGCGCACGCGACGCCGGGGCACGTGGCGACCACGCCGTTCCTGCGGCGCATGGGGCTCGTGGCGCTCGACGAGCACCCCGACGGCACGCTGGTGCTGCGCGCCACCCCGGCGGCGGCCGAGTTCGCGGTGCTGAGCGGCGCCGCGCCGGACCCGAGCGGCGAGGAGGTGCGGGATGCCGCCGAGCGCGCCTGACGAGCCCGAGGTCCACCCCCGCCCGCTCCTGGCCCGCCCGGGCTGGCAGAGCCTCGACGGCCCGTGGGCCTTCGCGTACGACGACGACGACAGGGGCCTCGCCGCGCACTGGTACGCGCGCGACGAGCGCGACCCGTTCACCCGGACGATCGTGGTGCCGTTCCCGCCCGAGAGCGCGGCCTCCGGCATCGGGGACACCGGCTACCACCCGGTGGTCTGGTACCGCCGCGCGCTCCACGTGGAGCGCAGCCCTGGGCGGCGCGTCCTGCTGCACCTCGGTGCCGTGGACCACGACGCGTCCGTGTGGGTGGACGGCCAGCACGTGGGCGACCACCACGGCGGCTACACGGCGTTCGCCCTCGACGTCACCGACGCGCTCGCGCCGGGCGCCGAGCACGAGCTCGTCGTCCGCGCCCACGACGACCCGCACGACCCGACGGTGCCGCGCGGGAAGCAGGACTGGGAGCTCGAGCCGCACGACGTCTGGTACCACCGCAGCACCGGCATCTGGCGCACCGTGTGGTGGGAGGAGGTGCCCGAGCAGCACGTGACGGACCTCCACTGGTCCGTCAGCCTCACCGACGCCACCGTCACGGCCCACGTGGAGCTGGCCCGGCCGCCGGCCGCCGGCACCACCGTGTCGGTGCGGCTGCGCCACGGCGGCACCGTCCTCGCCACGGTGGGCGTCGCGGCCGGGGACCGCAGCGTGCGCGTCGTCGCGGCGCTCCCGGCGCTCGCGCACGGCCAGGCCCGCGCGGCCTACCTGTGGTCGCCCGAGCACCCCGAGCTCGTCGACGCGGCCGTCGCCGTCGAGCGCGACGGCACCACCGTCGACACCGTGACGAGCTACGTGGGCGTGCGGACCGTGGGGACGGGTGACGGGCGGTTCCTGCTCAACGGCCACCCGTACGAGGTGCGGGCCGTGCTCGAGCAGGGCTACTGGCCGGACTCGCTGTACACCCCGCCGTCGCCCGGGGCGCTGCGCGACGAGGTGGAGCTCGTCCGCAGCCTGGGCTTCAACGCCGCGCGCGTGCACCAGAAGGTCGAGGACCCGCGCTTCCTCTACTGGGCCGACCGGCTGGGGCTGCTCCTGTGGGCCGAGATGCCCAGCCCGTACCGGTCCTCCCCCGCGGGCGCGCAGCGCCTGCTCGGCGAGTGGCTCGACGCCGTGCAGCAGCAGCGCAGCCACCCCAGCGTCGTGACCTGGGTGCCCCTCAACGAGAGCTGGGGCGTGCAGGACCTGGCCGACGACGACGCGCAACGGGCGCTCGCACGCGCGCTCGCCGAGGCCACGCGGGCGCTGGACCCCAGCCGGCCCGTGCTGTCCAACGACGGCTGGGAGCACCAGTGCTCCGACATCGTCGGCCTCCACGACTACGAGGGCGACGCGGCCGTCCTCGCGCGGCGGTACGCGGACGACGAGGCCGTCGCGCGGCTCCTCGAGGGCGTCGGCCCGGCGCGCCGGCCGGTCTTCGTCGGCGGCGCGCGCCACCGCGGGCAGCCCGTCATGGTCACCGAGTTCGGCGGCATCGCGTTCCAGCCGCGCGACGCGCGCGCGGACGGCTGGGGCTACACCTCGGCGCACGACGCCGACGAGTGGGTCCGGGCCGTCACCGCGCTCTGCGACGCCCTCCGCGCGAGCACTGCGCTGGCCGGGACCTGCTACACGCAGCTGACCGACACCCGGCAGGAGACGAACGGGCTGTGCACCGCGGACCGGCGGCCCAAGGCCCCGCTCGAGGCGATCCGGCGGGCCGTCACGGGCGAGACGCGCTGACCCGCGCGGCCCGTCACGCCACTGGGGTCTGCGGCGCCACGGCTAGATCCCGAGCTGGTAGACGCCCCAGTACGCCAGGATGACGAGCAGCGCGAGCGTCCCCACGCCGACGCACCACGTGGCCGCCAGCCGCAGCACCCCCGGGGCGATGCGATGGCCGCTGGTCCGCAGGTCGTACAGCCGCCGCGCGAGCAGCACGATCGCGACGACCACCCAGATGCCCAGGCCGCGGACCAGGAGCCAGCCGCCCTGCACCACGAGCCAGTTGTGCTGGTAGTCCATGGCGATCCGCGCGATGGCCACGAGGTACCAGACGAGCGCGACGACGGTGGCCACGACGCCCGCGCCCACGCCCGCCAGCCGCCAGCCGATGCCGGCGGGCCACCGCGGGCCAGGGGGCGTCGCGCGCCCCGGGTGGCGCCGGCGGCGGACCTCGCCGACGATCCCCCGCACGGCGCGGTCGCCCACCACGGCCAGGCCGGGCGCGACGATCAGGCCCACCGCCCCCAGGACGATCGCCACGAGCACGTCGCCGTTGCCCAGCCAGCGCGGCTGCGGCACGGGACCCGCCAGGTAGAGCTGCACCGGCTGCGCCCCCGCCACCACGGGGCCGGACGTGCCGGTGCGGGGCAGCCCGAGCACCCAGCCGGACAGGTCGTCCTCGAACCGCGGCACCACGTGCTTGTCGACGCGCATGCCGTGGTCCGCGCCGGCGTAGTAGCGCACGGTGACGGCGTGGTTCCCGTTGGCGGCGGTGTCGGCGAGGATCTGCTGCGCGCCCTGGATGATCGGCATCGACGCGTCACCGGTGCCGTAGGCGACGAAGATCGGCTGCGTCATCTGCCGCAGGTAGGGCCGCACGTCGAAGTCCACGTACGCGAAGCCGCCGCCCGGCAGGCTCATGCCGGCGGCCCGCGGGATCGCGCGGAACACGCCGCCGGGGACGTCGGTGTTGCGCAGGTAGTTGTCCATCGCGAACGCCACCTGCTGGCGCGGCGGCACCACGGGCGCCGAGACGAGGGCCACGAACGCCAGCCGGGGGTCGCGCGCCGCGATGATCGGCGCGATCCATGCGCCCTCGCTCTCGGCGTAGACGCCGACACGGTCGGGGTCCACACCGGGCCAGTGGCGCAGCAGCTGGACGGAGCGCTCGTAGTCCCCCGCCATCGCGACGTAGTCGCGGTGGCGCATGCTGTACGTCTCGAGGTTCTTGTTCGGGACCATCGTGACGATCCCGTTCTGGGCCAGCCGCTCCGCCTGCTCGACGAAGGCGCCCGTGAACTCCCCGGTCCCGGCGCCGTGCACGAACACCACGCCCGGCCGGGCCCCCGGCGCGCCGACGGGCTCGATGATGCGGGCCTGCACGGTGGTGCTGGCGAGCTGCACCGTGACGACGGACGCGCGCGTGGCGTAGTGCCCCAGCGGCGGCGCGCCCGTGACGGAGGTGTCCGCCACCGTGACCGGGATCGGGTCGGTGAGCGGCGCCGGCGTCCAGCTCGGTCCCATGAGCGCGCCGACGACGGCGAGGAGCAGCACCCCGAGCACGGTCGAGGCCAGCACGCCGTAGCCGTGCCGTACCCCCCTGGGCACGCCCGAACCCCGGCCGGCGGGCCGCCCGGCCCGCAGCCGGGCACCGACGCCACGCACCGTCACCGTCACCTAGAACCCCAACCTGCCGAGCTGCTTCGGGTCACGCTGCCAGTCCTTGGCGACCCGTACGTGCAGGTCAAGGAACACGCGCGCGCCCAGCAGCGCCTCGATCTCGCGCCGGGCCCGCGTCCCCACGTCGCGCAGCCGGGCACCCCCCTTGCCGATGACGATCGCTTTCTGGGAGTCCCGCTCGACGAAGAGGTCCACCCGCACGTCGAGCATCGGGATCTCCTCCCGGTCGGCAGTGCCGCGGGGGACGATCTCGTCGACCACCACCGCCAGCGAGTGCGGCAGCTCGTCGCGCACGCCCTCGAGCGCGGCCTCGCGCACGAGCTCGGCGACCATGACCGACTCCGGCTCGTCCGTGAGCTCGCCGTCCGGGTAGAGCGCCGGGCCCTCGGGCAGGTGCGAGACGAGCACGTCCGCCAGGACGTCCACCTGGTAGCCGGAGCTCGCCGACACCGGGACGATGTCGGCCCACGCCCCGAGCGCGTCGATCTGCACCAGGTGCTCGGCCAGCCGGGCCCGGCCGACGAGGTCGGCCTTCGTCGCGATCGCGACCACCGGACGCGCGTGGCGCCCGGCGGCGACCGCCTCGAGCTCGGCGGCGATGAACCTGTCCCCCGGGCCCACCTGCTGGTCCGCGGGCAGGCAGAAACCGACGACGTCCACCTCGGACAGCGTGCCCTTGACCAGGTCGTTCAGGCGCTCGCCGAGGAGCGTGCGCGGCCGGTGCAGGCCGGGCGTGTCGACGAGCACCAGCTGCGCGTCCTCGCGGTGCACGATGCCGCGGATGGTGTGGCGGGTGGTCTGCGGCCGCATCGACGTGATGGCGACCTTCTGCCCCACGAGCGCGTTCGTCAGGGTGGACTTGCCGGCGTTGGGCCGGCCGACGAGGCACGCGAAGCCGGAACGGAAGGTCACGGCGCCCATGGTCGCACCGCCGGGGCCTGCGCCTGCGCATCCGCACGGTCGCCGCGGTCGCCGTGCTCGGGGCGGTCCACGCGGCTGACCAGCACGGTGGCCAACCGCCGGCGGCGACCCTCGACGCGGTCGGCGACGAGGTGCAGCCCGTGGATGTCGCCCGACGAGCCCGGCAAGGGCACCTTGCCGAGGGCCTTGGTGAGCAACCCGCCGGCGGAGTCGACGTCCTCGTCGTCCACCTCCAGCCCGAACAGCTCGCCCAGCTCGTCGCGCCCGAGCCGTGCCGGCACGCGGAGCACGCCGCCGCCCAGGTCCTCGACCGCGGGGGCGGACGGGTCGTGCTCGTCCGTCAGCTCGCCGACGATCTCCTCCAGCGCGTCCTCGATGGTGACGAGCCCCGCGATGCCGCCGTACTCGTCGACGACGATCGCCATGTGGCTCGAGCCCTCACGCAGCTCGCGCAGCAGGTCGTCGACCGGTTTGGACTCCGGCACGAAGACCGCGGGCCGTGCGAGCGGGCCGACCGGGTGCTCCCAGGCGTCGTCGTCCGGCTCGCGGTCCTGGAACAGCCGCCGCGCCACGTCCTTGAGGTACGCCACGCCGCGCATCTCGTCGATGCTGTCGCCGACGACCGGCACGCGGCTGAACCCCGAGCGCAGCAGCAGCGCCAGCACCTTGCGCAGCGGCGTGTCCTCGCCGGTCACCACCATGTCGGTGCGGGGCACCATGACCTCGCGGGTGAGGGTCCGGCCCAGCTCGAGGACCGAGCGGAACATCTCGCGCTCCTCGTCCTCGATCGCGTGCGACTCGCTCACGCGCTGCACCATCTCGCGCAGCTCGTCCTCGTCCTGCTGCGGCGTGGTCGCCGCCGCCGAACCGCGCCCGACGCGGCCCGCGACGGTGAGCGCCACGACGAGCAGCCGGTTGAGCACGACGAGCGTACGCAGCGGGTGGCGCCGGCCGATCGAGCGCGGGCTCACCCGCACCAGGAGGAACGCAAGCACGGCGCTGGCGGCGAGCGCCGCGAGCAGCACCGCCCACCACGGCCAGCGTGAGGCCGCCACGGCGAGCGTGAGGCTGACGGTGGCGAGCATCTCGGACACCAGGCGCACGAAGGCCGCGGACGACGACACCGCGCCGGCGTGCTCGACGAGCCGCAGCACGCGGGCCGCGCTCGGGTGGCGGTCCGCGACGAGCTCCGCCGCCTGCGCCCGGGTCACGCGGGCGACCGCGACCTCGCCCGCCGACAGGAGCGCAGCGACGAGCATGCCCACCACCGTGAGGGTGACGAGCAGCGCGAGCGGCGGGGTCACGGCCGGCCTCCCGGGCGGCTCATCGTCCGGCGAGGAACGTCAGCAGCAGCGTGCGCTGCAGCGCGAACATCTCCTTCTCCTCGTCGGGCTCGGCGTGGTCGTAGCCCAGCAGGTGGAGGATCCCGTGCACCGTGAGCAGCAGCAGCTCCTCGGCCGTCGAGTGCCCGGCGGCGAGCGCCTGCTGGGCCGCGACGTGCGGGCACAGCACCACGTCGCCGAGCAGCCCGGGTGGCGAGGGCTCACCGTCGGTGCCCGGTCGCAGCTCGTCCATGGGGAAGCTCAGCACGTCCGTGGGGCCGGGCTCGTCCATCCAGCGCACGTGCAGGTCCGTCATGACGTCGACGTCGACCAGGAGCACCGACAGGTCGGTCTGCGGGTGGACGTGCATCTGGTCCAGCACGTAGCGCGCGAGCGCCGCCACCTCCGCCTCGTCGACCTCGTACCCGGACTCGTTGTTGACCTCGATGGTCACTGCCTGCCACCTTCCGCGTCCCATCGCGCGTAGGCGTCGATGATGTCGCCCACCAGCCGGTGCCGCACCACGTCCGACGACGTCAGCCAGCAGAACGCGACGTCCTCGACACCGGTGAGGATCTTCTCGACCACCCGCAGCCCGCTCGTCGTGCCGCCCGGGAGGTCCACCTGGGTCACGTCGCCGGTGACGACGACCTTGGAGCCGAAGCCCAGGCGGGTGAGGAACATCTTCATCTGCTCGCTCGACGTGTTCTGCGCCTCGTCGAGGATGACGAACGCGTCGTTGAGCGTGCGGCCGCGCATGTACGCCAGCGGCGCCACCTCCACCGTGCCGGCATCCAGCAGCCGCGGGATGGACTCGGGGTCCACCATGTCGTGCAGCGCGTCGTACAGCGGGCGCAGGTAGGGGTCGATCTTCTCGGCCAGCGTGCCGGGCAGGAACCCCAGGCGCTCGCCCGCCTCGACGGCCGGCCGTGTGAGGACGATGCGGTTGACCTGGCGCGCCTGCAGCGCCTGGACCGCCTTGGCCATCGCGAGGTACGTCTTGCCGGTGCCGGCCGGGCCGATGCCGAACGTGATGGTGTGGCGGTCGATCGCGTCGACGTAGTCCTTCTGCCCCGCGGTCTTCGGCCGGATGGTGCGGCCGCGGCTCGACAGGATGTTGAACGTCAGCACGTCGGCCGGCCGCACGTCGGCGGAGTCGCGCAGCATGGTGATGGAGCGCGCCACGACGTCGGGCGACAGCGCCGTCCCGGCGGCGGCGGTCTCGACGAGCTCGTCGACCAGCCGCGCGACGAGCGCCACGTCGCCCACCGGGCCGACGAGGCGCACCTGGTTGCCTCGCACGTGGACGTCCACCGTGGGGAAGCCGTCCTCGACGGCCTTGAGCACCTCGTCGCGCAGCCCGAGCAGCTCGACCATGGACACCGCGGCGGGGACCGTGATCCGGTGCTCGACGCGCGCCGCGCCCGCGGGCTCGTCCGGGGTGCGCGGGTGGGCCAGGGGGTTCGGCACGCCTCGGGGCGCGCGCCTCGGCACGCGGGGTGAGGGGGTGGACTGGGCCATGGGGTCGGCTGACGCCGTGCGCTCCTTCGGTCGGGCTGCTGCCCTGCCATCGTATCGGTCGGGCGCTCGGCGGCTCCGTGACCATTTCGTGACCTGTGGGTCCTTCGTCCTGAGGCGCCCACGACGCGCCGGGGTAACACTGGCGGGCGAAGACGCCGAGCGACGGAGCTCGGCGCACACGCGGAGGTGCCAACCGTGGCCAAGTACGTCAAGGACTTCACCGAAGGCGACAAGGACCAGAAGGACCTGCTCGGGGGCAAGGGCGCGAACCTTGCCGAGATGACCCGCCTCGGACTGCCGGTCCCCCCCGGGTTCACCATCACCACCGAGGCCTGCCGGGCCTACATGAAGAACGGCGACGTCCCGCCGGAGCTGCGCGTCGAGGTCACGCAGGCGCTGCGTCACCTCGAGGACCTCATGGGCCGCACGCTCGGCGACGTCCACGAGCCCCTGCTCGTCTCCGTCCGGTCGGGGGCCAAGTTCTCCATGCCCGGCATGATGGAGACCGTCCTCAACGTCGGCCTCAACGACGCCTCGGTGCGCGGCCTGGCCGAGTTCGCCCACAACGAGCGCTTCGCGTGGGACTCCTACCGGCGCCTCATCCAGATGTTCGGCCGCACGGTCCTCGACATCGACGGCGAGAAGTTCTCCGAGGCCCTGGACAAGGCCAAGGCCACGCGCGGCGTCGCGAACGACGTCGACCTCACCGCGGACGACCTGCGCGAGCTCGTCGGGACCTTCAAGCAGATCGTCATCGACGAGACCGGCCGGGAGTTCCCGCAGCACCCGCGTGAGCAGCTCGACCTGGCGATCGTCGCCGTCTTCGGCTCGTGGGGCACCGAGCGGGCCCGCCTGTACCGGCGCAAGGAGCGCATCTCCGACGACCTCGGCACCGCCGTCAACGTCGTCGCGATGGTGTTCGGCAACCTCGGCGAGGACTCCGGCACCGGCGTCGCGTTCACGCGTGACCCGGCCACCGGCAAGGTCGGCGACTACGGCGACTACCTGCAGAACGCCCAGGGCGAGGACGTCGTGGCCGGCATCCGCAACACGCTGTCGCTGGCCGACCTCGAGCGGATCGACCCCGAGGCGCACGCCGACCTCAAGCGCGTCATGCGGCAGCTCGAGACCCACTACCGCGACCTGTGCGACATCGAGTTCACCATCGAGCACGGCAAGCTGTGGATGCTGCAGACCCGCGTCGGCAAGCGCACCGCGCCCGCCGCGTTCCGCATCGCCTCGCAGCTCGTCGACGAGCACCTCATCACCATGGACGAGGCGCTCGACCGCGTGACGGGCGCGCAGCTGACGCAGCTGCTCTTCCCGCAGTTCGCCGCGGGCTCCTCGGCCACGCTCCTCACCAAGGCCATGGCGGCCTCGCCGGGTGCCGCGGTGGGCCAGGCGGTGTTCGACTCGGCGACCGCGGTCGCCTGGGCCGACCAGGGCAAGGACGTCATCCTCGTCCGGCGTGAGACCAACCCCGACGACCTCGGCGGCATGATCGCCTCGGTCGGCATCCTCACCGCGCGCGGCGGCAAGACGTCGCACGCCGCCGTCGTCGCACGCGGCATGGGCCGCACCGCCGTCGTCGGCGCCGAGGCGCTCGTCGTCGACCCCGTGGCACGCCAGTTCACGTGCGGGAAGACTGTCGTCAAGGAGGGCGACGTCATCGCCATCGACGGGACGTCCGGCGAGGTCTTCCTCGGCGAGGTGCCCGTGGTGCCGTCGCCGGTGAGCACCTACCTCGAGGAGGGCCTGGCGGCCGCGCTCGCACAGGCCGGGGACGACCAGGACAAGGCCGACCTCGTCGAGGCGGTCGACCGGATCGTCACGCACGCCGACACGTCGCGCCGCCTCGGCGTGCGTGCCAACGCGGACACCCCCGAGGACGCCCGCCGCGCCCGCAGCCTCGGTGCCCAGGGCATCGGCCTGTGCCGCACCGAGCACATGTTCCTCGGCGAGCGCCGCGTGCTCGTCGAGCGCGTGGTGCTGTCCCGCACGGACGAGGAGCGCCAGGCGGCGCTCGACGCCCTGCTGCCGGTGCAGACGCAGGACTTCATCGAGATCTTCGAGGCGATGGACGGCTACCCGACCACCGTCCGGCTCATCGACCCGCCGCTGCACGAGTTCCTGCCCGACCTGACGGCCCTGTCCGTCAAGGTTGCGCTGGCCAAGGAGCGGGGCGAGGTGGACCCGCACGACGTCGAGCTGCTCGCGGCCGTCGAGCGGATGCACGAGGCCAACCCGATGCTCGGCCTGCGCGGCGTGCGCCTCGGCCTAGTGATCCCGGGCCTGTTCGAGCTGCAGATCCGTGCGGTCTGCGAGGCCCAGGCCGCGCGCATCGCGGCGGGCGGCGACCCGCGCGCCGAGATCATGGTCCCGCTCATCGGCTCGGTGCAGGAGCTGCACCTCGTCCGGGACTCCGCGCTCGAGGTCATCAAGGAGGTCGGCGACAAGCACGGCATCACGCTCGAGATCCCGATCGGCTGCATGATCGAGCTCCCGCGCGCCGCCCTGACCGCCGGCCGCATCGCCGAGGAGGCCGAGTTCTTCTCCTTCGGCACGAACGACCTGACGCAGACCACGTGGGGCTTCTCGCGTGACGACGTCGAGGGTGCGTTCTTCGCGCAGTACACCGCCAACGGTGTGCTGTCCGTGTCCCCGTTCGAGACGATCGACGCCCAGGGTGTGGGACGCCTGGTGAAGATCGCGGTCGACGAGGGCAAGGCCACCCGGCCGGAGCTCCACCTCGGCGTCTGCGGCGAGCACGGCGGCGACCCGGAGTCCATCCGGTTCTTCCACTCGGTCGGTCTCGACTACGTCTCGTGCTCCCCGTTCCGCGTGCCGGTCGCCCGGCTCGAGGCGGGTCGCGCGGCGGTCGAGTCGGCCGGCAGCGAC
>JAJYTJ010000069.1 GCA_021793115.1 Actinomycetes bacterium | reverse complement strand
GACCCCAGAGGTGAAGAAGTAGGCGAAGTCGAGGTTGCCCACATTGGCGGCCAGGTGCTGATCGACCGCAGCAAGGTCACCATCGTTGAGTGACGTGATCGCCGCTGCCGCGTCAGCGCGTTCCTGGGCGAACGGGTCGGGTCCGAAGGCGGACAGGCTCAGGACTGCGACCAGAACTACCGCCAAGCCGGCCGATGTCACCCACCGGCCGAAGCGCCAGCTCACTGTCCGCACCGACTTGTGCCTGTTTCGCAACTCGTCACGCCCTGCTCGTCACCTGCGACAACGTGAACCTGTCCTGCCGATCGCACATAGTCCCACGACACGCCGACGGCCGTGGGTGCCGTGCGCCTCGGACGAGGCTGAACCCAGTGTTCTGACCTTCGGGGTGGCCGGTGCGCTCTCGCCGTCGCCTTGACATGTGCCGTCGGGGGTCGGTGGGAGCCTTCAGTCATGAAGCTCATGCGCTACCGCCGGCCCTCGCTGCGCACCCTTTTGGGCGTCACCAAGGTCAAGCGACGGGTGAAGCGTGAGCTCGGGATCAGCCAGGTGCAGGCATGGACGAAGCCGAGCCGGGTGAAGCAG
Source organism: Actinomycetes bacterium (assembly GCA_021793115.1). Next base: position 18,032 of record JAJYTJ010000069.1, on the reverse strand, counting down.
CGCGCCAAGTACCGCGTCGGCCTTTACTCGCCGGTCATGCGCGCCGTGCGTCAGACCGCGAAGGGCAAGGTCCAGACGCCGCTGGGGCTGTCGACGAAGGAGCGATAGTCCACGGCGCGCAGTCATACCTAGTCGACTTGAGTGTCGGAGGCCTCGACTAGCCTGTCGCCGGTCAGCGGCTCGTCGTCGGGGGGAGGGCGATGCATTTCACGCTCCTTCCTGCGGAGCTGTTCCGGTTCGCGACGACGGATCGCCTGGAGCTGCACACCGCGGTGCTCTATGCCTTCGGTTCCGCGAATGACCGCATGGTCACCTCTCTGACCGCGGACGACGTGCGTGCCCACCTCCGTGCCGTGGGCTGGCGGGACGACCTGACCGACGAGGATCTCGCGTCGTCCCTCGACCAGCTCGTGAGTTGGAAGCTCCTCGACGTTGGGCAGAACCACACCGAGCGCTACCGCACGGCGCGCGACTACGAGCGGCGCAACCTCCAGTACGCGGTGACGCGCGCCGGTGAGGCGGCGCTCGCCGGTCACGTGGCGACGGTCGAAGCGCTTTCCGCGACCGGTGCGTTGCAGAGTGCGGTGCTTGAGGCGATCACGGAGAAGCTCGACGCGCTCGCCGACCTGATGAACGCGACCTCCACGGACGTGGTCACGACCGATCGCCAGGTCTACGTCCGGCTCCAGGAGCTCGAGGGGCACCTGGCGGCGCTCGCCGGGAACGTGAAGCAGTTCAACGGCGAGCTCCAGCGCCTGCTTCGCGCCGAGAACGTCGACGAGGGGACGTTCTTGCAGGTCAAGCAGTCCACAGTGACCTACCTGCAGGAGTACATCGCTCGGCTCGACGAGCGTGCTGCACGGGTCCGACGGGCGCTGTGCCGGGTCCGCGAAACCGGCATCGAGCGCATGTTCGCTCGCGCCTACGCCGGGGCTGAGCTCCCGCCGCACCTTCGCTCGCCGGAGCGCGAGCTCGAGTGGTTGGCGCAGGGGGAGGCGAGGTGGGCGGGACTGGACGCGTGGTTTGCGCCCACCGACGGCACCGGGCCTCGCATCGGGGACCTCAGCGCGACCGGGCGGCGCGCGATAGTCGCGCTCCTGCAGGTCATCGACCGGATGCGCGCGGCCCGGCGCCGACCGTCCAGCGCGGAGGCAGACCTCCGGCAGCTGGCCAGGTGGTTCGCGGCGGCGCCGGACGACGAGTCCTTGCACCGGCTGTGGCGTGTCGCCTTCGGGCAGAGTTCGGCGCGGCACGCCCATGTGGCGCATCCCGACCCCGACACGATCGCTGGCGGGACGCGCTGGGCCGACGCCGAGCCGGTGCCGGTGTCGCGGACGCTGCGGGAGTCGGGGCGAACCGAGGTCTTCTCGAGGACGGGCCGGGTCCGGGACGTGGCGGCGGTTCGGCGCGAGCGGGCCGAACGCGCGCGCGTCGAACATGAGGCGGCGAGGGTCGCGCTCGAGTCACTGTGCACGGACGGCCGTACCCGGTTGTCTGCCCTGGCGGAACTCGACGCCGAACCGTTCCGGCAGCTCCTCGACCTGGTCGGTCGCGCCGTGTCTCAGCCCCTCTCGGCGGAACGACGCGCGCGTTCCGCCGACGGGCGCGTGGAGATCGTGCTGGCGTCGCCGAAGGACGGCGCGCGAGCGGCGATCCGGACGCCCGCCGGTGTGCTCGACTGCCCGGACTTCGAGCTGACGATCATGTTGACGGGCGCGGCGCGCCTCGGCGAGGTGCTCGCGCGGTGAGCACGCTGCAGAACCAGCTCGCGTTGACCGAGCGTGAGGAGACGGCCAGGGCGATCCGCTCGCTGCTGAGGTCGCCGACGATCCGACAGGATCGTGCTCCCGAGGAGTACGAGCTCGTGCGTCGGCGACGTGTGGCGGTGACGGAGTGGTTCGACCGGACCCTCGGGTGGTCGATCGACATCCAACCTCGGAGTGGGGTGGTCCGCCTGGCCAAGGTGGCGCCGGCCGGGCTCACCGACGGCGACGACCGTCCGGCGCGGCGCCCACGTTCGGGTGCGCCGTTCGACCGCCTCCGGTACGTCCTTCTGTGCGTCGTCGCGGCTGAGCTCACCACCCGGCGGATGGCCGCGCTCGGCGAGCTTGCGGACGCTGTAGTGCACGCGTGCGCGGTCGACGAGGACTTGCCATCGTTCGACACGAGCCGGCACCAGCACCGCAAGGCGTTCGTCGACGTCCTGCTGCTACTCGAGGAGCTCGGCGTGCTGGTCGCGGTCGACGGTCGCACCGAGACCTTCGCCGACGACGCGGCCTCTGCGGTGCTCTACCGGATCGACACGGTGGCGACCTTCCTGCTGACGGCGTCACCGGTCGGCGCGAGCCAGGTGACGGCGGCGGGTGCCGACTGGTTCGACCAGGTGCTCGACGGGCTCCGGGCCGAGCCAGACTTCGAAGTCCCCCTGCGGCCCGACGACGCCGAGACGGACGGCCCGGACGACCCCCGGGTGCTCCGCCGGCGTCGCCATCAGGCCATGCGGGCGCTGTTCGACGACCCGGTCGTCTACCGCGATCGGCTGCCCGCCGACCAGCGGGCGTACCTGGAGTCGATCAGCGGTCGCCGGCTCCTGCGCCAGGCGGCGCAGATTGCCGGGTTCGTGCTCGAGGAACGGGCCGAGGGATGGCTGCTCGTCGACCCCGACCGGTGGAGCACCGACGAGGTGTTCCCGGCCGACGGCGCCTCGTCCTTGGCGGGGCTCCGGCTGCTCGCCGTGCTGACGGAGCCGGGGAGCCAGGAGGCGTCGCTCGCGTTGCTGCACGAGTACGTGGCCGCCCTGTTGGCCGACAACCGGGGGTGGGCCCGCACGTACCAGGACGACGACGGGCCGGGCCGCCTGCTCGGCGAGGCGATCGACCTGCTGCGACGCCACCACCTGGCCGAGCTGATCGGCACGTCGCTGCGCGCCCTGCCCGCGGCCCAGCGGTACCGAGCGGCCGCGTTGGAGCCGGCGCCGCGGGCGGCCCGCCATGCGCTGGCCCCAGAGGTGGGTTTCGAGGACGTCGAGCTCTTCTGGATCCCCGAGCTCGATGGCGCCGACGACGAGGGAGTAAACGGATGACGACGCGCTGGCGGCCCACCCGCGCCGGGATCCTCAACGTCTGGCGCTACTACGACGAGGTGTTCACGTTCCACGACGGCCGCCTGCTGCTGCGGGGGCCGAACGGCTCGGGCAAGTCCAAGGCCCTCGAGCTGCTGCTGCCGTTCCTGTTCGACGCAAACCTCAGCGCATCTCGGCTGTCGACCTTCGCCCAGGGTGCGCGGTCGATGCACTGGAACCTCATGGGTCAGGGCGCGTCGGGCACCACCCGGGTCGGGTTCGTGTGGTTGGAGCTGGTGCGGGACGAGGGGGCCGGCGAGCGGTTCCTCACGATCGGTGCACGGTTGCAGGCGAGCCGCTCCGAGACCCGCCCTCGCGTGGACTACTTCCTCGCCGACGGGCGGGTCGGTGTCGACTTCGAGCTGACGGCAGACCAGACACCCCTCACGGCAGGTGCGCTGCGCGAACAGCTGGTCGGGCGCGGGACGGTGTTCGCAACGGCGGGCGAGTACCGGGCAGCGGTCCGTCAGACGGTGTTCCCGACGATGACGCCCGATCGGTACGAGACGTTGATCGGGGCGCTGCTGCAGCTGCGCCGCCCCAAGCTCTCCGAGCACCTCGACCCGGCCGCGCTCTCGTCGATCCTGTCGAGTGCGCTGCCCCCGGTCGACGCCGCCCAGATCCAGGAGCTGGCCGAGGGGTTCGAGCGGCTGGACCAGCAGCGCGCCCACCTCGTGGGGCTCGACGAGGAGGTCAAGGCGGCACACGCCGTGCTGGATCGGGCGCGCGCCTACGGCCGGGCAGTTCTGCGCGAGCGCGCCCGGGCGGTGACCGGCGCAGCGACCAGGGTCGACGCGACGTCACGCGACCTGCGACTGGGCGCCGAACGGCTCGACGCTGCACGCTCCGAAGCGGCCAAGGCCCTCGAGGCCTACCGCGCGGCGCGCCGGCGGCTGGACCAGCTCACGGGGGACCGGGAGACCTTGTCCCGCTCGGAGGACTACCGCAGCGGTCAGCAGCTCGAGGAGCTGCGACGGCGCGTGCACGGCGCCGAGCACACGGCCGAGGTCACTGAGAAGGATGCGCGACGGGCGGCCGAGCGGTCCGCGCAGACGGTCGAGGACGCGCGCGCACTTGAGGCCACCGCCACCACCGCGCAGGCCGAGCGGACACGGCGCGACGACGCGTTGCGGGTGCTCACGTCCGGCCTCGGCGTGGTCGAGCTCGTCGACGCACCGGCGGACCTGCATGCCTGGCTGGCCGCGCGCGAGGACCAGGCGGCTGAGATCGGTCGGCTCGTCGACGTCCACGACGACGCGGTGGCAGAGCGCGCGCAGCAGGAGGAACGGCTCGCCCGGGCAACTGACGCCGTCACGGATGCCCGCGAGGTGCTCGGGGAGGCCGAGCGAGCGCTGGAGCTCGCGGTCGAGCAGTTCATCGCGGCGGTCGGGGCGTGGGCGACGAGCCGTTCCGAGCTCGAACCGCAGCCTTCGGACGCTCAGGCGGCCGCGCGCGACGAGCGGCTCACGGCGTACGTCGCGGCGCTGCTCGGCGATCACGTGGCCAGGCTGGCGGCCGAGCGCGCACTGCTGAATGGGAAGCGCGACGACGCGATGGCACGGCACGCCGCGCTGGTCGCCGAGCGGGAGGCTCTCGCCGCGGCCGGCCTCGTCCCGCCGCCCGCGGCGCGGTTCCGGACCGCCGCGCGCCACGGTCGCTCGGGTGCGCCGCTCTGGCAGGTCGTCGACTTTCGCGACGAGGTGTCGGACGACGAACGCGCGTCCCTCGAGGCCGCGCTCGAAGCCAGCGGTCTGCTCGACGCCTGGGTGACGCCGAGCGGGCAGGTGTGGGTCGACGGACACGACGTGCTGGTCGGCCCCGGGACGCCCGTCGACGGGCCCTCGCTCGCCGACGTCCTGAGCGTCGACGCGGCGGCCGAGCAGGCGGACGTGGTGGACGCGGTGCGTCGCGCGCTCACGGGTGTCGGGCTCGGGGCAAGCGACGCTGGCTCCTGGGTGGCCGTCGACGGCCGCTGGCGGCTCGGCGTCACCTTCGGCTCCTGGTCGAAGGCCGCGGCGCAGTACGTCGGAGCCACCGCGCGCGAACGGAACCGCCAGGAGCGTCTCGCGGCGCTCGAGGAGCAGCTCTCCGACGTCTCGCGGGACGTCGCTGGCCTCGATGCGGGGCTCGTTACGCTCGCCGAGCGCGAGACCACGGCACGCCGTGACGCTGAGGCCGCTCCCTCCGGCGTCGAGGTGCGTCGCGGCCGGCGGGCCGTAGAGAACGCGCTCGCCGTGCTCGGGGAGCGCGAGCGCTCGGCGGCGGCGTCACGTGACGAGCGCGACGCGGCCCAGCGGCGCGTGGACGAGCACGCCCGGTCGCTCGCGCTCGCGGCGGACCGGCTCGGCCTGCCGACGACCCGCTCTGCGCTCACCGCCGTTCGCGATCAGGTTGCGGACACCCGACATGCGCTCGACGAGCTCGTCCGAGCCGATCGCGACGCTTCGCGTGCGACCGCTAGTGCGGAGTCCGCTCGCTTACGCGCCGACGAGGACGCGTCCCATGCGGACGAGTTCGCGGCACGCGCGGAGAGCGACCGGACCGAGGCCAACGCGCTCGCGGCCCGGCTGGCCGAGCTCCAGGAGCTGCTCGATGCCGGGTATGAGCGGGCGGCGACCCGGATGGGGGAGGTCGAGACAGAGATCGGCTCGGCGCGGGCTGACCTTCCTGGTCGTGAGACAGCGAGCACGGAAGCGTCGAACGCGGTGGCCAAGCTCGAGGAACGGTCGGTCTCGGCGGAGGCGGCCCACGAGCAAGCCAGGCTTCATCGGGCCGCGGTGAGCGACGCGCTCGTCGCGGTCGTGCGGACCTCGCTGGCGCGTGACGCGGGTGTCGCCATCGACCTCGACGCCGAAGATCGCGTGCGCGCGGTGCTCGAGGCGGCCCGCAGGATCGACCGCGACCTCCCGGAGCGCGCGAACGACACGGTCGCGAACACGCTGAACCGGCTGACCCAGAGCCTGTACGACGCCGCGCCCCGGCTCGGCTCGCGCGCCCTCCTGGAGCTCGAGGACGTCGACGGATTCACCGTCCCGACCGCCGCCACCGCCGGCCGCCGCATCGGTATGCAGGACCTGCTCGACGTCGTCGAGGACGAGCGCACCAGGGCGGGCGCCGAGCTCACCGAGGCGGAACGGGCACTGTTCGAGCAGGCCCTGACCGGCGACACGCGTCGACACCTGTCCGCGATGATCCGGGACGCGCACGAGCTGGTGGAACGGATGAACAACCGTCTCGCGACCGTGCGGACGGCATCCGACGTCCGCGTCCGGCTCCGTTGGGAGGTGCGCGACGACGAGGGAGGCGGCATGCGGCACGCGCAGTCCCTGCTGCTCAAGGACCCGGCCCGACTCGTCGAAGAGGAGCGGCAAGCGCTGCACGACTTCTTCCGCGCTCGCATCGACCAGACGCACACCGAGGACGCCGGGGGCAGCTGGGCGCAGCAGCTCGCGACCGTGTTCGACTACACCGCCTGGCACCAGTTCCGGGTCGAGATGAACCGCGGCGACGACCAGGGGTGGCGCACGCTGACCCGGCAGGCGCACGGGGTGCTGTCCGGCGGCGAGAAGGCGATCGCGCTGCACCTGCCGCTGTTCGCCGCGCTCGCCGCGCACTACGAGGCGACGCCGCTCGCGCCCCGGCTCATCCTGCTCGACGAGGTGTTCGTCGGGATCGACTCCGCCAACCGTGGACAGATCTTCGCCCTGCTCGGAGAACTCGACCTCGACCTCGTCCTGACGTCCGACCACGAGTGGGCGACCTATCCGGAAGTCGCCGGCATCGCCATCCACGCGCTGGCCGCCGGGACGGACGATGACGAGGCCGTCACGACGACGCGGTTCGTCTGGAATGGGCGCGATCTGTCTGAGGACCCGTCCGAGACGCTGTTCGCATGACCGGGCTCGATCCGCTCATGCGCGAGTGCCACCGCCGGCTCTCCACCGGTGCGCCCGTCGGCCGGGTGCGGGTTGATGTCATGGACCGGGCGGAGCAAGACGCGATCGCCGACCTGTTCGGCCTTCCGACCCGACCGGCGCCGGGGACGTCGTTCGCCCTGCGCGACATCGAGCACGCCGTGCTCGAGCTCACCGGGCAGCCGCTGCGGGCCGTCCTCGAGACGCAGTTCGGGCCGATCCGGGACGCGAAGGCGGCACGCGCAACGGCAGCCGACGAGCGTGCGGCCCTGTGGGCCTGGCTCGCCGCGCATCCAGTCGTCCGAGAGCGTGACCTGCAGGGCTGGGTCGCCGACGTCCGGTCCACGGGCACCCGCGGATCCGTCGCGAAGACCCGCATCCTGCTTGAGCGCGCCTTGCTGGTACTCGAGGCGCTGCCAAGCTCCGGCGAGCCCATGCCGGTCTTCGCCGGTCGGGTGCTCAACGACACGCATGCGCTGGACGCGAACTCGCCCCTGTCCACTCTCGTGCTGCGAGCCCTGGGCCAGTCCGCCGGCGCGGCCGACCGACGGGCGACGTGGCGGGCCGCCGGCGTACTCGACGACGACCTGTCCTCGACGGTGCTCGTCGCAGGCCTCACCGCGGCGGGGTCCTCGCCCGCGGACCGGATCTGCCGCGTCGGGGCATCCGTCGGGCAGGCGGTCAGCCTCACGCTCGCGGTCGTCCGCCAGGGTGTGCCTGTGCTGCCCGGGACGTGTCGCGTCTTCGTCGTCGAGAACCCGGCCATCTTGTCGTTGGCCTGCACCGAGCTCGGCGACGGAATACCGCCGGTCGTGTGCGTGTCTGGCTGGCCCTCGGGGGCCGCGATGGAGCTACTGGTCGGCCTCGGATCGCAGGGTCACGAGTTGCGGTATCACGGCGACCTCGATGGGGACGGCGTGCGGATCGCCGATTACGTCTGCGCGCAGACCGGTGCCCGACCGTGGCGGATGTCGGCGTCTGACTACCTCTCGCGGGTGGCGTCGCACGGGGCGCGCGTGGGGCGCGTGACCGAGGCGTCCTGGGACGCCGCCCTCGCTGGTGCCATGAGGGAGCGTGGAGTGGCAGTTCTGGAGGAGACCGTGTGGGCGGATCTGCGGGCAGACCTCACGTCGTCGGTCGCGGCGGCGCGGTCGTGAGAAGGACATCGAGGCCGCTGGCGGTAACGCCCTCCCCGCGTTGGCGCTCAGCGAGCCTGGCGGTTGGCGCCCTCGCAACACGACCCACCAGAGCTGGTCGCGATCCTCGTCAGCGTCTGTGGACGCCCGGGCGGACGTTGGCGTTCCGGGTGACAGCCGTGTCGGCGGCCGTCGGCGGTGCGGCCGCAGGCCACGGGTGCAGCGACGTGAACCGGTCGACGCGGTAGCCGCTCGCGTCGTTCGTCGGGGTGAGCCGCGAGTGCTGGTGTGATCCGCCGGCGTGGGCCAGGGCGGAAAGGACGAGGTCGAGGTTGTCTCGGTCGATCCCGGCAACGACATCGGCGAGGTCGACGCGGTGGGCCCCGGTGGTGTCGGCGAGTGCGACCACGATCGAGAGCACGCGTCGCTCCCCGCCGGCCAGTCCACCCAAGGCGGAGGCGAGGAATTGGTCGTCGAGCCAGGTGGCTCCGTTGGGTTCAACGCGGATCCAGGGCTGGCTGGCCCGCGCGAACCGCCCGTCGAACGCGCGGATCAGGAGTTCGATCGACGCCTCCAGCAACAGGGATCCCTTGGCCCAGGCGCGCAGGCGTTCGACGGTTCCGGGTTCGGCGGTGGTGGTCACGCGAACTCCTCCTTCCTCATCAGCGCCGGGTGCTCGTACCTGGCGGCGCGCGTGATCGGGGGTTCGTACGGCTGGGAGGCGGGGACGACGGCGACCAGTCGGTCGTAGGTCTCGAGGGTGCCCTCCACCTGGTGCGGGGTGGCGATGAGCGTGCGGGCACCGTCGAGCTTCTGCTGGGTGCGTTCGATGTCGTCGGACAGCTCATCGCCGGTGACGAGGCGGGCCGGAGTCTGGATGTGTCCGGAGCGGGCCAGGGCGGCGAACGTGGCCCGGTTCATCTGGCTGATCTGGCTCATGACATCGCAAGCGCCATGCAGCCCGGACAGAGACTCACGGGCGAGGCGGTCCCCGAGGCGGGTCAGTCGCCCGATTCGGGCTGGCGGTGCGACGTCGAGCAGGAGCTGGCGCACGGCGAGGATGTCGGTGCGGATCACGGGGTCGGGAGGTCCGGGCGCGAGGTAGCGGTGCAGCTGGCCAGCCAGATCCTGGTAGATGTGGGCGGCGGTAACCTGCGGTGAGCCGCGCTCGATCCCGCGTGCCAAGTCGACGCCGTGGGCGGCCGCGGTGTGCAGGTGAATCTGCATGCCCAGGCCGGCCAAGTCGTGCAGGGTCACGACGGAGTAGTCGGGCCGGGAGTTCAGGGCCCAGGCGGCGTGCCGCAGCCGCAGCATCCGGTCGGTCAGCTCCACCAGCGGCTCGCCCATCCGGATCGGGTGGGCGTTGACGGGGACGTCGGCCAGCCCGCGGCGCGCGTAGTAGGTGGAGGCCAGATCCCGCACGCGGGTCACGAGGGGCTGCAGGTGGTCCAGGTTCGGCAGCCAGTTGTGGACGGTGAGCCAGTCGACACCGGCCTGTCGGCAGGCGGCCCCCAACGGCAGCTCGAGCGACAGGGCGGTGGAGGTCAGCTCGGCGATCCACATCAGGGCACCGCGGCGGTTGGTCACGTTCATCACGGCGTCGGCGTGTTCGGACAAGGGCTGTCCGCGCCAGCTGACGTGGGTGGCCAGCAGGTCGCTGGCAGCGCCGAGCTTGTCGGCGGCATCCAGCCAGGGGTGCGCGAAGTCGGCGTCGGGGTAGGGCAGGTTCCAGCGGCGCGGGTTGATGGGCTGGATCGCGCCGAAGACGCGCACCGCGGCGACGTCGACGTCGCCGTCGAGGTGGCCGTCGGCTGCGGCGAGGAGGTCTTCGGTGCGGGCCCGCAACGGGTCGACGAGGTCCCAGGTGTGCTTGCGTAGCGCGACGAGCAGGTCGTAGTAGGCGCCGACGAGGTTGGCCGCGTGGTGTTCGTCGTGCGCGCGGTGGCGCATGACCTGGATCATCCCGACGTGCAGGTCGGCGCCGGCCTGTCCGACGAGGTCGCCGTAGGTGGCGGTCACGGCGCCGGCTCCGCGAACGCTGGCGTGGCCGAGCGGACCAGCGAGCTGATGCGGTCGGTGAGATCTGCCGCCGCGGGGTCGCCTCCGACGGCCATCGGGTGCAGCCGTTCGAGGATCGCAGCCGCGAGGTCGCGCAGGATCGCGCCTGCGAGGGCGGGATCGTCGTCGGCGCCCAGGTCGCCAAGGTCCACGGTCCGGGACGTGAACGGCAGCTCGCGGTGGGCGTGCTCGATCTCGTCGCGGGCCCACCGCAGACTCATCGCAGCCCACGTCAGCTCCGAACCGGCCAGCAGGCTCGTGTGCGTGGCCAGAGTCGTCGCGGCAGTGCCGGCCGTGTAGAGCAGCGACCAGACGCCAGCCCACCGCGGGCCGGCGTGCTCGATCGCGGCGCTGGCGCATCTCGACCACCTGCAGGTGTCCATGGGAGCCTCCTGGCGTTTGTCCCGAGCATCGAGACGTCGTCGGCGCCACGGATCCGTCGCCCTAGGATCTGTGCACGGCGAGCGCCTCTACCGGGAAGGGGGGCGGCTCGCGACGCAACATGCGACGGCTCGACCTGTCGTCAAGCGCGGCGTGGGCGTCGAGGTTGGAACTCGCAGGCGGACGAATTGGCTGCGTGATTGGCCGCACTGCGCGGCGCGACGGTGGCAGGGTTGGAGACGGACCCGGCGCGCCTGCCCCCTGCGTGCGCCGGGTCTTGCGCGGCTGACCCCCGCAGCGGCGGTCAGCCGGCCAGGATCCGGAGCGCTGCCTGGCCCTCGCGCCGCGCGGCGATGGGGATCGTGTTCCAGTAGCGGGCGTCGTCGGGCAGGTGGCGGACGAGGGTGGCGACGCGTTGGCGGTCCGACCCGGTGTATTGCTCGCGTGCGGCGAACGGGTCGGGAAGGCAGCACAGCAGTGCGGCGGCGTCCTGGAGGTGTCGCTCGGGGTCACGCGAGTCGGTGCGGAACGCGGCGGCCTTGAGGATGAGCGCGCCGAAGACGTTGGGCACGCTGACGATCGTCGTGCCCTCGTCAAGGATCGACAGCTCGGCGTTGATGGTGCGGCGCAGCGCCTGGGTGCCGCCCTCGATCGCCACTAGGTCCCGTCCTCGCAGTTGCTCGACGACGCGGGGCGCGACGTGGTCGGCAACCAGGACGTCGACGACGTCCGTACCGCTCGTGACCAGGTCGACCCTGGCGGTGCCGCGCACGAACCGGTGCGCCGTGCGTTGGCGGGGATCGATCGAGGTGAGCATCCGGTAGCCCAGATCCTCCAGAGCCTTGGCGGCGTCGCTGGCAAGGCCGCGGGTGGTCTCCAGGTGCAGCACGATGTCGACGTCGTTGGTCGGGCGCACCACGTCCAGCCCGTGGTGGACGGTGTGCAGCTGGGTCATCAGACCGCCGACGAGCGTCCAGCGGGTGTGGGGGAGCACCGTCGCGATCTCGGCCACGTTCGGCCATGGCGCTCCCCAGCCGCCGGGTGGGGTCGGGACGACGATCGTCGGGCGGTCAGCCACGCAACGTCTCCAGAGCGTCAGTCAGAGCGTCCAGACCGGCTCGCCGCTCGCGCACGTCGAGGGACGCGGCCAGGTCCAGTGCGGCGAGCACCACGCCGGAGTCGGCGAGCTCTCGAACGGTCTGGATCGGGAAGGTGGTTGCCCGCAGGACGATGCGGCCGCCGTCGTCGGGCGCGAGGGCGAACTGGCGGACCAGGCCGTCCAGCCCCTTGGACGCGACGTAGCCGTCGACTCCCGTGGCCGGTGTGAGGCCGAGCCGGGTGGCCCAAGGGCTGGTGTCGACGATGGCCGCGCGCAATGGTGCGGTGGTCGCCGAGTGACCTGAGTATCTGGTGACCGCGGCCCGCTCACGGGTCCGCTCGACGAGCTCGACAGCGGTCAGTGACCGCAGGCGGGCCCTCAGTCGAGAGCGTTGTGTGGCCCCCATCCACGACGCCTCTCGGCCAGACAGGAGCGCCGCCGCGCCCCACGCAGTCGGTTCAGCCCATGCGCGTGTGCGGTCGCGGCCCATCACGGCGAGGAATCGCTCGAGGGAGTCGCTGTCGATGACCCCCCGAGCCGGCGCGGTCAACTCGCCGCGGGCAACCAGATGCTGCACCTGCCGGGCGGTGATCCCCAGGCGCGTAGCAGCGTCGCCGACGCTTACCAACGACATGACAGATACGTTCGCATACGCGAAGTTGTCGGTCAACCGCTGATCTCTCATCCGCTTGCGCGTTGGGTGAGGGCTTCGATTGCCGCGGCGCGGACGGCGGGGTCGCGATCGACGGCAAGGATCCCCAGCGTGCTCGTGACCAGTCCGGGGAAGCCAGCGACGCGGAGTCGGATCTTGGGGTCGGGGTGCGTGGCGTAGCGGCTGGCTACGCCCTCGCCGCAGGCAGGGTGGCTCAGGATGCGGTGGATCAGGTCGGGATCGCCGTCCTCGCGGGCGAGAGGGCCGATGGTGGCGACCATGTCTGGGCTGAGGGCGGGATCGTCGGCGAGATCGAGCAACGCGGGCAGGTCGCCGGCAAGGTGGGCAGCCCAGCAGCGCTGGTTCAGCCGACGGTGGGCGCCAGCGTCACTTCCGGGTCCACGCATGAGCGAATGATCGAACGGGCGTTCGATGGCGTCTAGTCGCTGGCGTGTCGGCGCGAAGCCAACGAGCGGACGCGGGCAAGCGCGAGTGGCCCCGCTTGATCGGCCGCGCGTCGTCGGGCTCGGTCGTGGGCGCGTCGGCCGGGGCGCAATTGGTGGGAGCGGTGGTAGGGAGGAGCGGAGTCGGGGAGTGAGGGCGGGCGGCGCGGACGGAGGGTCGGGGCGGACGGCGCGAAGGTGGGCACGGGTGGTCGGTCGGGGCGGGAAGAGGTGTGTGACTCGTCTGGCACTCCGACCGGGACTTGGGTGGTTGGCGCAGCGCTCATCCATGCAGTGCGTGAGGCCGGCGGACGAGCGCGGCCGATGTCAGCCTTCGACTTCACCTGTTCAGCGGCCGGTGCGCGTGGCGGTCTCGCGCTAGCCTGCCCGCGTGGCCGGCGAGGACGCGCAGGAGACGGGTCGCGACGGCTTGCACCGCGCCAAGCGGTGGCTGGAGATGACGACGCGGGTCGACAAGTCATGGACGCACGGCGACAAGCCAATGGCGGAACTGCTCACGTTCGCCTGGCCGTTCGGTGGCGGGACGTACACATTCGACCTCGGTGGCACCTTTCGCGGGGGTGAGCTGGGCGGTCAGTCCTTCCTTGCTGAGGTGAAGAACTACAAGCGCGAGGGCGACCTCCCCGTTCACTTCCGAGATTTCCTAGCCAAGGCCTACGTGGCGCTCGGCACGCATCCGGATCGCTGCGGCAACTTCCTGTGGATCTCGTGGTCACCCTTCCAGGCGCAGATGTGGGACACGCATGCCTCTGTCGAGAGCGTTCAGAAGGCAGTGCTCCACAAGGCGAACGTCTCCCGCGTACTTGGGACGGTAGACGTGTCGGAGGGGGCTGCGAAACTCGACGCCGAGCGGATGACGCGAGTCGCCGACCGTGTGTGGTTGGTGACGCTCGGCGAGCAGCAGGAGAGCCTGGTGCTGGCTCCTGAGCACTACCTTGAAGTGACCCGCCTGATTGCCCAGGAGGGGATCGTCTCGTGAGGAACGAATTCCGGCAGGCGTTGGCGGCGGCTGCGGATCAGGCAGATCCGCGGGATCGCATCACGACGATCAAGCGCGCCGTCGCGACCGAGGTGCGTGCGGCCGATCCCGCTGTGAAGATCCGTACGACGGAGTACTTCAACCACAGCCTCGCGCCGGACATGGTCCTCAGTTGGCCGCAGGAGCGGGACGAGCGCCTCTTGTTCTTGCGGGCGCAGGCGTCACCGGAGTGGCTTCTCGAGGACGTCGAGTTGAAGACCGCGCGCGGGTCGGTGCTGTTCACGCTTGAGGACTTCAACGAGGCCGGCCCTGTTGTCGCCGAGGAAGCGCAGCAGACCAGGCTGGACACCGAGGCCAGCCGCGCGGAAGCGTGGATCACTGACCCGTCGGGCATCGCAGCCATTTCGAGCGTCCGCCTGGAGCACCCCGTACTCGGACTGCTGGGTCAAGCACTCGTCCGTGGCGGGAAGGGGCTTGGGGATTCAAGGCATGTTGGGGCGCTGACAACCTCAACAATGGCCGGGTTTGACGGGGCTGCCGGGGTCGACGCGGAGCCGACACGTCGCGCTGTCGACGCGATCCAGGAACACCTGAGCGAGGTGCAGTCGGGTCGCTTGACACGAGTGCTGCGCGCGGTCTGGGAAGGCAACGGCGGATCGGCCTCTGATTTCCCCAGTGCTTCGGATGTGGGGCGTCTCACCGACGACGATCTCGCCTACCTGCTGAGCGTTGTGACCGAGTCTCCTGAGGAGTTCTGGCGTCGAGTGGGTCGGGCGGTGACGACTGAGCAGATCGGTCGGTTGCGCATCTCGGACCCGTCAGCCTCGCTCCAGGCACTCGTCCGCGCAAACCTGGATCGGTTGCAGGCGAAGGCGGTGCGTCTCCTTGACCGGCAATTCCAGCTTGGAGAGCCGGAGACCGTACCCCGATGGATCGTGGATCGTGGATGCCTCACTCTTCGTGGGCTCAACTGGGCGGCCTACCTCGCCGGCAAGAAGATCGAGGAGCTGCCAACAGCGGAAGAGGTCCGGCCGCCGGATCTTCCGCAACTGAAGCAGCGCGCTCAGGCGACTCATGCCGCGATTACGCGCGTGCAGTTCACTCGCGGCGATCGAGTCGTTACGTATGAATCACCCGAGGGCACGGATGTGCTCGAAGACGTCGAGCTGGCGAAGCTCGTCGAGGATATCGACGGCGTGAACGTCGAGGCAGCAACGGCAGCAATGCCGGGTGGTGGCGACGTTGAGGTTGGTTTCAGGCAACGTTCGGCCACCGGCCACACCAGTGCTGTGTTCCCCATCGGAGTGTTGCTGCGGTCAGCAATTCCGCTGGTCCACGACCTCACCGACGATGAGTTGGGGACCTTCGGCGACCTTCTGCCGGCACCAGTGGACGAAGGGCTCTTCGCCGATCCGCGGGACTGAGGCTGAGGTCGATCGTGCTCCACCGCGCATGCGCACCCAGGTCCGTTGGCGCCGGGACGTCGCGTGTTCGGGGTAGATCCGCCCCCCGGTTGAGATGGGGACGAGAGTCATGCCGCAGCGCGGGGGCGATGAGCCGCCTTGGTGATGACGATGCACCGGCTGACGGCCGGCGCTGGCTACCGCTACTTGCTGCGGCACATCGCGACAGGTGACGGCCGGCGTACTGGCGTGGATCCGGTGACTGGGTACTACACGGAGTCGGGCAACCCGCCGGGCCGGTGGATCGGTCGCGGCCTTGCCGGCCTCGGCGCGCCTTGCGAAGACGACGCGGGACCTGGCGTTGCCGGGGGCTCCGCGGTCGATGAGCGGGGGATGGCCCGCCTGTATGGCCACGGCCACGATCCGCTCACGAACGCGGCGCTCGGACGGGCGTACCCGCAGACCCCATCGGCTGCCGACCGTGTCGCGGCGGCCACGAAGGGGTTGTCGGCGGACATGACGCCGGATGCCCGCGCGGCGGCGGTCGAGACGATCATGCGGGTCGAGCTGGCCAAGGACACCGGCACCGCGGTCGCGGGCTTCGACCTCACGTTCACGGTAGTGAAGTCGGTGTCGACGTTGTGGGCGGTCGCCGACTCTGCCGCGCAGCAGGCGATCTTCGACTCGCACACCGCAGCCGTCGCCCAGTCGATGACGCTGCTGGAGGACCGCGCCCTCTTCACGCGCACCGGGGCGGCTGGCTGCAGACAGGAGCCAACCCGCGGGGCGATCGCGGCGGCCTTCGACCACTGGGACTCCCGCGCGGGCGATCCGAATCTGCACACGCACGTCGTGCTGGCGAACAAGGTGCAGACCCTCGACGGCCGGTGGATGTCGGTCGACTCCCGTGCCCTGCATCACGCCCTGGTTGCGATGTCGGAGACGTACGAGACGTTCCTCGTCGACGAGCTCGCAAGGCGCCTGCCGGTGCGGTGGGGGTGGCGGGATCGAATGCGCCGTCCGCCGGCGCTCGAGCTCGACGGGGTGGACGACGGGCTCATGGCGACGTTTTCCCAACGAGCGTCGCAGATCGACGAAGCGATGATCGACGTGATTAGCAAGTTCGCCGTCACCCACGGCCGGGGCCCGAACCGGATCGAGATCACGCGGCTGCGGCAGCAGGTGACGCGAGCAACGCGCCCGAGCAAGAAGATCGTCCCGCTCGGCGAGCTGCTAACCCGGTGGCGCCAGCGCGCCGGCGAGCTCACGGGACTGAGCCCGGCGGCGCTGACCGCCCGCGTCATGCAAGAGTCACGCACCCGGCCGATCTCCGCGGCGCACGTCCCGGCGGCCGTGGTCGACGAACTGGCTGACCGAGTCCTGTCCGGGGTACGCGAGCGGCGCTCTACGTGGACCCGCTGGAACGTCATGGCCGAGACCGCCCGCGTCACGAAGGCGCTCGTCGCCGCCACGCCGGAGGACCGATTGGCGATCCTCGACGCGATCACCAACGCCGTGCTGGGCCGGTGCGTGAGCCTGGAAGCCCCCGAGGTGTTCGTCGCGACAGGCCGCTACGCGCGCCCCGACGGCGGGTCGGTGTTCGACCGGCCTGGCGAGCACGCCTATACCGACACCGTCATCCTGGCCGCCGAGCAGCGACTGCTGGCCGCGGCCTCGTCGGACAGCGCCCCGACCGCCTTGGTGCCCGACGAGGCCCTCACGCTGCCGGGCAACGCCAACGGCCGCCTGGCCGACGACCAGGTTGCCGCGGTGCGCACGATCGCCGGCTCGGGGCGGCTGGTCGATCTGCTCGTCGGCCCCGCCGGCTCGGGCAAGACGACAACCCTGGCAGCGCTGCGGCGGGTCTGGGAACGTCAGTACGGTCGTGGCGCGGTGATCGGCCTGGCGCCCTCGTCGACCGCCGCCGCCAACCTCGCCGGAGCCCTCGGGATCACGTGCGAGAACACCGCCAAGTGGCTGCACGAGTCCACCGGCCCCGGCGCGGCCCAGCGCGCCGCGATCGTCGAGCGCCTGCTGTCGATGCGCGCCGCGGCCGTGCCACGGGACATCGGCCAGCTGCGCACCATCGACACCGCCGTGCAGGGGTTTCGTGCCCACGACGTACGCTGGACTCTGCGTTGCGGCCAGTTGATGGTTGTTGACGAGGCCTCGCTGGCAGGCACGCTCGCTTTCGACGAGCTGACCCGCCAAGCCGCGCAGGCGGGTGCCAAGCTGCTGCTGGTCGGCGATCACGCCCAGCTGTCAGCGGTGGACGCCGGGGGAGCGTTCGGCCTGCTGGTCGACCGCACCGGCGGCGCCCAGCTGCGCACCCTGTGGCGGTTCACCCACTCCTGGGAGGCCGACGCCACCACCGCCCTGCGCGCCGGTAACCCGCGCGTCGTCGAGACCTACGAGGACGCCGAGCGGATCCACGCCGGGCCGGGGGAGTCGATGCTCGAGGACGCCTACAGCGCCTGGACCGCCGACGTCGCCGCCGGCTACACCGCCGTCCTGCTCGCCCCCGACGCCGCCACCGTCACCGCACTGAACACCCGGGCGCACAACGACCGCGTCCAAGACGGAATCGTCCAGCCCGGGGGCATCACCACCCGCGCCGGCGTGACGATCGGGATCGGCGACCGGATCGTCACCCGCCTCAACGACCGGCACCTGACCCGCCCCGGCGGGTTCGTGCGCAACGGCGACCTGTGGGACGTGCAGGCCAGCGGCGCCGACGGCTCGCTCATCGTGGTTCCGGCCCGGACCCGCCAGGCCCGCCGCGGCCTGGTCGGCACCCCCGGGTCCGACAAGCAGACCCCGGTGCT
>JAJYTJ010000280.1 GCA_021793115.1 Actinomycetes bacterium | reverse complement strand
TGGCGGCGTCCGGTACGTGCGCCGAAGCGCTGGTGGTGCACGGTCCGGCGGCGTAGCAGCAGATGAGAAACTAGACGCAACATGGCGCCGCGCAACTTCATCAACCTCGAATCCGTCTCGTTGACCTTCGGCACCCGCGTCGTGCTCGACGACGTCTCGCTCGGCGTGGCCGCCGGTGAGCGTATCGGTGTCGTCGGCCGCAACGGCGGCGGCAAGTCCAGCCTGCTGCGTGTGCTGGCCGGCACCGAGGAGATCGATGCCGGCCGGGTCACGCACACTGGCGGCCTGCGGGTCGCGCGACTCGGTCAGCGCGACGAGTTCGACCCGGAGGCCACGGTGGGCGCCAGCGTGGTCGGCGACGACACTGCCACGCACGAATGGGCGGGCGACGCCCGGATCCGTGACGTCCTGACCCACCTGCTGCCCGGTATCTCCATGGACGCCCGGATGGGTCCGCTGTCCGGCGGTGAGCGGCGTCGCGTGGCGTTGGCGCGCATTCTCATCGGGGACGACGACGTCGTGCTGCTCGACGAGCCGACCAACCACCTCGACGTCGAGGCCATCGACTGGCTGTCGGCGCATCTGGCCGGGGCCGGACGCACCCTGGTCCTCGTCACCCACGACCGCTGGTTGCTCGACACCGTCTGCGAGACGACGTGGGAGGTCGCCGACGGCTCGGTGCATCAATATGACGGCGGCTACTCGGCGTACGTACTGGCTCGGGCCGAACGAGCCCGCTTGGCGGCCGCCGACGAAGCCAACCGGCAGAATCTGCTGCGCAAGGAGCTGGCGTGGCTACAGCGCGGTCCGCGTGCCCGCTCGTCGAAGCCGAAGTTCCGGGTGGCTGCGGCGAACGCCTTGATCGAGAACGAACCACCGCCTCGCGACCGCTACGAGCTCGCCCAGATGGCCACGAGGCGGCTGGGCAAGAGCGTGTTCGACGTCGAGGACGTCTCGGTGGAGCTCGGCGGTAGATCGCTGCTGCGCGACGTCACCTGGCGGCTCGGTCCCGGCGACCGGGTCGGGCTCGTGGGCGTCAACGGCGCGGGCAAGACGACCGTGCTGCGCCTGCTCGACGGCAGCCTGGCGCCCACCACCGGCCGAGTGCGGATCGGACGCACCGTCGTGACGGCTCACCTGGCCCAAGAGATCACCGAGCTCGACCCGTCCCGGCGGGTGCTCGAAGCGGTGCAGGAGGTGCGCAACGAGGTCCGCGTGGGCAGCGGCGACAGCCTCACCGCCGGGCAGCTACTGGAGCGGTTCGGATTCGCCGCGCAGCGGCAATGGACCCCCACCGGCGACCTCTCCGGCGGCGAGCGGCGGCGTCTGCAGCTGCTCCGGTTGTTGATGGGCGAGCCGAACGTCCTGCTGTTCGACGAGCCGACCAACGACCTCGACGTCGAAACGTTGACGGTGCTCGAAGACCTCTTGGATGGGTGGCCGGGCACCATGGTCGTCGTCAGTCACGACCGGTGGTTCCTCGAGCGGGTCACCGACTCCGTGTGGGCCCTGCCGGGCGACGGATCGCTGGTCAACCTACCCGGCGGAGTTGAGCAGTACCTCGAGATGCGGCACGAGTCGGCGACGCGTTCGGCGGCGGGCGAGACGCGGGCGCGCGTCGGCGATACCCGTGCTGCGCGCAAGGAGTTCAGCCGGGTGGAACGTGACCTGGACAAGCTCTCGCGACGCGAAGAGGGGCTGCACACGCAGATCGCCGAGCACGCCACCGACCATCAGAAGGTCCAAGAGCTCGATGCCGCGCTGCGTGAGCTTCGGGCCGAGCGGGAGGCGCTGGAGTCGAGGTGGTTGGAGCTGGCCGACGAAGTCGGTTGACGACTGGCCGACGAAGTCGGTTGACGACTGGCCGACGGGCCAGCGGTCCTTGCGCGTGTGAGCGGTCTTGGCGCGTGTGAGCGACGCGTGTGGGCCTTATAACGGTGTTACGCGTCGGTATTGGTTGCTAGGACCGCTCAGGCCTGTATGGGTGGCCACGTGGTGGCAGGGCCCTCCTCGCCGCGCCTGTGGATGACGGTCCTGATGTGGGTGTCGTCCACAGATTCCGGTGTGGCGCTGTCGCCGGAGCTCATGGTCGAGCACAGTGCGGGCATGACCGCTCGCTTGCGTGAGATACCGAATGATGTCGCCGAACTGTTGGCCCGCGAGCTGGGTGTGGTCACTGTGGCATCCGCTGCCCTGGCCGGCGTCGACGAAAGCCGGCTGCGGCGGCTGCGTACCGCGGGGCTCCTGACCCGGCTTGCGCCCGGCAGTTATGTGTCGAGCGCCGCGCTGGCGGCTGCGTCGGCGTGGGAGCGGCACCGGCTGGGTGCCGCAGCTTTCGTCCGGTCATGTGCCATTCCGGCGTTCCTCACCGGCTGGTCGGCTGTGGTGACGTGGACGCTGCCGACCGTCGGTTCGCCACCGGAGCTTGTGCAGGCGGTGCGGTCGCGAGCGGTGCGGCCACGCGGCGTGCAAGCCCAAGCCGGTGTCATTCGGGCCGTGTGCATTCCGGCCGGTCAGGCGCGGCGGCAGGGACTGGTAGGAGTGATGAGCCGGGAGTGGGCGGTGGCCGATGTGGCCAGGACGAGCCCGGTACCGGATGCGCTGGTGGTGGCTGACGCCGCCGCACGGGCCGGCGCGGACTTGCAGGTGGCGGTTGGTCATATGCGCGGGTGGCCAGGCGTGCATCGAGCCCGGTTCGTGGCGGCGCATGCCGACGCGTTGGCGGAGTCGCCGATCGAGTCGCTGGGGCGGTTCACCTGTATCGAGTTCGACCTGCCCATGCCGGTGTCCAACGCCTGGGTGGGAGCGGACGGCCCGGAGTTCCGGGTCGACGGGTTGTGGCCGTTTCACTGGGCCGTGGCTGAAGCCGATGGCGCCGTCAAGTACGACAACCGGCCGGATGCGTCGCGGATCGTGGCGCGGCAGGGTGAGCGCGAGTGGCGATTGCGCAGGCTCGGGCTCGACGTCGCCCGCTACGGTTGGGAGCTCGCCGCGCATCACCGGGAGGAACTGGCCACCCGGTTCACGGCACTGCTGCGTGACAATCCGCCACGTGGTGAGCCGATCCGCTGGTGGAAACACGTTCCTGGTGTCGGCCCCGTCGACCCTGAGCCCAGCGACTGGCCCACGCCGCACTCCGCGCACATCGTCCTGCCCGCGGGCTGGGACCGCTAACCATCATCGACGCCGTTACGGCGCCGGGCTTCGCGTACCAGAGCGGTCTTTGCGTGTCTGAGCGACGCGTGCGCGCCTTGTGACGGGGCTACGCGTCGGTTTTGCTTGCTACGACCGGATCAGCGGGTCCGATCAGACCGAGACGCCCTGCTCCTCGAGCCAGCTACGCGGGTTCACCGGCTCACCGCCGTCGGGGTGAACCTCGAGGTGCAGATGGGGACCGGTGGAGTTGCCGGTGCTGCCGACGCGGC
>JAJYTJ010000279.1 GCA_021793115.1 Actinomycetes bacterium | reverse complement strand
CCACACCCCGACAGACGCCACCTACGCCGCATGGATCCACGCCCGACGAGGCCACGGACCCGACTGGCTCGCACGGCACTTCGACGTTTCTCGCGACGTGGCCGACCTCCTTGTACGCGCCAGCCATCAAAGGCAAGCCGTCAAGGCCACCGACACCCCAGCACCAGCGGCGCCGGACGTGATCGCGCCCTAGCGGCGCTGCTCCTAGGTGTCGCGGTCTTTGGCGAGCAGCTCGCGGCGGGCTCGGGTGCGGTAGGACTGGCCGGCCAGGGTCAGGACTTCGGCGTGGTGGACGAGGCGGTCGATCATGGCGGCGGCGACGACTTCGTCGCCGAAGACCTCGCCCCAGCGTCCGAACGGCAGGTTGGACGTGACGAGGATGGAGCCGGTCTCGTAGCGGGAGGCGACGAGCTGGAAGAACAGGTTGGCGGCGTCGGTGTCGAAGGGGAGGTAGCCGACCTCGTCGATGATGATCAGCTTGTAGCGGCGGATCGGTGCGGATCCGAATCGTCGTGCCGGCCGACTCCCGGTCGGCGACCTGGCGTTCCAGGTCCGCGGCCAGGTACTCCTCGTGCGACCAGTTCGCTTCCCGGGCCGCCTCGGCGACGGTCTCCCAGGTCCGCCCGATCGTCGGGCACCATCTCTCTCCCCCCGGCCCACCGCCTCCCACCCCCTTCCCGCTCCGCCCTCTCCTCCCCCTCGCGCCACCTCGCCCTCGCCCCACCTCGCCCTCGCCCCACCTCTTCCCGCATCGCCTCCTCGCCCTCCATCAGCCACCGGACGCCTCTGGCATTCGGTCTTGGCAGCGTGACTTGTCGGCCGTCGCGTGTTCGTCGTCGGCTGCACACCCGTTGGCATGGGGACCCTCGGATGCCGGAGCGGCGGTGCGGCGCATTGGTGATGACGATGCACAAGCTGACCGCCGGCGCCGGCTACCGGTACCTGCTGCGCAACATCGCCACCGGCGACTGCCAGCGCCCCGGCGCCGACCCGGTCACCGCGTACTACACCGAGTCCGGCAACCCGCCCGGCCGTTGGATCGGCCGCGGCCTGGCCGGGCTCGGCGGCACCGGGCCCACAAGCGCGGCGGGGCTGCCGGTCGGGACGGTGGTCGACGAGCAGGCGATGGCCCGGCTGTTCGGGCACGGGACCAACCCGCTGACCGGTGCCGCCCTGGGTCGCGCCTTCCGCACGACGACCTCCCCGGCCGATCGCATCGCGGCCGCCGTAGCCGCGCTGCCAGCCGGCATGGACGCCAAGGCCCGCGCGGATGCGGTCGAGACGATCACCCGCGTCGAGCTGGCCAAGGACACCCCGCACGCGGTCGCGGGCTTCGACCTGACGTTCACGGTCATGAAGTCGGTCTCGACGCTGTGGGCGCTGGCCGACCCGACGACCCGCCGCGCCGTCCACGAAGCGCACACGGCCGCGGTCGGGCAGGCGATCGAGTTCCTGCAGGATCGGGCTCTGTTCACGCGCACGGGCGTGGACGGCTGCCGGCAGGAGTCGACCCGCGGCGGGTTGGCGGCAGCGTTCGACCATTGGGACTCACGGGCCGGGGATCCCGACCTGCACACCCATGTGGTCCTGGCCAACAAGGTCCAGGGCATCGACGGGGCATGGCGGTCGGTCGACTCCCGCGCGCTGCACCACGCCGTGGTAGCCGTCTCGGAGGTCTACGAGGCGTTCCTGGTCGACGAGGTCGCCCGCCGCCTACCCGTCACCTGGGGCTGGCGGGCACGCGGCGCCCACCGCTCGCCAGCGTTCGAACTCGCCGGGGTCGACGACGAACTGCTGACGACCTTCTCCCAACGATCCGGCCAGATAGACGAAGCGATGACAGCCCAGGTCACACGCTTCATGGCCACCCACGGACGTGGACCCAACCGCGTCGAGATCATCCGGCTGCGTCAGCAGGTCGCCCGCGCCACCCGCCCCACCAAGACCATCCGGCCGCTGCGCGACCTGCTGGCCCGCTGGCAGCAGCGCGCCCAGCAGGCCACCGGACGCACCCCCCAGGAACTGACCGCCCAGGTGCTTGCCGGCAGTCGAACCCGCCCGCTGCGCGGCGAGGACGTGCCCGGCGTCGCCGTCGAACACCTGGCCGATCGCGTACTGGTCGGAGTGCGGGCGCGACGGGCGACCTGGACCCGGTGGAACGTCCTGGCGGAGACGACCCGCCTGACCAAGGGCCTGCTCGCCGCCACGCCCGCCGACCGGCTGGCAATCCTCGACCAGATCACCGACACCGTCCTGACCCGATGCATCAGCCTCGAGGCACCCGCAGTGTTTCAGGCGACCGGCCGCTACGCCCGCCCCGACGGCGGATCGGTGTTCGACCGGCCCGACGAGCACACCTGGACCGACCAGGTCATCCTCGATGCCGAGCAACGCCTGCTAACCGCCGCCGCGGACACCACCGCGCCCACCGCGCGCATCCTCGACGAGACCATCGCGCTGCCGGGCACCGACCGGCCACTGGCCGACGACCAAGAAGTCGCCGTCCGGTGTGTCGCCGGCTCGGGTCGCCGGATCGACCTGCTCGTCGGACCGGCCGGGTCCGGCAAGACCACCACTCTGGCCGCGTTGCGCCGGGCCTGGGAACGCGAGCACGGCCGCGGCAGCGTCATCGGCCTGGCGCCCTCGTCGACCGCCGCCGCCAACCTCGCCGGAGCCATCGGCATCGCCTGCGAGAACACCGCCAAATGGCTGCACGAATCCACCGGCCCCGGAGCCGCCACCCGCGCCGCCATCACCGAACGGCTCGCCGCGATGCGCGACGGCCTCGTCGGGCGGCAGAACCTCGGCCGGCTGCGCACGATCGACACCGCACTGCTCGGCCTGGACCGTGAGCGGCAGCGGTGGACCATGAGCCCGGGCCAACTCGTCGTCGTCGACGAAGCCTCCCTGGCCGGAACCCTCGCCCTGGACGACCTGGCCCGCCAGGCCGCGGCCGCCGACGCCAAGCTCCTGCTCGTCGGCGACCACGCCCAACTCTCGGCCGTGGACGCCGGCGGCGCGTTCGGACTGCTGGCCGACCGCACCGGCGGCGCCCACCTGCGCACCCTGTGGCGGTTCACCCACCCCTGGGAAGCCGTAGCCACCGCCGCCCTGCGTGCCGGCAACGCGCGGGTGCTCGACGACTACGACGAGGCCGGACGCATCCACGCCGGCCCCGGCGAGTCGATGCTCGAGGACGCCTACGCCACCTGGTCGGCCGACATCGCCTCCGGCCACACGACGATCCTGCTGGCCCCCGACGCGGCCACCGTCGTCGCGCTCAACACGCGCGCCCACAACGACCGCGTTCAGGACGGCCTCGTCGCCCCCGAGGGGACGACGACCCGTGCCGGGGTCGTCGTCAGCGTCGGCGACCGGATCGTCACCCGCCTCAACGATCGACGCCTGACCCGGCCCGGTGGGTTCGTCC
>JAJYTJ010000278.1 GCA_021793115.1 Actinomycetes bacterium | reverse complement strand
CGAGGTGGACGTTCCCGACGAGCCGCTGGGCGAGCTGCTCGTGTCGGCCGCCGTGCGGTACCCGGACCGGGTCGCGGTCGACTTCCTCGGCCGGCGGACCACCTACCGGCAGCTGTCGGACGCGGTCGCCCGGGCCGCGCAGGTGCTCGTCGACCTCGGCGTGCGCGCCGGCGACCGGGTGGCGATCGTGCTGCCGAACTGCACGTCGCACGTGATCGCGTTCCACGCCGCGCTGCGGATCGGCGCGATCGTCGTGGAGCACAACCCGACGTACACGCCCCAGGCCCTGCGCCACCAGCTGGCGGACTGCGGCGCGTCGGTGGCGCTGGTGTGGACCAAGGCCGTGCCGGCCGTGCTCGAGGCGCGCGGCCCGGCCCTGCGCACCGTGGTGTCGGTGGACCTCACCGCCGACCTGCCCCTGGGCAAGCGGGCCGCGCTCGCGCTGCCGGTCCGCGCGGCGCGCGAGAAGCGGGCCGCCATGCGCGGTCCGGTGCCGGCGGGCACGCCCTCGTGGCACCGGCTGGTCGCGCGCACCGGCCCGCTGCCGGGCGAGCACCCGTGGCCCGCGGCGTCGGACACCGCGCTGATCCAGTACACGGGCGGGACCACGGGGACGCCCAAGGGTGCCGTGCTCACCCACCGCAACCTCATGGCGAACGTGGAGCAGTCGCGGCTCTGGCTCGGGCCGCGGGACGGCCTGGACGTCATGTACGCGCCGCTGCCGTTCTTCCACGCGTTCGGCTTGACCGTCTGCCTGGCCTACGGCACGAGCACCGCCGCCACGCTCGTCGTCTTCCCCACCTTCGACGTGGACCTCGTCCTCGCCGCCCAGCGGCGCGTCCCGGCGACGTTCCTGCCGTGCGTCCCGCCGATGCTCGACCGGCTCAGCAAGGCAGCGGTCGAACGGCACGTGGACCTGACATCGATCGGGTACTCGATCTCCGGCGCCATGGCGCTGCCCGCCGCGGTGGCACGCCGGTGGGAGGAGCTGACGGGCGGCCTCGTCATCGAGGGCTACGGGATGACCGAGACCTCGCCCGTCGCGCTCGGCAACCCCTTCACGGCCGCGCGGCGTCCCGGTGCGCTGGGCCTGCCGTGGCCGTCCACCGAGATCCGCGTCGTCGACCAGGAGCGCCCGGAGCGCGAGGTCGCGCCGGGGGAGCCCGGTGAGCTGCTCATCCGTGGTCCGCAGGTGTTCCAGGGCTACTGGAATATGCCCGACGAGACGGCGCACCAGCTGCTGCCCGACGGGTGGCTGCGCACCGGCGACGTCGTGCAGGTCGGGCCCGACGGCTTCGTCGTCCTCGTCGACCGCATGAAGGAGATGATCGTCTCCGGCGGTTTCAAGGTGTACCCGTCGCAGGTCGAGGACCATCTGCGGTCCATGCCGGGGATCGCGGACGTCGCGGTGGTGGGCGAGCCGTCGGGCACGCACGGCGAGAGCGTGGTGGCGGCCGTGGTGCTCGAGGAGGGCGCGCACGGCGTGGACCTCGAGGCCGTGCGGGCGTGGTGCGCCGAGCGGATGGCGCGGTACGCGCTGCCGCGCCGGCTCGTGGTGCTGCCGGACCTCCCGCGCTCGCAGGTGGGCAAGGTGCTGCGGCGCGTGGTGCGCGAGATCGTCGTGGCCATCCCGACCCCGGCGCCCGGGAAGACGACGACGAGCCTGGGCTGAGCCCCGCCCGCTCGACGCCCGGGTTCGGCGCGCCGGGCGTCGAACACGTGTGCGAGTGTCGGTGCGGGGACGTAGACTCCCGAACCGTGAACGACCGGCTGGTGGTGCGGGGTGCCCGCGAGCACAACCTGCGGAACATCGACCTCGACCTCCCGCGTGACGAGCTCATCGTCTTCACGGGCCTCTCGGGGTCGGGCAAGTCGTCGCTCGCGTTCGACACGATCTTCGCTGAGGGGCAGCGCCGCTACGTGGAGTCCCTGTCGGCGTACGCGCGGCAGTTCCTCGGACAGATGGACAAGCCGGACGTCGACTTCATCGAGGGCCTGTCGCCCGCGGTGTCGATCGACCAGAAGTCGACGAACCGGAACCCCCGCTCGACCGTCGGGACCATCACGGAGGTCTACGACTACCTCCGGCTGCTCTACGCGCGTGCCGGCACACAGTTCTGCCCGGTGTGTGGCGAGCGGGTCCAGGCCCAGACGCCGCAGCAGATCGTCGACCGGCTGCTCGAGCTGCCGGAGGGTACGCGGTACCAGGTGCTGGCGCCCGTGGTGCGCGGCCGAAAGGGTGAGTACCAGGACCTCTTCGCGGAGCTGCAGGCCAAGGGGTTCGCCCGGGCCCGTGTCGACGGCGAGGTGGTACAGCTGGCGAGCCCGCCCACGCTGGAGAAGAAGCTCAAGCACGACATCGAGGTGGTCGTCGACCGGCTCGTCGCGCGCGAGGGCGTGCAGCGGCGCCTCACCGACTCCGTGGAGACCGCGCTGGCGCTCGCCGGCGGCCTGCTCGTCGTCGACCTGGTGGACGCGGACGCGGACGACGAGGGCAAGGAGCGCCGCTTCTCGGAGCGCCGCGCCTGCCCGAACGACCACGTGCTCACGCTCGACGAGGTGGAGCCGCGCACGTTCTCGTTCAACGCCCCCTACGGCGCGTGCCCCGAGTGCACGGGCATCGGGTCACGGCTGGAGGTGGACCCGGACCTCGTCGTGCCGAACGAGGACCTCTCGCTCGCGGAGGGCGCGATCGCACCGTGGGCCCAGACGTCGGCGGAGTACTTCGAGCGCGTGCTGACGGCGCTGGCCGACGACCTCGGGTTCTCGATGGACACGCCGTGGCGCGCGCTGCCCCAGCGGGCGAAGGACGCCGTGCTGCACGGTCAGGACTACGAGGTCAAGGTCCGCTACCGGAACCGCTGGGGCCGCGAGCGGCAGTACTCGACGGGCTTCGAGGGCGTCGTCAGCTTCATCGAGCGGCGGTACGCCGAGACGGACTCCGAGTGGAGCAAGGAGCGCTACGAGGCGTTCATGCGGGAGGTGCCCTGCCCGGTCTGCCAGGGGGCGCGGCTCAAGCCCGAGGTGCTCGCCGTCAAGGTCGGCGGCAGGTCCATCTGGGACGTCTGCCAGCTGCCCATCCGGGACGCCCGGGACTTCCTCGCTGACCTCGAGCTGGGCCCGCGCGAGCGCGCCATCGCCGCGCAGGTGCTCAAGGAGATCCTCGCGCGGCTCGGCTTCCTGCTGGACGTCGGGCTCGACTACCTGAGCCTGTCCCGCCCGGCCGCGACGCTCTCGGGCGGCGAGGCGCAGCGCATCCGGCTCGCCACGCAGATCGGGTCGGGACTCGTCGGGGTGCTCTACGTGCTCGACGAGCCGAGCATTGGGCTGCACCAGCGCGACAACCGGCGGCTCATCGACACGCTGACCCGCCTGCGGGACCTGGGGAACACGCTCATCGTCGTCGAGCACGACGAGGACACCATCCGCACCGCCGACTGGATCGTCGAC
>JAJYTJ010000277.1 GCA_021793115.1 Actinomycetes bacterium | reverse complement strand
GGTCGAGGCCGGTTTCGTGGTGGAGACCGAGCGGGCGCGGGTGCGCGGCACGGTGGACCGGGTGGAAGCCGTGCCACCCGGCCCGGACGGCGGGCCGCGGGCGCGCGTCGTCGACCTCAAGACCGGATCGCAGGTGAGCGGGCCGAAGGCGGAGGCGAACCCGCAGCTGGCCGCCTATCAGCTGGCGGTGGGATCGGGTGCCTTCGAGGGGCTGCCGCCGGGCACGACGAGCGCGGGCGCCACGCTGCTGTACGTCGGTGCGGGAGCGGCGCGGAACGGCTCCTGCAAGGAGCAGCCCGCCCTCGACGAGGACCGCACGGCGTGGGCGACGCAGCTCATCGACGGCGTGGCCGAGTCGATGGCCGCCGCGAGCTTCCTGGCCGTCCGCAACGACGACTGCCGGCGCTGCCCGGTGCGGTCGTCGTGCCCGGTGCAGCCCGCGGGTTCCCCGGTGACGCGATGACCGGCGTGCTGTCCGCGAGCGTCATCGCCGACCTCCTGCGTCGCGACCCGCCGACGCCGGAGCAGGTCGCCGTCATCGAGGCCGACCTGGCTCCGGCGCTCGTCGTGGCCGGTGCCGGCTCCGGCAAGACGGAGACGATGGCGGGCCGCGTCGTGTGGCTGCTGGCCAACGGCCTCGTCGCGCCCGGGCAGGTGCTCGGGCTGACGTTCACCCGCAAGGCGGCCGGCGAGCTGGAGCTGCGCGTGCGTCGCCGGCTGCGCGCGCTGCTGCACGCCGCCGCCGAGCGGGGCGTCGAGCTGCCCGGCGCGGCCGCGCTCGGTCTCGGCGCGTCCGAGGACCCGCTGGCGCGCCTGGAGCGGCCTACGGTCTCGACCTACAACGCGTACGCCGCCTCGCTGGTCTCCGACCATGCGCTGCGTCTCGGTCTCGAGCCCGGGACGCGGCTGCTGACCGAGGCGGCGCGCTGGCAGCTGGCCGACGAGATCGTCGAGTCGTGGTCGGAAGACCTCGGGCTGGACAACGCGGTGACGACCGTGGTCGACGCGGTGCTCGCGCTGTCCGGGCAGCTCGACGAGCACCTGCTCGACACCGGCGAGGCGCACGCCGGGATCACCGCGATCGCCGAGGCGCTCGAGGCGACACCGCCGCCTGGTCCGCGGGCGGAGGTGGTCCGCGTCGTCGAGTCGTTGCGGGCGCGCGCGCGGCTGCTCGACGTCGTGGCGGCCTACCGCCGGAAGAAGCGCCACAACGACGCCATCGACTTCGGGGACCAGGTGGCGCTCGCCGCCCGCCTCGCGCTCGACGTGCCGGAGGTGGGTGCGGCCGAGCGCGACCGGTTCCGGGTGGTGCTGCTCGACGAGTACCAGGACACGTCGTTCGCGCAGCTCACGCTGCTGCGCGCGGTGTTCGGTGGCGGTCATGCGGTGACGGCCGTGGGCGACCCGCACCAGTCGATCTACGGCTGGCGCGGCGCGAGCGCCGGCGGCCTGGAACGGTTCCCGGAGGACTTCGCGACGCCGACCGTGGGTGGCCCGCCGGTTCCGGCACGGGTGTTCACGCTGGCGACGTCGTTCCGCAACGACCACCGGGTGCTGGCCGCTGCCAACCTGGTCGCCGCGCCGCTGCGCGCGCGCTCCGCGGCGCGCGGTGGGCTGGTCGACGTGCCGGAGCTCGCGGCGGGACCGCGCGCGGCACCGGGCACGGTGGCCGCCCGGATGCTCGAGACCATGGCCGACGAGGCCGCGGCGGTGGCGGACTTCGTGGCCGAGCACTGGCGTGGTCCGGGCGGCGGCGGTGTGGACCGGCACGCGGGCGCGGTCGGGGCTCCGGTGAGTGCCGCGGTGCTGTGCCGCAAACGACGCCAGTTCGAGGTGATCCATGCGGCGCTGACGGCCCGCGGCCTGCCGGTCGAGGTGGTGGGGCTGGGCGGACTGCTCGACACGCCCGAGGTGGTCGACCTCGTCGCGCTGCTGCGAGCGGCGCACGATCCCTCGCGCGGCGACGCGCTGATGCGGCTGCTCACGGGTGCGCGGTACCGGCTGGGCGCCGCCGACCTGCTGGCGCTCGCGGAGTGGGCACGCGACCTCGTCACGCGGCGCACCGGTGGCGGCCCCGCGGTGGCCCCCGACGCGATCGACGAGCGGTCGATCATCGACGCCGTGGACGAGCTGCCGCCTCCCGGGTGGCGTGGCCGGGAGCGTCGCCACCTGACGGCCGAGGGGCGCCGGCGGCTGGCGGACCTCGCGGACGTGCTGCGCGCGGTGCGGCGCCACACCTACCTGCCGCTCGTCGAGCTGGTCGGCCACGCGGAGCGGCTCCTCGGTCTGGATCTCGAGGTGCTCGCCCGGCCAGGGCTGGACCCCGCTCGCGCCCGGCTCCGCCTGGACGCGTTCGCCCGGGTCGCCGACGACTTCGCGCGCGCAGCCGACACCCCGACCCTCGGCGCGTTCCTCGCCTGGCTCGAGGCCGCCGCCGAGGAGGAGGACGGCCTCGAGATGCCGGTGGTCGAGCCGGACCCGCACGCGGTGCAGCTGATGACCGTCCACGCGGCCAAGGGGCTGGAGTGGGACGTCGTGGCCGTGGCGGGGCTCGTCGACGGCATCCTGCCGTCCGGGGCGGCCGGCAAGGACGGGTACGCCGGCAACGCCTGGCTGACCGACCTGCGCGCCCTGCCGTACCCGCTGCGCGGCGACCGGCGCGACCTGCCGGTGCTCGAGCACCGCGGCGCGGCCGACCTCAAGGAGCTGGACCGGCGGCGCACCGCGTTCCGGGCGGCGGCGGGCGAGCACGCCCTCGCCGAGGAGCGCCGGCTCGCCTACGTGGCCATCACCCGGGCCCGGCACCACGCGCTGCTGACGGCCCACCGGTGGGGCACCGGCGTCCGTCCCCGGGTGGCGTCGCCGTTCCTGCTCGAGCTGGTCGAGGGCGGCATCGTCGGGACGGAAGGCTGGGCGCCCGAACCGGAACCCGGGACGCCCAACCCGTACGGGGAGGTGCAGCCCTCGGCGCGGTGGCCGCACGACCCGTTGTCCTCGGACCGGCGTGCGGCGCTGCAGCGTGCGGCCGATGCGGTGCGCGCGGCGGGCGCCGTGGCGGGGCCGCGTGACCTGGCCGACGACCCGGACGGCTGGGACCTCCAGGCCGATCGACTGCTCGCGGAGCGGGCGGCGGCGGCCCGGCAGCCCGGACCGGTCGAGATGCCGGCCACGCTGTCCGCGTCCGCCGTGGTCCGGCTCGAACGCGACCCCGAGGCGTTCGCCGCCGCCCTGCGCCGGCCGGTGCCGTCGCCGCCCTCACCGCAGGCCCGGCTCGGCACCGCGTTCCACGCGTGGGTCGAGGGCTACTTCGGCGCGGCGTCGCTGGTGGACGTCGACGCGCTGCCCGGCGCGGACGACGACTCGCTGCCCGACGCGGCGGGCAGCGAGCGGTTGCGCGAGTCGTTCCGGGCGACGCCGTGGGCGGACCGCCGGCCGATCGCGGTCGAGCAGGAGGTGCACACCTCGGTCGACGGCTACGTCATCACGTCGC
>JAJYTJ010000276.1 GCA_021793115.1 Actinomycetes bacterium | reverse complement strand
CGCTGCCCGAGCACGACCGGATGTCCTACGCGATGGCCGACCCCGACGAGCGCTACCGCCTCGCGGCCACGGCGGCCGGCAAGCACACGGTCGTCGACCGCATCGTCAAGCAGCACCCCGGCGAGCCGACGCTCGTCATCGGCCAGTACCTCGACCAGCTGCACGAGCTGGCCGAGCACCTGGACGCGCCGCTCATCACGGGCGAGACGACGGAGCGCGAGCGTGAGCGGCTCTACGCGGCCTTCCGCGAGGGCACCGTGCCGACGCTCGTCGTCTCCAAGGTGGCCAACTTCTCCATCGACCTGCCCGAGGCGTCCGTCGCGGTCCAGGTCTCGGGGAGCTTCGGCTCGCGGCAGGAGGAGGCCCAGCGGCTCGGCCGGATCATGCGTCCCAAGGGCGACGGGCGCACGGCGCACTTCTACGCGATCGTCGCGCGCGACACGGTGGACCAGGACTTCGCCGCCCACCGCCAGCGGTTCCTCGCCGAGCAGGGGTACGCGTACACCATCGTCGACGCGGAGGACCTCGACGGCGTCGCGTGACGCAGGTCCCTGACCCGGAAGCGCTCCCACCTGGCAGGATCACGGCCACACCTGGCCACCGAACCGGGAGGCGACCATGGCGGCGGCGGCGCTCTACCTGGGAGCGGCGCTGCTCGGCGGCCTCGTCGCGGTGCTGCTGCGCCTGCCGCCGCTCGTCGGCTTCCTCGCCGCCGGCTTCGCGCTCGGGGCGGCCGGCGCGCCGGACCTGCCGTACCTGCCCGCGGTCGCCGACTTCGGCGTCATCCTGCTGCTCTTCGCCATCGGCCTGAAGCTGGACGCGCGCACGCTGCTGCGCAAGGAGATCTGGCTGACGACCACCGTGCACCTGGCGGTGTCGGTGGCGATCGCGGTCGGCTTCCTCGGCCTGCTCGCGGTGCTGCGTTTCTCGCTCGTCTCGGACGCGCCGTTCGGCTCGCTCGCGCTCGTGGGGTTCGCCCTCTCGTTCTCCTCGACGGTCTTCGTCGTCAAGGTGCTCGACGACCGCTCCGACACCACCGCGCTGTACGGGCGGATCGCCATCGGCGTCCTCGTCATGCAGGACATCGCGGCCGTGCTGTTCCTCTCGCTGTCCACCGGCCAGGCGCCGAGCCCGTGGGCGTTCGCGCTCCTGCTGCTGGTGCCCGGCGCCTGGGTGCTGCACCGCGTCTGGGACCGCGTGGGCCACGGCGAGCTGCAGGCGCTGTTCGGCGTGCTCGTCGCGGTGGTGCTGGGCTACTGGCTCTTCGAGCTCGTCGGCATCTCGGGCGACGTGGGCGCGCTCGTCGTCGGCGTGCTGCTGGCCAGCCACCCGCAGGCCGCGGAGCTCTCGCGCTCGCTCATGACGTTCAAGGACCTCATGCTCGTCGCGTTCTTCGTCCAGATCGGCCAGCACGGCACGCCGCACTGGGCGGAGATCGCGCTGGCGGCGGCGCTCCTGCTCATGCTCCCCCTCCAGCTCGGCGCCTACGCGCTGCTGCTGTGGCTCATGCGGCTGCGGGCCCGCACGGCCTTCCTCGCGAGCCTGGCGCTGGCCAACTACTCGGAGTTCGGCATCCTCGTCGCCGTCGTCGGGGCGGAGACCGGCCTGCTCGACCGGCACTGGACGGTGGTGGTGTCGCTCGCCGTGGCGTTCAGCTTCGCGGTGTCCGCCGTGGTCAACCGCCGCGGCGTCGAGCTCGCCACCCGGATGGCGTCGTGGCTCCCGGAGCGCGCCGCGGACAAGCTGCACCCCGACGACCGGCTGGTCGACGTGGGCGACGCGGACGCCCTGGTGCTGGGCCTGGGCCGGCTGGGCGCGGCCACGTACGCGCGGCTGCGCGACGAGTACGGGCTGTCGGTGGTGGGCGTCGAGCACGACCAGCGCCGCGTCGCCGAGCTGGAGGACGAGGGCTTCGAGGTGGTCCGGGCCGACGCGACCGACCTGGAGTTCTGGACCCGGGTGCAGCGCGCCGGCCGCGTCGCCGTCGCGGTCCTGGCGATGCCCTTCCACAACGCGAACCTCATCGCGCTCGCCCGCCTGCACGCGGCGGGCTTCACCGGCAAGGTCGCGGCGGTCGCGCGGTACGACGACGACGTCGCCGAGCTGCGGCGGCACGGCGCGGACGCGGTGTTCCACCTGTACGGCTCCGCCGGCGCGGCGCTCGCCGACCACGCCGCCGCCGTGCTGCTGCACCGCCTGCCGGAGGTGGGCGACGGGCCGCACGGGCTGCTCCACCTCGAGCCACCCGCCGAGCCCGCCAACCGCACCGACGACGCTCCCGGGCCGCAGCTCGTCTGAACCCGTGGCCGGAACCGGGAACCGGCGGGGCCCCGCCGTCGTTGCGGGCGGACGAAGGGGAGGTCGAGACTCATGCTCGTGCACGCCGTTCGTGGTCGACGGTTCGCCGGGGGGCTCCGCACGGGAGGCACCCTCGCGCTCGCGGTGGCCCTCCTCATGCTCCTGCTCACGTCCGTGGTCACGCTCGGCGCCGCGCCGGCCTCCGCGGTCGGGCCGGCCTCCGCCGCCGGGCCGGTCGCCGCGGTCGGACCGGTCACCATCGGTTCGGACCACATCACCGACCAGTCCGGCGTGCTCAGCGCGTCGGACCGCTCGACGATCCAGTCCGCGCTCGACCGCCTCAGCACCGACACCGGGCTGCAGCTGTACGTCGTCTACGTCCCGGACTTCGGCGGCCAGGACCCGACGGCCTGGGCGCAGGCGAGCCTGCAGGCCTCCGGCCTGGGCGCCAACGACGTGATCCTCGCCGTCGCCACGCAGGCGCGGCGCTACTCCCTGGCGTCCGGGCCGCTCGCGACGGTCACCAGCAGCCAGCTCCAGGGCGTCTACACGAAGGTGGGCACGTCGCTGCACGGCAACGACTGGGCCGGCGCCGCGGTGACGGCTGCGAACGGGCTGCGCGCCGCGGCCACCGGCTCCTCGGGCTCGGCGGGGCCGGGCCTGGGCTCGCTGCTGCTCGTCGGCCTCGTCGTGGTCGCCGGGATCGTCGTGCTCGTCGTCGTGCTGGCCGGCCGGCGCAAGGTCGCCGCGCGCGTGGCCACCCCGCCCGACGAGCTGTCCGGGCTGCCGACCGCCGAGCTCGACCGGCGCGCCGGCTCGGCGCTCGTCGCGATCGACGACCAGCTGCGCAGCTCGGAGCAGGAGCTGGGCTTCGCGCAGGCCCAGTTCGGCGCCGACGCGACGAAGGAGTTCGTCGCCGCGCTCGCGGACGGCAAGGCGAAGGCGACCGAGGCGTTCCGGCTGCGGCAGGCGCTGGACGACGACGTGCCGGACACCGACGCGCAGCGGCGCGACTGGAGCACGCAGATCCTCCGGCTGTGCGGCGCGGTGTCGACCGCGCTCGACGAGCAGAAGTCGGCGTTCGACGAGATGCGCAACCTCGAGGACCACGTGGAGCAGGCGCTCGACGACCACGCCGAGGCGGCCGGGGCGCTGACCCAGCGTCTCGGGCCCGCGCGCGCGACGCTCAAGGCGCTGGCCGCCCAGTAC
>JAJYTJ010000068.1 GCA_021793115.1 Actinomycetes bacterium | reverse complement strand
TGCGCCAGCGCCTCGACCCTCAGGCGCTGCTGCGTCCGGGCCACCTCGTCACGGTGGGCGACGTCGGTGAGCTGCGCGAGCTCGGCGCCGAGCGCGTCCGCGGCCGCCCGGGCGGCCGTGAGCCGGACGTCCCGCTCGGCACGGGCCGCCTCCGCGGCCGCCCTGCCGTCCGACGCCTGGGCCAGGGAGCCCTCGAGCACGGCGAGCGCACGGGCGGCGCCCTCGGCGACCGCGCGCGCGGTGGCCGCCTGACGGGCCCGGGCGGCCTCGCGGCGCGCGACGCGCTCACGCGCCTCGCGCTCGGCCTGGGCGGCGCGCTCCAGCGACTCGGCCCGTCCGGACAGCGCCCGTGCCCGCTCCTCGGCGGTCCGCAACGTCAGCCGCGCCTCGGTCTCCCGCGCCCGCGCCTGCGCCGCCGCGGCGGCCAGGCCGTCGCGCTGCTGCGTGCCCGCGAGGATCCGTGCCTCCGACTCCGCGGGCGCCTCCTGCACCGCGGTCAGCCGCTCGGTCAGCTCCGCGAGCGCCGCGGTGTCCTCCTCGAGCGCCCGCGCCGCGGCGTCGAGCGAGGCCTGCACGCGCTCTGCCTCGGCCCGCGCCGACCGGGCGACCTGCCCCAGGTTGGCGAGCTGCTCGGCGACCGCGGCCAGCGCGGCGTCCGACTCGTTGAGGCGCTCGAGCGTGCGGTCGTACTCGGCCTGCGCGTCGGCGCGCGCCTGCTGCGCGGCGCTGAGCGCGAACCGCAGCCGCTCGGCGGACGCGCTCGCCGCCTGCGCACCCGACCGGGCCTGGTCGAGCGCCGCCTGCAGGTGCAATGCGCTCGGCGCGCCCGACGAGCCGCCCGAGGCCCGGCGGCCCGACAGCAGGTCGCCGGCACGCGTCGCGACGACGAGGTCCGGCCGTTGCGCGAGCACGACGCGCGCGGCGGCGAGGTCGTCGACGACGACGACGCCGGCGAGCAGCGCCCGCACCGTCGGGCGCACCCGGGACGGCGCCTGGACCAGGTCGATCGCGGGCCGCGCCCCGGCGGGCAGCTCACCCAGCACGGCGTGCGGCTCGGCCTGCGACGTGCCGACCAGCAGCGTCGCGCGGCCCGCGTCCTCCGTACGCAGGTAGCGGATCGCGTCCACGGCCGCGTCGACGGACTCCACCGCCACCGCGTCGGCGAGCGGGCCGAGCGCCGCGACGATCGCCTCCTCGTCCCGCTGGTCCACCTGCAGCAGCGCGGCGACCGAGCCGATGGTGCCGGTGAGGGCGTCGGCCGCGAGCAGCGCGCCGGCCCCGTCCTTGCGGGACAGGCTGAGCTCGAGGGTCTCGGCACGCGCCGTCAGGGCGCCGCGCTCCCGCTCCGCGGCGGCCAGCTCGTCGGACAGCGCCTGGACGCGTGCGTGCGCGTCCTCGAGCCGGGCGGCCGCGGCCTCGTGCGCCGCGTCGAGCCCTTCCTCGCCCTCCTCGGCGCCCGTCACCTGGGTCTCCAGCTCGGTGAACCGGGTCGTCGCCTCGTGCGTGCGGTTCTCCGCCGCCGCCAGCGTCGCCCGGAGCCGGCCGATCTCCTCGCCGGTCGCCTCCAGCCGGCTGCGCCGAGCCCCCACCTGCCCCGCCAGGCGCGCGACGCCTTCCCGGCGGTCCGCGGCGACGCGCAGCGCGCTCGCCAGGTCACGCTCCGCCGTCTGCGCCTGCTCCTCGGCCTGCTGCCGGGCCGCGACCGCCGCCTCCAGCGCCGCTCGCGCGACGCCCACCTCGGCGACCAGCTCCGCCTCGGCCGCGCGGACCCGCTCCGCCTGCGCCAGCAGCTCGTCGACGTCCTGCCCCGGCGTGCGCTCGGCGCCCGGATCCCCGAGCAGCCGCGCCCGGTCGGCGGCGAGCGACGCGGTGCCGCGCAGCCGCTCGCGCAGCGCCGAGAGGCGGTACCAGAGCTCGCCGGCCTCGGCGACGTGCGGTGCCGCCTCGGCCGCCTCGCGCTCGAGCGCCGCCAGGGCGGTGCGCGTCGCGGTGAGCTGCGCCTCGACCTCGTCGTGCCGCGCGCGCAGCGCGGTCTCGTCGGCGACCTCCTGGGCGAGCTGCGCCTGCAGCTGCGCCAGGTCGTCGGCCAGCAGGCGGGCACGCGCGTCACGCGCGTCGGCCTGGACCACCGCGGCCTTGCGCGCCACCTCCGCCTGGCGTCCGAGCGGCCCGAGCTGGCGCCGGATCTCCGCCGTGAGGTCGGCCAGCCGGGTGAGGTTGGCCGCCATCGCGTCCAGCTTGCGCAGCGCCTTCTCCTTGCGGCGCCGGTGCTTGAGCACGCCGGCGGCCTCCTCGATGAAGCCCCGCATCTCGTCCGGCGTCGCCCGGAGCACCTCGTCGAGCTTGCCCTGACCCACGACGACGTGCATCTGCCGGCCCATGCCGGTGTCGCTCAGCAGCTCCTGGATGTCGAGCAGCCGGCAGGTGCGGCCGTTGATGGCGTACTCCGAGCCGCCGTTGCGGAACAGCGTGCGCGAGATCGTCACCTCGGAGTACTCGATCGGCAGCTGGCCGTCGGCGTTGTCGATCGTCAGGGACACCTCGGCGCGGCCCAGCGGTGGGCGTGCGGACGTGCCCGCGAAGATGACGTCCTCCATGGTCCCGCCGCGCAGGGTCTTCGCGCCCTGCTCACCCATCACCCAGGTGAGCGCGTCGACGACGTTGGACTTGCCCGAGCCGTTAGGACCCACCACGCACGTGATGCCCGGCTCGAGGGTCAGCGTCGTCGCCGAGGCGAACGACTTGAACCCGCGCAGCGTGAGGGTCTTCAGGTGCACGAGGGCAGCCTAGGCGGGCGCGGCACCCTGGTCGGGGAGGTGGCTGTCAGAGGGCGGGGAACCACAGTGCGATCTCACGGGCCGCCGACTCCGGCGAGTCCGAGCCGTGCACCACGTTCTCGATGGCTGCGGTCCCCCAGTCCCGCGCCAGGTCGCCGCGGATGGTGCCGGGAGCCGCCGTCGTGGGGTTGGTCGCCCCGGCGAGCGAACGGAACCCCTCCACCACGCCGTGCCCCTCGACGACGGCGGCGACGAGCGGACCGGAGGTCATGAAGTCGAGCAGGCCCGCCAGGAACGGCTTGCCGGCGTGCTCGGCGTAGTGCTCCTCGAGCAGGCCGCGTTCGGCGACCCGCAGCTCGAGGGCGACCAGCGTGTAGCCCTTGGTCTCGATCCGCCGCAGCACCTCGCCGACGTTGCCGCGCCGCACGCCGTCGGGCTTGACGAGGACGAGGGTGCGCTGCAGGTCAGCCATGGGCTGCACCCTATCGGGCCGGCGCCGGACGCCGGATCAGCGGGACCGGCGCACGGACGGGGGCTCGACCGCGTCCGGGTGGGCGGCGTCGAACGCCGCCCGCTCCCGGTCGATGCGCCCGCCGAGCCGCATCATCGCGACCCAGAGCACGACGAACACGCCACCGATCGCGACCATCGCCGGCACCGCCAGCCCGCACGCCAGCACCGCCGCCTGGGCGACCGAGCCGGCCACCCGGCCGCCGCGAGACCGCTGGCAGCCCGCCAGCACCGCCAGCACCGCCGCGAGCCCGAGCCCGACGCCCCACACCGCGCCGTCCGGGGCGACGCGCAGGCCGTGCCCGACGAGGGTGGCGAACACCACCAGGAAGGCCTCGAGCAGCAACATCGCCTCGGCGAACACGATCGTCGCCGGGCGCTTGCGCCGGATCGTCGGGCCTGCGACGACCGGCTCGGGCGCGTCCGCGCTCACGCGCCCGTCGCGGCGTCCGCCGCCGCCCGCAGGATCAGCTCGCTGGACCGGGCGCCGGGGTCCAGGTGGCCGGCCGACCGGGGGCCGAGGTAGGACGCCCGGCCCTTGGTCGCGACCAGCGGGATGGTCGCGCGCGCGCCGCCCTCGGCCGCCACGGCCGCGGCGGCGAGCACCGCCTCGGGCGACGCCCCGTTGTCGGCCGCCAGCACGGCCGCCTCGACCGCCGGCACCCACGCGTCGACCATCGTCTTCTCCCCCGGCGCCGCGTTGCCCCGGGCGACGATCCCGTCGAGCGCCGCCTCCAGCAGCGCGACGGTCGCCGAGGCGTCGAGGACGGCGACGTCCGACACCTTCGCCGCCCGCAGGAACGCCGTGCCGTACAACGGGCCGGCGGCGCCACCGACGGTCGACATCAGGGTGGTCGCGACGAGCCGCAGCACGTCGCCCACGTGGTCGAGCGGCCGCTCGAGGGCGTCCAGCCGGGCGAGGACCGCGGTGAAGCCGCGGTCCATGTTCGCGCCGTGGTCACCGTCGCCGATCTGGCGGTCGAGCTCGATGAGCTCGTCGCGGTGCGCGGTGACCGAGGTCGCGGCGCCGCGTACCCACCCCAGCGCCCAGCCCACGTCCAGCGTCATGCGGTTCCTTCCGGGTCGTCGCTCCTCGACCATAGACGACGCGGCGCCGCGGTCAGGGCCGTCCCAGGAGGACACGGGCCTCCGCGACGACGTAGAGCGACCCGGTGACGAGCACTCCGGCGCCGTGCGGCGTGTCGGCCTCCGCGCGCTCGACCCCGAGGGAGATCGCCTCGTCGAGGCGCTCCGCGCGGTGCACACGGTCCGGGCCGAACACCTCCTCCGCGACCGCCGCGAGGTCGTCGAGGTCCATGGACCGGGACGTCGCCGCGTGCGTGACGACGACCTCGTCGAGCACCGGCTCGAGCAGCCCGAGCATCGCCTCGACGTCCTTGTCGCCCATGATCGCCACGACGCCCACCAGCCGGTCGAACGCGAACGACTCCTCGAGGGCGGCGGCCAGCGCCTCGACGCCGTGCGGGTTGTGCGCGCCGTCGACCAGCACCGTCGGGCTGGTCCGCACCACCTCCAGGCGCCCGGGCGACGACATGTCGGCGAACGCCGCCTCGACGATGCCCGCCTCCAGCGCGGCGCCGCCCGTCATCAGCACCTCGGTCGCGGCCAGCGCGAGCAGGGCGTTGTGCGCCTGGTGCTCCCCGAACAGCGGGAGGAACACGTCGGTGTAGGTGCCGCCGAGCCCGCGCAGCGCGAGCACCTGGCCGCCCACGGCGGGCGTCCGCTCGACGACGGCGATGTCGACGTCCTCGCGGACCACCCGGGCACCCTTGGCGGCGGCCTCCGCGAGGATGACCCCCTCGGCCACCTCGTCCTGGCGCGAGAGGACGACGGTGCCGCCCTCCTCGATGATGCCGGCCTTGTTGCCCGCGACCTCGGCGAGCGTGTCTCCGAGGTACCGCTGGTGGTCCATCGCGACGGGGCCGATGACCTGCACCTGCGAGTGCACGACGTTCGTCGAGTCCCAGCGTCCGCCCATCCCGACCTCGATGACCGCGACGTCGATCGGGGCGTCGGCGAAGGCGGCGAACGCCATGACGGTGAACACCTCGAAGAAGCTCAGCCGCGGACCGCCGCGCTCCAGCGACCGCTGGTCGACGAGGTGCACGTACGGCGCGACGTCCTGCCAGACGCGGACGAAGTCCTCGTCGGAGATCGGTTCGCCGTCGATCGCGATCCGCTCGGTCACCCGGGTCAGGTGCGGTGACGTGAACCGGCCGGTGCGCAGGCCGTGCTCGCGCACCAGCCGCTCGATCATCCGGGCCGTCGACGTCTTGCCGTTCGTGCCGGTGACGTGGATCACCTGGTAGTCGAGCTGCGGGTCGCCCAGCAGGTCGCACACCTCGCGGACCCGGTCGAGCGTCGGGTCGATCTCGTGCTCCGGGGCGCGCTCCAGGATGCCCCGGTAGACCTCGTCGGCGGCCTCGCGCGCCCGCTGCGCCGCCTCGTCCTTGCTGTGGTCCGCGCCCGACGACCGCGTGCTCATGCCCCAGCAACCTCCAGCTCCACGACGACGTCCTGCGCTTCCCGCACGACGAAGGCGGTCGCGAGCGTCTCGCGCGCGACGAAGTCCCGGTGCGCCTCGATCGCGGCCACCTGGCCAGCCGGAACGCCGAGTGTCAGGCGGATCCGGTCGGAGACGTTGAGGCCCGCGGCCTTGCGCGCGTCCTGCACGGCGCGGACCGCGTCGCGCGCGACACCCTCCGCCCGCAGCTCGTCGTCCAGCGCCAGGTCGAGCACGACGAAGCCGGCCCCGCCCGGCAGCACGGCGGCCGCGACCTGTCCGTCGCCACCGCCCGCGACCACCGTCGCGAGCTCGAACTCGCCGGTCTCGAGCGGCACCGCGGCCCCGTCGACCGTCACGACGACACCACCGCTGGGCGTCTCGGTCCACGCGCCGGCCTTGGCGGCCTGGATGACCCCCTGCACGGCGCGGCCGAGCCGCGGGCCGACGGCACGGGCGTTGACCGTCAGCCGGCGGGAGATCCCGTACCGGGCGGCGGTCTCCTCGTCGTCGGGCACCAGGACGACGTGCTTGACGTTGAGCTCGCCCGCGAGCAGGTCCGTGTACGCCCGCGCGCCCTCCGGGTCACCGACCGCCACCGTCAAGGTGCGCAGCGGCTGGCGGACGCGGATCTGGTGGGCCTTGCGCAGGCCGAGGGTCGTCGACACGGCCTGGCGGACGCCGTCGATGACGTCCGTCAGCGCCGGCTCCGTCGGCGCCACCACGCCCGGCCAGTCGGTGAGGTGCACCGACCGCCCGCCGGCGAGGCCGCGCCAGATCTCCTCGGTGACCAGGGGCGCCAGCGGCGCCATGACCTGGGTCAGCACCACGAGCGCGGTGTACAGCGTGTCGAACGCGTCGTCGTCCTCCGCCCAGAACCGGTCGCGCTGGGTGCGGACGTACCAGTTGGTCAGCACGTCGAGGTGCTCGCGGACGAGCGCGCACGCGGTGGCGATGTCGTACACGTCGAGGGCCGCGGTGACGGCGTCGACGAGCTCCTGCGTGTGCGCCAGCAGGTACCGGTCCATGGGCCGCATCCCGGCGACCCGCTCCGGCGCCACCGTCGTCGCCCGGTGGCCGGCACCGCCGTTCGCCGCCCCGGCGTAGAGCGTGAAGAAGTAGTACGTGCTCCACAGGGGCAGCAACACCTGCCGCACGCCCTCGCGGATGTTCTCCTCGGCCACGACGAGGTTGCCGCCGCGCAGCACGGGCGAGCTCATCAGGGCCCAACGCACGGCGTCCGAGCCGTAGGTGTCGAACATCTCCATCGGGTCGGGGAAGTTGCGCAACGACTTGGACGCCTTGCGCCCGTCGTCGCCGAGCACGATCCCGTGGGACACGCACGAGCGGAACGCCGGCCGGTCG
Organism: Actinomycetes bacterium; assembly: GCA_021793115.1. The sequence goes on along the minus strand of JAJYTJ010000068.1, from coordinate 12,218 downwards.
AACAGCCCGGTCGCCAGCACGTGCATCACGTAGAACCAGCCGCGCGTCTGCCCGATGTACTCGACGACGAAGTCGCCCGGGTAGTGGTGCTCGAACCAGTCCTGGTTCTCGAACGGGTAGTGCACCTGCGCGTAGGGCATCGACCCGGAGTCGAACCACACGTCGAAGATGTCGGTGATGCGCCGCATCGTCGAGCGTCCGGTCGGGTCGTCCGGGTTGGGCCGCGTGAGCTCGTCGATCCAGGGCCGGTGGAGGTCGGGCTCACCCTTGTCGTTGCGCGGCAGCCGGCCGAAGTCGCCCTCGAGCTCGGCGAACGAGCCGTAGACGTCGGTGCGTGGGTACGCCGGGTCGTCGGACTGCCAGATCGGGATGGGCGTGCCCCAGTAGCGGTTGCGCGACACCGACCAGTCGCGGGCCCCGGCCAGCCAGTTGCCGAAGATCCCGTCCTTGATGTGCTCCGGCACCCAGGTGATCTGCTGGTTGAGCTCGACCATCCGGTCGCGGAACTCGGTGACCCGGATGAACCAGGACGAGACGGCCTTGTAGATCAACGGGTTCCGGCAGCGCCAGCAGTGCGGGTAGGAGTGCACGTAGGACGCCTGCCGCAGCAGCCGGCCGTCCTCGCGCAGCCGCCGGATGATCGGCATGTTCGCCTCGAACACCTGCAGCCCGGCGAAGTCCGGCACCACCGAGGTGAACTTCCCGCCGTCGTCGACCGACAGCAGCGTCGGGATGCCGGCGGCGTCGCACGCCTGCTGGTCGACCTCGCCGTAGGCGGGTGCCATGTGGACGATGCCGGTGCCGTCCTCCGTCGTCACGAAGTCGCCGACCAGCACCCGCCACGCCGTACCGGTGCCCCAGCGCTCGGTGTCGGCGAAGTACTCGAACAGCCGCTCGTAGCGCAGCCCCTCGAGCTCGGCGCCCCGGACCTCCCGGGTCGCGGCGGCCGACGCCTCCTCCGCGGAGGCGTAGCCCAGGTCCTTCGCGTACCCGCCGACGAGGTCCCGCGCCAGGAGGAACGGCCCATTCCCCGCGGAGGTGCCGTTCGGGCCGGCGGGTACGACGACGTACGCGATGTCTGCCCCGACCGCGAGCGCCTCGTTGGTGGGCAGCGTCCACGGTGTCGTGGTCCACGCGACCGCGCTGACCCCCGCCAGCCCGAGCGCCTCGGCCTCCGGCCCGGCGAACGGGAAGGTCACCGACACCGTCTGGTCCTGGCGGTCGACGTAGACGTCGTCGTCCATGCGCAGCTCGTGGTTGGACAGCGGCGTCTGGTCCCGCCAGCAGTAGGGCAGCACGCGGTAGCCCTCGTAGGCCAGGCCCTTGTCGTACAGGGTCTTGAACGCCCAGAGCACCGACTCCATGAACGTCGGGTCGAGGGTCTTGTAGTCGTGCTCGAAGTCGACCCAGCGCGCCTGCCGGGTGACGTACTCCTGCCACTCGTGCGTGTAGCGCAGCACCGACTCCCGGCACGCCTCGTTGAACGCCGCGATGCCCATCTCGTCGATCTGCGACTTGTCGGTGATGCCGAGGATCCGCTCCGCCTCGAGCTCGGCGGGCAGGCCGTGGGTGTCCCAGCCGAACCGGCGCTCGACTCGGCGGCCGCGCATCGTCTGGTAGCGCGGCACGACGTCCTTGACGTAGCCGGTGAGCAGGTGGCCGTAGTGCGGCAGGCCGTTGGCGAACGGCGGGCCGTCGTAGAAGACGAACTCGTTGCTGCCGTCCTGACCCGCGGCGCGAGCCGCCACGGACGCGACGAAGGTGCCATCGGCCTGCCAGTAGGCGAGGACGTCGCGCTCGAGGGCGGGCAGGTCCGGCGAGGCCGGGACGGCGTCTGGCCGGTGCAACGGATAGGCCACGGGCGGTTCTCCTGTGCGTGCGCGTCGGTGCTGGGTCGTCCTGCGGCGCGAGGACGACGAACCCGACGACGCCGGCGGCAGACGACTGCCACCTGCACGCGGACCACCGCGGTACCACCCCGCTTGCCGTTCCCCTGCGGTCTCCCGCGAGGTTCGCGACCCCTCTCCGACGGCTGTGACGGGCCTGCCCCGTCCGGTTCTACTGAGGCCGAGCCGAGCTCCTCGAGGGAGGTGCCCGGGCGGTGACCCGTTCTTCCGGAGGCTCGCCGGTGATGACCGGGTCGACGCCTGTGCCTCACAGTCTAGGGCGGCGGCCGCCGCGGGCGCGCGTGCCCGTCAGGCGGCGGCCGTCACCGCTGGGCCGGGCTCGTCAGTCCGTCCCCGAGCGACGCGGCGAACGCGGCGATCCAGGCGAGCGCCGCGTTCCAGTTGACCGCCATCTCGTTGACCCCGAACGCCCTGATGTCGTCGACGTAGCAGCGCTGCGCAGGCCGGCCCGCGAGCGCGGCGCTCACGGGGTCCGGCAGGTCCGAGTTGGGACCGCCGGCCAGCGCGCCGGGCGGCGGGTCCGGCAGCGTGGGGTCGAGCGCCTTGGCGTACCACCGGGAGTGCTGGTGGTGGGCGTAGGCGCTGCCGTGACCGGTGACGTAGCTCAGGCCGAGCGCGTTCCGCCCGAGCAGGTAGTCGATGCCGGCGAGGGCGCCGTCGCGATGACGCACGTCGCCCGTGACGTCGAAGGCCGCGGCCACGATCGACGCGCACGTGGCCACCATCCCGTTCGAGCCCCAGGCGTAGCGGGCGTCAGGCGGGGAGTAGAGCTGGCCGAACGCCTCGTCGTGCGACAGCAGGTGCTCGGCCGCCCCGACGAGGGAGACTCGCACCTCGTCGCGCTCGGGCAGCGGCGAGTCCACGGTCGCCAGCTGCATGCGTGCCCACGCAGCCACGTCGCGCCAGTCGAAGCCGTGCGGCACGAACGCCGGCTTGCTGCCGCCGAGGTGGTACGGGTTGTCGCGCAGGTCGTCGAGGAACGCCGCCTCATGGGTGGTCAGGTAGAGCTCCGCAGCCGCCCAGTAGAACTCGTCGTCGACGTCGGTGTCGTTGTAGGGGCCGCCGCCGACGTCCCCGAGGACGTTGGTGTCCGGTGCGAGGAGCACGGGGTTCGCCAGCGCCGCCCGGTACGCGGTGCGCGCCACGTCGAGCAGCCCGGCCGCCGCCGCCGGCTCGGCGTCCGACAGGACCCGCGCGGCCTGCGCGGCCACCGCGGCCAGGTTGAGCGTGGCGGCGGTCGACGGACGGTGGACGAACCGGGGCTGCGGGTCGTGGGCGGGCGGTGTCGGCAGCGCGGTCCAGTGCTCGTCGTGCAGCTTGTGGTGCACCATCCCGGCCAGCCGAAGCCCGGGCGCCACCTGCATCCGCACCATCCAGTCCAGCTCCCAGCGCGCCTCGTCGAGGGCGAGCGCTGCCGGGGTCCCGGGACCGACGTCCGCACCCGTCCGCAGCGCGCGCTCGACGATGCCGAGCAGCTGCGCGACGGCGATGCCCCCGTTGACCACGTACTTGCCCTGGTCACCGGCGTCGTACCAGCCGCCGCGACCGTCGACGACGTACTCGCCCGACCAGCCGGCGTACAGGTCGGCGCCGTGGTTGGTGAAGGCCGCGCCGCGCGGCAGCGGCCGGACCGCGCCGTCGCCGAGGTTCGGACGCAGGTCGAGGTGCCCCGCCGCCCGCGCGTACTGCGGCCCCGCGACCTCCGGGCCGATCGCCATGCCGCTGCGCTGGAGGGTGAGGACGGTCAACGCGTCGTGCAGCAGCGGGCCGTAGAGGCCCTCCCCCACGGCGAACGGCGGGCTCGTCGCCCCGTCGACGACGAGCCGGAGGCGGGCCGCCGGGTGACGGACGTGGGAGAAGTCGAGGGTGTGGACCGAGGCGCCCGCGGTGACGTCCAGCCCGCGCGGGCGCGTCTGGCCCTCGGCGACGACCTGACCGGTCGAGTCGCGCAGCTGCCACGGCTGCGGGCCGTCCTCGGCACAGATCAGCGTGGCTTGCTTGGGCCCACCGGTGAGGTAGCCCACCTGGTTGACGTGCACCCGGGAGGTGATCATCGCCCGCGAGGCTATCGGCAGGCGCCGCGGGATGCCCTCGAAACGCCGAGGACACTGGTGGGATGTCCGTGCGGCCCCTCGTCCTGCTCGACCTCGACGGCACGCTGACCGACTCGGCGCCCGGCATCGTCGCGTCGGCACGCGTCGCGTACGCGGCGCTCGGCCTGCCGGTGCCCGACGACGCGACGCTGCGCTCGTTCGTCGGGCCGCCGCTGGTCGGCTCGTTCCGCGCGCACGGCGTGCCCGAGGAGCGAGTGGTCGAGGCGGTGACCGCCTACCGGGCGGAGTTCGCGGCCCGCGGCATGTGGGACAACGCCGTGTTCGCGGGGATCCCCGAAGCGCTGGTCGCGCTGCGGGCCGCCGGTGCGACGCTCCTCGTCGCGACGTCCAAGCCGACGGTGTACGCGCTGCCGATCACCGAGCGGTTCGGGATCACCGCGGCCGTCGACGGCGTGTTCGGCGCGCCGCCGGACCTCGTGGCGTCGGACAAGGCCGCCGTCATCGCGGCGGCTCTCGGGTCGCTGGCGGTGCCGTTCGACCCGCGCCGCACCCTCATGGTCGGCGACCGCCGTCACGACGTCCAGGGCGCCCGCGCGCACGGCATCGACACGCTCGGCGTCGCGTGGGGCTACGCGGCGGACGGCGAGCTGGAACGCGCAGGGGCGGTGGGCGTGGTGGCACGCCCGGACCTGCTGGCGGAGGCCGTGCTGGCGCGCCTCACGCCCGCGTGACGGGCGGCAGCGCCGACCACGGGAACGTGATCCAGCTGTCGGTCCGCCGCCAGACGTAGTCCGGGGCGACGACCGAGCGCGACTTCGCGTAGAGCACCGCGGTGCGCGCCTGCGCGCAGTGGGTGGCGATGAGCCGCTGCACCAGGGCGAGCGTCTCACCGGTGTCGGCGACGTCGTCGACCACGAGCGCGCGCAGCCCGTGGAGGGCGTCGGTGTCGAGCAGCGGCGGCAGCACCTGCGGCTCGGCGAGCCGCTCGTCGACGCCCGTGTAGAACTCGACGTTGAGCGTCCCGACGGCCTTGGTCCCCAGGGCGTAGGACATCGCCCCGCCCACCGGCAGGCCGCCGCGCGCCACCGCGACGACCACGTCGGGCGCGAAGCCGGAGTCGGCCACCGCCTGCGCGAGCTCCCGGACGGCTGTGCCGAACCCGTCCCAGCCGAGGACCTCACGGTCCGCCGGGAGCTGCTGACCCGCTGCCGCCGCCACGATCGCCATGCCGGACACGGTACGGCGCCGCCACGGCCCGCTGTTGACCTTGACGCGACGTCAATCTCTACTGTCGTCGGCATGGAGGCATCGGTCCAGGAGGTGGCCCGCCTGGCGGGCACGACGAGCCGCACGCTGCGTCACTACGACGACATCGGGCTGCTGCCGCCGAGCCGGGTCGGCGCCAACGGCTACCGCTGGTACGACGACGACGCGCTCGTCCGGTTGCAGCAGATCCTCCTGCTGCGGGAGCTCGGGCTCGGGCTGGACGCCATCCGCCGGCTGCTCGACGAGCAGGCCGACGAGCCGGCGGCGCTGCGCGGCCACCTGGAGTGGCTGCGCAGCGAGGAACGACGGATCGGCCGGCAGATCGCGTCGGTCGAACGAACGATCGCGGCACGCGAGAAGGGAGAGGGGATCGTGGCAGAGCAGACGTTCGACGGGTTCGACCACACGCAGTACCGCGAGGAGGTCGAAGCCCGCTGGGGCAAGGACGCGTACGCCTCGTCGGACGCGTGGTGGCGCGGGCTGGGCGCGCAGGGGCAGGCGCGGCACAAGGCCATCCAGGAGCAGCTGACGGCGGACTGGCGCGCGGCCGCGGCGTCGGGCGCCGACCCCGCGTCCGACCAGGCGCAGACCCTCGCGGCCCGGCACGTCGCCTGGCTCGGGTCGATCCCCGGCACGCCCGGCGCGGACGGCACGCCGGTGCGGGCGTACATCGAGGGGCTCGCGGACATGTACGTGGCCGACGAGCGGTTCGCCGCCCACGACGGCGGCATCGGCGAGGCCACCTTCGTGCGGGACGCCCTGCACGCCTGGACGGCGCGGCACCTCTGAGGTGCGCTCGTCAGCAGCGGACCGTTGACGAGGCGGCGCAGCACCTGGGGCACGACGAGCGCGACGACGCTCGCGCCGAGGGCGGCCACGCCGCCGACGACCATGGGCCGCAGCGCGCCCCTGGTCCACGTGACGAGCCGCAGCAGGACGCGGGTCGTCGAGGTCTCGCACGAGGGCACGTCCGCCACCCTGGGCACGGCCCGGCCGTCGGGCCGTGCCGGCGCCGTGCGGTCAGCTGCGGCGCGCGGTCTTCGTGTTGCTCGCCTGGGCGACCGGGCGCACGACGAGCAGGTCGACGTTGACGTGGGCGGGGCGCGTCAACGTCCACACGATGGCGTCGGCGACGTCGTCGGCCGCCAGCGGCTGGTAGCCGGCGTAGACGGCCGCCGCACGCGACTCGTCGCCGCCGAAGCGGACCAGGGAGAAGTCCGTCTCCACCGCGCCGGGCGCGATCTCGATCACCCGGATCGGCTCGCCCGCCAGCTCCCAGCGCAGCGTCGTCGAGAGCATCCGCTCGGCGTGCTTGGCGCCCGTGTAGCCGGCGCCGCCCTCGTACGGCCCGTGCGCGGCCGTCGAGGTGACGACGAGCACGTCGCCGCCGCCGCGCTCGCGCAGCAGCGGCAGCAGCGCCTTGGTCACGCGCAGCGTGCCGAGCACGTTGGTCTCGTACATCCAGCGCCAGCCCTCGATGTCGCTCCGCTCCACCGGGTCGAGCCCGAGCGCACCGCCCGCGTTGTTGACCAGGGCGTCGAGGCCTCCGGTCGCACGCACGTGGGCCGCGAGCGCCGCGACGTCGTGGTCGGACGTCACGTCGACCGCGAGCCAGGTGGCGCCGGTCTCGTCGGCGAGCGCCTGCAGGCGACCGGCCCGCCGGGCGGTGGCCAGCACGTCCCAGCCCGCGGCGCGCAGCCGGCGCACCGTCGCCTCGCCGATGCCCGACGAGGCCCCCGTGACCACGGCGCGGCGCGCACGCGGCGCGCCGGCGTCGCGCGAGGCCGACCCGGCCGCCGTGGGCCCCGTGGTCGAGCCCGCGCCCGTCGTGCCGCTCGTCGTGCTCTCGCCCATCGCGCTCTCCTCGCTCATCTGCTGCTCATCGTCCAGCCGCTCGTCGTGCTCTCGCCCATCGCGCTCTCCTCGCGCATCTGCTGCTCATCGTCCCGCCACGTCGTCGAGCGCCGCGGCGAGGATCTCCAGCCCCCGCGCGGCCTCCTCGGGCGTGATGACGCAGGGCGGCACCACGTGGATCCGGTTGCCCGCCGTGAAGGGGATCAGTCCCCGGTCCATCGCCGCCCGCTCCACCGCCGCCACCGTCGCCTCCGTCGCGGGCTCCCGCGTCCGGCGGTCCGCCACCAGCTCGACCGCCCAGAAGACGCCCGTGCCGCGCACCTCACCCACCAGAGGGTTCGCCTCGGCCAGCCGGGCCAGGCCCGGGCCGAGCACGTCCCGGCCGACGGCGGCGGCGTTCTCCACCACGCGTTCGTCCTCCATCGCCTCGATCGTCGCGACGATCGCCGCCATGGCCAGCGGATGGCCCGAGTAGGTCAGGCCACCCGGGAAGACGCGCTCGTCGAACGTCGCCGCGACCGGGTCGCTGATGAGGACGCCGCCCGCCGGGACGTACCCGGAGTTCACCCCCTTGGCGAAGGTCACCAGGTCCGGCACCACGCCGTGCTGCTCGAACGCGAACCACGAGCCGGTGCGCCCGAATCCCGTCATCACCTCGTCGAGGACGAGCAGGATCCCGTACCGGGTGGCGATCTCCCGGACGCCGGCGAGGTAGCCGGCGGGTGGCACGAGGACGCCCGCCGTGCCGGGGATCGACTCCAGGAGGATGGCCGCGACCGTGTCCGGCCCTTCGCACTGCACCACCCGCTCCAGATGGTGCAGCGCCCGCTCCCCCTCCTGCTCGGGCGTCGTCGCCCAGAACTCCGAGCGGTAGAGGTAGGGCGTGAACACGTGGACGTGGCCGCGCGCGTACTCGTTGGGGATGCGCCGCCAGTCGCCGGTGGCCACCACGGCGGCGCCGGTGTTGCCGTGGTACGAGCGATAGCCGCTGATCACCTTGTCGCGGCCGGTGTGCAGCCGCGCCATGCGGATGGCGTTCTCGTTGGCGTCGGCCCCCGCGTTGGTGAAGAAGACCTTGCGGAAGCCCTCCGGAGCGTGCTCGACGATCTTCGCCGCCGCCCGCCCGCGCGTGAGGTTGGCGGTCGCGGGCTGGATCGTCGTGAGCCGGTCCGCCTGGTCCTTGATCGCCGCGACGACCCGCGGGTGCTGGTAGCCGATGTTGACGTTGACCAGCTGGCTGGAGAAGTCGAGCCAGCGGTGGCCGGCACCGTCCCAGAGCCAGCACCCCTGGCCACCCGCGACCACGTCCGGCGCCAGGTGGGCCTGGGCCGACCAGGAGTGGAACACGTGGGCCCGGTCGAGGGTCAGCGCGAGGTCGTCGTCGTTGCTGGGCACGGCCGGGGTGTGCTGCTGCATCGGGATCACTTCCCTGCGAGGGGTCCAGGGTGGTCGGGCGCACGGGCGCCACCGGCGATCGTGCCAGGTTCCGGCGCCCGCGGGTGCGGCATCCCGCGACGATGCGCAGGATGGGCCGATGGCCGTCCCCGTGCGTCTTCGCCCGCAGGTCCGGCGGTTCAACCGGATCGCCCGCCGGTTCGCCGGCCGGGTGCCGCCCTTCGTCGTGGTGCACAGCGTGGGCCGCCGCAGCGGCCGCCGGTACGAGACGCCGGTGGTGGCCTTCGCCGGCTACCACGAGGGCACCCGGATGGTCGCCACGCCGTTGGTCTGGGGCCGCGACGCCGGGTGGTGCCTCAACGTCCGGGCGGCCGGCTCGTACCCGCTCACCCGCCGGCGACGGGACTACCTCGTCGACGAGCTGCGCATCGTGCCCGGCGCGGAGGCCGTCCGCATCGTCGGGCGCGGCGCCCGACTGGCCGCCGCCGTGGTGCACCCCCAGGAGTGGATCGTCGGGCGGCTGTGCCCGCCACCCGCGGTCTGACCAGCGCGCGCACGACGAACCCTGCACTTGCACGGCAAGCACGGTGCGTGCCTAGGGTTGTCGCGGAACCCCGCCGGCGTGTGGCGCGGGTGGCACCGCCCCGGCATGGGCGGCCTTCCCCGGGAGCGACGTGCTCCCTCATCCCGTCCTCACCCATGGCTGCGCCCGTCACCGGCCTGCGCCGGTCGCGGCGGCCGTGCAGCACCGCCAGGAACCTCAAGGAGCCCCGTGCGTCCTCGCACCCCCGTCGTCGTCGCCGCCGCACTGGTGGCCCTCGCCATCCCCCTGGCGGCCTGCGCCGGCCCAGCCGTCGGGGGCGCACCGACGGCCGCCGCGACGACGACCAGCGCGTTCCGCCCCGTCACGGTCGACAACTGCGGCACCACGGTGACGGTCGCGGCGCCGCCGCGGCGCGTGGTGACCATCAAGTCGACGCCCACCGAGATGATGCTGGCGCTCGGCCTGGGCGACCGGATCGTCGGCGAGGCGTACCAGGACGGACCGGTGCCGTCGCGGTGGGCGTCGGCAGCGGCCTCGATCCCGGTGCTGTCCGCCACGATCCCGAGCCAGGAGTCGGTGCTCGCCCTGGCTCCCGACTTCATCTACGCCGGGTGGGAGTCGAACGTCAGCGCGGCCGGCGGTGTCGGCGACCGGGCGACGCTGGCGAGCCGCGGCATCGGCACCTACGTGTCGCCGTCCGCGTGCAAGGAGCCGGCCTACCAGCCGAACCCGTTGACGTTCGACGACGTCTTCTCGGAGATCTCCGAGGTGGGGGCCGTCTTCGGGGTGCCGGACCGGGCGGCGGCCCTGGTGGCGCAGCAGAAGGCGGCGCTGGCGGCGATCACCCCGGTGAAGGGCGTCACCGCGTTCTGGTGGTCGTCCGGCAACGGCACGCCGTACGCGGGCGCGGGCATCGGGGCGCCACAGCTCATCATGTCGACCGCCGGCGTCACGAACGTGCTGGCGGGCGTGCACGACACGTGGACCTCCGCCGGCTGGGAGGAGATCGTCAACGCCAACCCCGACGTGCTGGTGCTGGTCGACGCCAGCTGGAACACGTACGACGCCAAGGTCAAGGCGCTGGAGTCGAACCCCGCGCTGTCGCAGCTGACGGCCGTCAAGGAGAGGCGGTTCGTGCGGCTGCCGTTCGCGTCGACCGAGGCCGGGGTGCGCAACGTCGAGGCCGCCGCCTCGCTCGCGCAGCAGATCCGCGCCCTCGGGCTGGGCGGCTGACCGTGGCCAGGACGGAGCCCGACGAGCACGTGCGCGGTGCGTCACCGGCGGGCGACGGGCGAGCCGGCGGGCGCCCGCCCGAGCGGCAGCGGGGCCGGGACGGCGACCTCGACCGGGCCCGGGAGCGTGACCTGGACCCCGACCTGGACGGTGGCCGAGCGCGCGACCAGGACCGGGACCGCGGCCAGGAGCCCGACGAGCCCCGGCACGGTCCACCGCGGCCACCGCTCCCGCTCCTGCTCGGCACGGGCGCCGCAGTCCTCGTCGCGACCCTGGTCATCGCCGTGACCATCGGGCCGGCGCACCTCGGCACGGCCGAGGTGGTGCGGTCCGTCGCGTCCCACCTCGGGCTGCGCGTCGCGCCGGTGGCGACGCTGCACGACGCGATCGTCTGGGACCTGCGGCTCCCCCGCGTGCTGACGGCGGCGGCGGTCGGCGCGGGCCTGGCGATGGCCGGCGGGGTGATGCAGTCGCTGACGCGCAACCCCCTGGCCGACCCGTACCTCCTCGGGCTCTCGTCGGGCGCGTCGTTGGGCGCCGCCGCGGTGCTGCTGCTCGGCCTGGGCGTGCTGCTGCCGGTGGCGGCGTTCGCGGGCGCCATGCTGGCGTTGCTGGCGACGCTCTCGCTGGCCCGTGTCGGCGGGACGCTGACGCCGACCCGGGCGGTGCTCGCGGGGATGGCGATCTCGCAGCTGGCCGCGGCGGCGACGTCGTTCGTGGTGTTCTGGACCGCGAAGGGTGACTCCTACCAGGAGATCGTCGCGTGGCTGCTGGGTTCGCTCGCGGCCACGACGTGGTCCTCGGTCGCGATCGCGGCCGGCGCGCTCGTCGTGGCCGCGCTGGTGCTGGTCGCGGCGGCCGGCCGGCTCGACGCGTTCGCGTTCGGGGACACCGCGGCGGCCTCGCTCGGCGTCGACCCGAACCGCACCCGTTGGTTCCTCATGACGGTCGTGGCGCTGCTGACCGGCGCGCTGGTCGCGGTGAGCGGCTCGATCGGCTTCGTCGGGCTGCTGGTGCCGCACGCCGTCAGCCCGCTGACCGGGCCGTCGCACCGGCGGCTGCTACCGGTGGCCGGGCTGGCCGGTGCGGTGCTGCTGGTGTGGGCGGACACCCTGGCACGCACGGTGTTCGCGCCGCGCGAGCTGCCGGTGGGGATCGTCACCGCGCTGCTCGGTGCGCCGGTGTTCGCGTGGCTGCTGCGGCGCGGGCGGGGGGCGGCGTGGAGCTGACCCTGTCCGGCGTCGGCACCCGGCTGGGTGGCCGGTGGGTGGTGGACGGCATCGACGCGACGCCGCCCGTGGGGGCCGTCACCGGCCTGCTCGGCCCCAACGGTGCCGGCAAGACGACGCTGCTGCGGCTCGTCGCCGGGCTGCTGCCGCCGGCCGCCGGCGCAGTGCTGGTGGACGACGAGCTCACGGGTGACCCCGTCCCGGTGGACCGGCTGCCCCGACGACGGCGGGCGCGGCGGATCGCGCTGCTGGAGCAGGAGTCGTCGGCCACGGTGCCGCTGCTGGTGCGCGAGGTCGTCGCGCTCGGCCGGGTGCCGTACCGGTCCTGGTGGGGCACGGACCCCGACGACGGCGCGGTGTCCCGGGCGCTCGTCGCCGCCGACGCGCAGCACCTGGCGCACCGCTCGTGGGACTCCCTGTCGGGCGGCGAGCGGCAGCGGGTGCACATCGCACGGGCGCTCGCGCAGGAGCCGGAGCTGCTGCTGCTCGACGAGCCGACGAACCATCTCGACGTCAGTGCCCAGCTGTCGCTGCTGACGTTCGTGCGGTCGCTGGGCACGACGACGGTCGCCGCGCTGCACGACCTCAACCTGGCCGCGTCGTTCTGCGACCACGTGCTCGTGCTGTCGGCGGGCCGGCTGGCGGCCGCCGGGGCGCCGGCCGACGTGCTGACGCCGTCGCTCGTGCGGGACGTCTACCACGTCGAGGCCGACGTGCTGGCCCACCCGCGGACCGG
>JAJYTJ010000275.1 GCA_021793115.1 Actinomycetes bacterium | reverse complement strand
GCCCTTCGAGGACGGTGTTCGGCATGCCCGACGGCCGAGCCGGAACACGAGGTCGGATCTGGTCGGACGGCCGCGCGGTGGCCGCCCACCCACCAGGATGACAGACGGCGCCGAACCGACCCCTGCCCGCCGCGGTCGGGATCGCCACCCGCCGCTGGCGAGACTTCGCGGGACCTTCATCAGACCTCGATCAAGCCCACAGTCTGCAGCGGCGACGATCGATCCCATGACCGACACCTGCACCCGGCTCGGGGAACTCGCCGCGGCACCCGAGCCCGGGTCTCGCCGCGGACCCGAGACGAGTCCGGGACACCCAAGGGACCGACCCAGACGCAACTCCCTGCGGGCCATGACCAGCACCATCGCTGATGGGACGGTTGTTCTGCGCACGCCCTCCAGGCGGCGTGGCACGCCTAGCGCTCAGCCGGCGGGACAGGCAAGGACGCGACGCATGAACGCCGTGACGAGCACTTCACGACAGAAGTGGTTCGCGTCACTCGAGCCGCCGAACGGAGTGGCCTCGGGCCTGCTCGGCGTCGTCGCCGACGCCATCCTTGTGGCGGGTGCGGCGCTGCGTTTGGCACTCGTCGTCGCATCGGTCGCCGTCAGGACACTCTTGCCGGTCCTTCGTCGCCGACGACAGGACACCGCCGCCGGTACTTGGTGAATGACCACTTGTGGCCAGGAATCGAGCTGCCACCGGCGTGAGTCCAGCAAGGTGTCAACGACGGCTGAATCCTGATCAGGGATCGACGGGCTGAAAGTGGACCCCTCTCGTGGTGGTTGGTCAGTCGTCGGTCGGGCTGGGCGCCCGGCCGAGGTCGCGGTTCTTCAGGCGGTAGGAGTCGCCCTTGAGGGCGATGACGTCGGCGTGGTGGACGAGGCGGTCGATCATCGCGGCGGCGACGGTGTCGTCGCCGAAGACCTCGCCCCAGCGTCCGAACGGCTTGTTCGAGGTGACGATGAGGCTGGCGCGTTCGTAGCGGGCCGAGACGAGCTGGAAGAACAGGTTGGCGGCTTCGGGTTCGAAGGGGATGTAGCCGACCTCGTCGATGACCAGCAGCGGGTAGCGGCCCAGGCGGCGTAGCTCGTCTTGCAGCCGCCCGTCGTGGTGGGCGGTGGCAAGGCGGTCGACCCATTCGGCGGCGGTGGCGAACGCGACGCGGTGGCCGGCCTGGCAGGCGCGGATCGCGATCCCGGTGGCCAGGTGGGTCTTGCCGGTGCCGGGTGGGCCGAGGAACACGACGTTCTCGCGGGCGGCGACGAAGTCCAAGGTGCCCAGGTGGGCGATGGCGTCGCGGGAGAGGCCGCGGGCGTGCTCGAAGTCGAAGTCCTCCAGGGACTTGCGGGCCGGGAACCTCGCGGCGCGGATGCGGCCCTCCCCGCCGTGGGCCTCGCGGGCGGCGACCTCCCGTTGCAGGCAGGCGGCCAAGAACTCCTCGTGGGTCCACGACTCGGCCCGCGCCCGCTCGGCGAGTCGGTCGACCGCCTCCCGCAGGGTGGGGGCCTTCAAGGCCCGGGTCAGGTAGGCCAGCTCGGCGGAGGTGTCACGGGACTTGGTCGCGGTGGGCATCAGGCCACCTCCGTCAGCCCGAACGCGGCATCGTAGGCGCCCAGGTCACGCTGCTCGACGTCATCGGTCCGCGCCGGCGCCGGCCCTCGCGCCGCCGCGATCGCGGCCATCGCCAGCGCGGCGGCCCGGTGGGCGGGGTCGGTGATCGTCTGCCACCGCGCCCAGCACCGCTCGTGCGCTGCAACGACCTTGGTGCCCAGGCGCACGGTGACCTGCTGCAGGTCGGCGACGACGTCGACGAACCGGCCGACCGCGACCGGGTCGACGGAGTAGTCGTTGGAGCCCAGACGCACGTAGTGATCGCGTGGCAGCCGGACCCGCTCCCGCCAGCCCAGCTGCGGAGCCACCGGCGGCAAGGCGAGCATCGCGTCCCGGTCGGCGGCCCACCGCTGGACGGGCTGGCAGCCCAAGGCACGATGCGGGCGACGGTTGGCCAGCACGAGCCAGTCGGCCAGCTGGGTGTTGAAGTCGCCCGGGCCGGTGAACGTGCGTCCGGGCAAGAACGAGGTCTCCAGGTAGCCGTTCGCGCGTTCGACCAGGCCCTTGGCCTCCGGGTCCCGCGGCCGGCACTGGTGCACCCCGATGCCCAGGACCCCGCGGAACGCCTCGAACTCCTCGGTCAGCTTCGGCTTGCCGGCGCGCCAGGACCCGACCGCGGCCTCGTTGTCCCAGACCAGCTCGCGCGGGACCACGCCCATCGCGGACAGCAGCGCCCAATGACCGGCGATCAGGTCCGGCCCCTGCCGGGAGGGCAGCATCATCGCGAAGATCATCCGCGAGTAGCCGGCGACCATCACCAGCACCGGCGGACAGCCGACCTGCCCGGCACCGAGCGGCACGTCGACCGGCGGGAACCACAAGTCGCACTGCACCCGCTGCCCGGCCTCGTAGCTGGTGCGCGTCGCAGGGTCCGCCGGCAGGTAGTACGGGCGCACCACCCGGACCCGGTCCTTCAGGATCGTCAACGAGTGCGTCCAGCCGACCCGCTGGGCGATCACCGTCGCCGGCATCGTCGGGCACGACGCCAGTAACCCGCGGATTACTGGTTCGACCTGGTCGACCAGCGAACCCTTCGCCGCCCGCTCGTACTTCGGCGGCCGATCGCTGGCCAACGCCTTCTTGACCGTGTTCCTCGCGATCCCCAGCTCGCGAGCGATCGCCGAGATCGCCATCCCCTCGACGCGACGCAGCCGACGGACCTCAGCCCAGTCCTCCACACCGATCACCCTCCGCAGGATCGCGGCAGGCTGGTCAGATTTCAGCCGTCGATCCCCGATCAGTCTTCAGGCGTCGGCGACACAAGGCGACGGCTCGCTCGCCGGGATGTGGCGGTGGGAACCTCCTTCCGGCGCTGGTGCCCCGCACCGGTGCGACTTCATCGAGGCTTCATGCGTCCCCAGTCGGGACTTGACGAACGCCGCCGAGGCTGGAGGGCGAAGCGGTAGTCCGAGGGCGCGGCGTGGCCCGCACCCCAGGTCCAGCACAGGAAGAAGTGGCGATGAACCACCGCAGTGAACGTTCCACCCCTGAACCGCGACCGGCCGGCGACGCCCGCAGGTCGATGGTCTGACGGGTCAGCGCGTCTCGTCGGCCGACCGTCGTCGACCGGCCGGACGCGCGCCTTCCGCCAGCAGCAGCATGGGACGACACTCCACCACCGAGGACGCCGCCGCGGCGCGCCCCGCCCGCCTGCCCTTCACCGTTCGCCGTGCAGCGCGTCGACGGCTCGTGGTCGCCTCCGGCCGCGTCGTCGTGGCGGTGGTGCTGCTCGCGACCACGACCGCCTCGGCATGGGGTGCCGATGCGCGTGGCGCGCAGTCAGGCACCGGGATAACGACGATCGAGGCCCTGACGGCGAACGCCGTCATCCCGTCCCCGCCGGCCGCGCTCCTGCCCCGTGCCACCGCCAGCAGTCCGGCATCACCCCCCACGTCCACGCAGAGGACCTCGCGTTCCCT
>JAJYTJ010000274.1 GCA_021793115.1 Actinomycetes bacterium | reverse complement strand
ACACCACCACGACCATCAACACCAACACCCACACACGTGGGCAATGGCATCGACAACATCAAGACACACTGTTGAGTTCTCAAGAAACAGACGCACACCCTGCTCCCCTCGCGGGGCGCCCAGGAGGCTTGTCGTTTCATCCCCGCCCGCCCGGAACGAAGGCGCACGAAGCGCCTGATCCGATTGTCGGGGGCTGGCCTTCCGCGGGACCGTCCACCTTTTCGGTGTCCGTTCCTCCCTGCGGCGGCCTGGAAGACATTACGCGAGCCGCCGGGCAGACGCAAATCCGCGGCATGGTGACGCAGATCACGTCCTCCACGAGCCCTCAGGAGCCGTTCGCGCGCACCACCGCGAGGCTCCGCCGGCCGCGACGCAGCACCGCGTACCGGCCGCCGAGCAGGTGCGTGGCCTCCAGCACCGCGGCCTCGTCGGCCACCCGCTCGTTGTTGACCGAGAGGCCACCCTCGGCGACGGCCCGCCGCGCCGCGCCCTTGGAGGCGACCAGCCCGGCGGCTGTGAACAGGTCCACGAGCGGGTCGCCCACGGCGCCCACGGCCGCCGGCAGCTCGGCCACGGCCGCCTCCAGCGTCTCGGCGTCGAGCTCCGCCAGGGAGCCCCGCCCGAACAGCGCCTGCGAGGCTGCGATCGCCGCGGCGGTCGCGGGCGCGCCGTGCACCAGCGTGGTGACGTCCTGCGCCAGCGCGCGCTGCGCCTCGCGCGCGGCCGGACGCTGCGCCACCGCCTCCTCGAGCGCGGCGATCTCGTCGCGCGTGCGGAACGTGAACACCTTGAGGAACCGCACCACGTCGGCGTCGTCCGCATTGAGCCAGAACTGGTAGAAGGCGTACGGCGACATCATGTCCGGGGCCAGCCACACCGCCCCGCCCTCGGTCTTCCCGAACTTGGTGCCGTCCGCCTTGGTGATCAGCGGCGTCGTCAGCGCATGGACCGTGCCGCCCTCGGCCTTGCGGACCAGCTCGACGCCCGACAGGAGGTTGCCCCACTGGTCGTTACCACCCGTCTGCAGCGTGCAGCCGTACCGCCGGTGGAGCTCGAGGAAGTCCATGCCCTGGAGGATCTGGTAGGAGAACTCGGTGAACGAGATCCCCTCGTCCGAGGCGAGCCGGCGGGCGACGGTGTCCTTCGCGAGCATGGTGCCCAGGCGGTAGTGCTTGCCGATGTCGCGCAGGAAGTCGATGGCGGACAGGCCGGCCGTCCAGTCCAGGTTGTTGACCATCGTCGCCGGGTTCTCGCCGTCGAAGTCGAGGAATCGCGAGATCTGCGACCGCAGGCGCTCGACCCAGGCGCGGACCGTCTCGGTGGAGTTGAGCACACGCTCGCCGGACATCCGGGGGTCGCCGATCATGCCCGTGGCGCCGCCGACGAGCGCCAGCACGCGGTGACCCGCGCGCTGCATGTGCCGCAGCACGACGAGCTGGACGAGGTTGCCGTGGTGCAGGCTCGGCGCGGTGGGGTCGAACCCGCAGTAGACGGTGACCGGGCCGGCCGCCAGCGCGGCAGCCAGCGCGTCCCGGTCCGTGCTCTGCGCCAGCAGGCCGCGCCACTCCAGCTCGTCGAGGACGGTGCTCACAAGGACTCCTTCACGCGGCGGCAGCGCCGCCGGACGGACATGACGGACAGGACAGGACGGGTCACGCCGGCGTCGTCGCCCCACCAGGGGCGGTGCCCGACGCCGGCGGGCGATACGCGGGGCGATACGCCGAGACCGTCGGCTCGCCGGCCAGCCAGAACCGCCACGGGTGACGCGCCGCGTCGCCCCCGGCACCGGCGACGCCGACCCGCGGGCCCTGCCGGTGCGCCGGCACCACCGAGCCCTCGGGCGGCGTCCGCAGCACCACGTCGCCACCCTGCTCGGTGACGTCGGCCCCGTTCGCGTCGAGGTCCAGCCCCAGGCACACGGCCAGCCGGCCCGGACCGCGCGCCAGCTGCCGCTCGTTGTCGACGACGCCGGCCGCCGCGCGCCGCTGCCACGCGAGCGCCGCACCCTCGACCACCTCGCCCGCGCGCAGCAGCACGGCCGCCGCCGACCCGGTGGGTTGCGCGACGACGTTGACGCAGTGGTGCAGGCCGAGGTGCCGGTACACGTAGAGCCGGCCCGGCTCCGCGTACATCACCGAGTTGCGCGGCGTGCGGCCCCGGGACGCGTGCGACCCCGGGTCGTCCTCCCCGCCGTAGGCCTCGACCTCGGTCAGCCGCACCGTGACGTCCCCGGCCGGAGATCGCGCGGTGACGGTGGCGCCGAGCAGGTCGACGGCGACGGCGAGCACGTCACGCGCGTACCAGACGTGCGCGGGCACGATCCCCTCGGGATCGGCGGCCACGGCGCGCTCGGGAACGCTCACGCGCCCATCCTGCCAAACGCGTCCAGGCGCACGTCGGCGCGGTCCGTCGTCCGTTCGCGCGCGAAGTGGGCGGCCTCGTCGCGCATCCACCGCTCCCAGTGCGCCCGCGCGGCCTCCCCGTCCCGCGCCAGCCCGCGCGCCAGGCGCAGGTCCGCCGGCGCCTGCACCCACGCCGTGAGCACGACGAACGGGGCGGCGGCCCGCCGCGCGGACCCGCACCCCTCCAGCACGAGCACCTCGGGGACCGGCACGTCGACCCACCCGTCGAAACGCCCCGCGTCCCAGTCGTAGCGCTGGTAGCGGCCGGCGCGGCCACGCCGCAGCGGCTCGAGCACCTGGGCCGCCAGCCGCGGCCAGAGGCTGCCCTCCAGCCCGGTCCACCCGTCATAGAGGTCGTCCAGGTGCAGCACCGCGACGTCCACGCCGCGCGCCGCCAGCGCGGCCGCCAGGGCCGCCGCCAGCGTCGTCTTGCCCGAGCCCGCGGGACCGTCGATCGCCGCGAGCCGCACCGGCCCCAGGCGCGGCCGCGCGGCCAGCACGCGGTCGGCCAGGACGACGGCCGCGGCGTCGTCGTTGGCCGGGCCGGGCGTCGTCAGGCCAGCGCCCATGCCCGGTGCTCGTCACGTCGCACGCGTGCCGCGGCGAGCTGCTCGGCGACGCGCACCGGCGCCGTGCCGCCCACGGCGTCGCGTGACGAGACCGAGCCCGCCACCGACAGGACGGAGCGCACCGCGGGCGTCAGGTGCGGGCTGAGCGCGGCCAGCTCGGCGTCGGACAGGCCGTCCAGGCCGGTGCCCTTCTCCTCGGCCGCACGCACGCACGCCCCCGCCAGCTCGTGGGCGACGCGGAACGGCACGCCCGTGCGGACCAGCCACTCCGCGACGTCGGTCGCCAGCGAGAAGCCCGCCGGCGCGAGCGCCGCGAGCCGCGGCAGGTCGAAGCGGAGCGTGGCCACCATCCCGGCGAACGCCGGCAGCAGCACGGTCAGCTGGTCCACCTGGTCGAACACCGGCTCCTTGTCCTCCTGCAGGTCGCGGTTGTACGCGAGCGGCAGGCCCTTGAGCGTCGTCAGCAGCCCCGTGAGGTCGCCGACGAGCCGGCCGGCCTTGCCGCGGGCCAGCTCGGCGACGTCGGGGTTCTTCTTCTGCGGCATGATGCTCGACCCGGTCGAGTAGG
>JAJYTJ010000273.1 GCA_021793115.1 Actinomycetes bacterium | reverse complement strand
CTGCCTCTGTCGTGATTAACCCGAATTCGGGTTAATCACGATTACACCGAGGTTTTCGTTAAGCCGAGGAGTCGCGTCTTGACCTGCTTGGGCGGGTCTGCCTGACTGATTCCTCGGCTTAACGACGTGGCGCTATCGGAGGCTGTAGAGGGCTTGGAGCTTGTCCTGGCTGATTGGCGGCGCGACTGGGGAGCCGATCGCGGGGGTGGCTGCGTTGACGGCTTGGCGCATCATGTCCAGGGTGGCGAAGGCGTAGAACGCCGCCGTGGTCGACACGTTGTCGTGGCCGAGCAGGCGCATGATGATCGGCAGGGGGACGCCTTGCTGGTAGAGATCCATGGCCTTGGTCTTGCGCAGCATGTGACAGTGGATGCTCTCGGGCACCGAGGGGCAGGTCCGGCGCGCAGCGGTGGCTGCACGTGTGAGCACGGCTGCGACGGTGTCGGTCGATAGCCGGGTCGGCATCGCGTGGTGCGGGCTGTAGAACACCGGCCGCGTCACCGGCAGCGTAGGGGTGTCCGGGTGGAACTCGGCGAGGTAGACGCGAAGGTGCTCGATCGTCTTTTCGGTCAGTGGGACGACCCGGGTCTTGTCGCGCTTGCCGGTGAGCCTCACGTGGCCGGGCGTGGCCAGGCAGAGGTCCCCAAGCGTAAGGCAGGTGATCTCGCCGATGCGGGCCGCGGTGTCGTAGAGCAGGATCAGCAGCATCCGGTTCCTACGTGACTTCGCGGTGCGGCCGGTGAAGGCGGCGAGCACGGCTCGGGTCTCGGGTCCGGTGAGGTACTCGATCGGCTTCCTCGGGCTCGCTGGCGCTCGTAGGGCGTTGGCTGCCTGGCTGAGCGCGACGAGGGTGATGTCTTCGGCGCCGCAGTAGGTGAGGAACGCTTTGATGCTGCTGAGCCGCAGCGCGACGGTCGTAGGCGCGTAGTGCCGCTGGTCGATCATCCAGGTCAGCCAGCCTTTGAGGTGGTCGCGCCCCAGGTGGTCGAAGGTCACGTGGGCGCGTTCGATGGACTCGGTCTCGGCGAGATAGCCGAGAAAGCACTCCAGGCTGATCCGGTAGGCCTCGATCGTCTTGGCTGAACGTCGTTGCACCGTGGGCAAGTAGGTGTGCAGGTAGCCCCTGGCGAAGGTGTAGAAGTCCGGGGCGGCGGTTGTCCGGTCGCGCGTCATTCGAACCCGACCTCGGGCAGCAGTGACTGGCTCTCGGCGGTGATGTCGGCGTAGGCGTGCAGGAAGTCCGGTGAGGTGTGGATGTAGTAGTAGCTCGACTCGATGCTCGCGTGCCCCATGTAGCGCGCCAGGTAGGGCAGCATCGCGGTTGCGTCTCTGCCCTGCCTCGCCCAGCGTTCGACGTTCGCATAGGCGAAGTGATGACGGAGGTCGTAGGGCCTCGGTTGCTGGCCGCCTGCCGGGCGCGGGAGACCGGCCGCGTCCCAGATGCGGCGGAAGATCACCCCGACGGACGCGGGGGTGACCTGGTTGCCGGACGCGGAGACGAAGAACGTGCGCCGCGACGGGCCGAACCGTGCCGTCGATGCCCGGTCGCAGCCAGCCAGGACGTCGGTCACCTCGCCGGTCATCGGCAGCCGGCGGGACCGGTTGCCCTTGGAGGACACGACGTCGAGGTTCCGGTCACGAAGGTGCACGTGCGCAGGCGCCAGCAGGCGGGCTTCTGCGGTCCGCAGCCCGCAGGAGTGCATCAGGGTGAAGAACGCCATCGCCTGCCACCGCCACGGGGACTCGACGTGCAGCGTTGCCGCGGCAGCGAAGAACGCCTCGATCTCGTGCCTGCTCAGCAGGTAGGGGTGGGACGGCACGATCTGGGCCTTCCACCGGTCCGAGAGCACGTAGGCGTCCCGGTGCCCGTGGACCTGGAGCCACCGGCCGACGTCGCGGATGTAGGACATCCACGACCGGTAGCGGCCCGATCGGGCCAGCTGGTCGGTGACCCATCCTTCGACGGTGTCACGGTCGAAAGCGACCCGGCCGTGCGCGGTGCAGTAGGTGTCGAACCTCTTCAGATACGAGATCCGGGAGCTGCCGTAGAAGCCCATCTTCTCCTTGAACGCAAGGTAGGCGTCCAGTTCCGGGGCGAACGCGCTGGTGAAGCCGTGGGCGCTCATGGCCGCGATCCCTCGAGCACGGGCACGTCCAGCACGCACTCGAGCAGACGGTCCCGGTCGACGCTCATGTAGAGGTCGGTCGATTCGGGGCTCGCGTGCCCGAGGACGGCCGAGATCGTCGGCAACGGGACCGTCGCACGCAGCAGCCGCGACGCGGCGTTGTGGCGCAACAGGCGAGTGCCGACCTTCACGTCGACAACCCCTGCCCTGCAGAAGACCTCCGCGATCACCCGGTAGATCGACGCGTGATCGGCCAAACGCGTGTGCGGGGCCACGGATCGCACGAACACGTGGGAATCGGGTGAGTCGGGCCTGTCGTCGAGGACATAGTCGGCGAGCCTGCCCACCAGCAGATCTGTCAACGGCACGGTCAGCGGGTTGTGCGTCTTCTGCTGGACGATCTCGGCGGTCCGTGCGCGCCAGTCGATGTCCGCCAGGCGCAGGTTGACGATGTCGCACGCGCGAAGCCCCGTCGTCAACGCCAGCAAGGTGATGGCCACATCCCGGGAGCTGACCGCCCCCGATGCGCACGCCTGCAGGACCAGGCGCTCGTCGTCGTCGCAAAGAACCGGCAGGATCGCATGGGAACGTTTCACACCGGCCAGCCCAGCCGCGTCGACCAGATCGGTGCGGCCGGTGAACTTCAAGAACGGCCGGAAGTTCGACACCACCCAGAACAACGAGGACGTCGCCCACCTGGCGGACAGCGACTCGAGGAACGCAAGCACGCTGGCCCCGTCGGCCTCATCGAGACAGCGGACCCCGCGAGACTCCAAGAACACCATGTAGGCCCGGCAGACCCGGCCATAGGCGTCGCGGGTGGCCGGCGCCAGGACACGATCGTCCATCTCTGCCTCCCACGCGCCAGCCAGCGCGCTCAGCTCGCTCGATGCCGGCCGCGCGCCCCCGCCCCCGCGCTTGGAGCACGACAGATCCACCCGGCCGGTCTTCAGGTAGGTGTCGAACACGCTGACCAGCCGGCCGTAGTCGAACCTGCGCTGCGCACTGAACCTGCCGGTGCGCGCGCTGACCGTCATCGCCGCGAACTCCGCACCGAGTGATGGCGTGTAGACGCCGTCACGTTCCTCGGCGAAGCGCGTCAGCGCTTTGATCGTCTTCTCGTACTGACCGATCGTCGAGTCCATGTAGCAAGCCGCGCGCAGCTCCGCGACAACAACCGACCCGATCCCCGTGACCGTCGTATCCATGGCCGTCTCCTCTCCTCAAGGGCATCTGGATACGGCGGACGGTAGCGACGAGCCACCGAACCGTTAAGCCGAGGAATCAGTCAGGCAGACCCGCCCAAGCAGGTCAAGACGCGACTCCTCGGCTTAACGAAAACCTCGGTGTAATCGTGATGGAACACCATGCCGGCGACCTCGCCGCAGCGCGTGGCGACGGCCATGTCGATGGCGTCCCGGCA
>JAJYTJ010000067.1 GCA_021793115.1 Actinomycetes bacterium | reverse complement strand
TCCCGCTGCTCATCCTGTGGTTCGGCATCGGCGAGACCCCCAAGCTCGTCGTCATCGTGCTGACCGCGTTCTTCCCGATGTCCATGGGCATCACCAAGGGCCTGCGGTCCTGCGGCCAGGACCTGCTGGACGTCGGCACCTCGTTGCACTTCTCGCGCACCCGCACGTTCATCCTCATCCAGCTGCCGCACGCGCTGCCGGACGTCCTCGTCGGCATGCGGATCAGCCTCGGCTACGCGTGGCGTGCCCTGGTCGGGGCCGAGATGTTCGCGGCCGCCTCCGGCCTCGGCTACCTCATCGTCGACGCCGAGGAGATGTCACGCGCGGACAAGGTCATCGTCGGCATCGTCGTGATCGGCCTCGTCGGCATCGCGACCGACCGCCTGTTCGCGCTCGTCATCCGCCGCAGCCTGCGCTGGGGGATCGATGACAGCTGGCGCTGAGATCGTCGACCTGTACAAGGCCTTCGCCGTCCGGGGACGCGCCGTGCCGGTCCTCACGGGTCTGGACTTCGTGCAGCGCGACGGCATCACGGTGGTGCTCGGCCGCAGCGGGTGCGGCAAGACCACGCTGCTGCGGCTCGTCGCCGGCATGGACGCGCCCGACGCCGGTGTGGTGCGGGTCCGGGGCGACGGCCGGACCGGCATGGTCTTCCAGGAGCCGCGCCTCATGCCCTGGCTCACCGCCGCGCAGAACGTGACGCTCGGCCAGCGGCGCGGACGGTGCGACAGCACGCGGCTCCTCACCCTGACCGGGCTGGCGGGATTCGAGGACGCGCTGCCCCACCAGCTCTCGGGCGGCATGCAGCACCGGGTGGCCCTGGCACGTGCGCTCGCGAACGGGCCGTCGCTCGTCCTCATGGACGAACCCTTCGCCGCGCTCGACCACCACACCCGGCAGGACATGCAGGACCTGCTGCTGCACGTGCAGCACACCACGGGCATGAACGTGCTGTTCGTCACCCACAGCCTCGACGAGGCGCTCTACCTGGGCGACCGCGTCGTCGTCCTGAACCGCGGCCGCATCGCCGCGGACCACACCGTGCCCCCGGCCCCGGGGTGCCACACGCGCGAGCCGGACCACGAGCTCGCACAACTCATCCGCACCACGTTGCAGAGGGAACAGCCATGAGGAAGAAGACCCCGGCGCTGCTCGTCGCGCTCGCACTGACCACCGCCATGCTCGCGGGGTGTGCCACCGCCCCGCAGGCCGCCGCCGCGCAGAGCCCGGCAGCCGCGGCCGCCAGCACCGCGCCAGGACCCAAGATCGACAAGATCGCCGTCACGTACGTGACGGCGCCCCTCAACGTGCCCTCGATCGTCGAGCGCAAGATCGGCGCGTTCTCCGACGCGTTCGCCAGCGCCGGGATCGGCGTGACCTACTCCAACCTCACCGCCGGGCCCGACCAGACAGCCGCCCTCGCCTCCGGGAACATCCAGTTCCTCTTCGCCGTCGGCGCGACATCGGTCATCCTGGCAGCCGCGAACGGCGCCGACATCGCCATCGTCGACACCTACAGCCGGTCGCCGAAGGCGTTCATGCTCGTCACCGGTCCGCACGGTCCGACCTCGGCCGCCGGGCTCAAGGGCAAGACGATCGCCGGGCCGAAGGGCACGATCCTGCACCAGCTGCTGCTGGCCTACCTCGCGACCGCCGGCCTGACGGCGCACGACGTCAACTTCGTCAACATGACGATCCCCGCCGCGCAGGCCGCCCTCGCCAACGGCAGCGCCGACGTCGCGCTCCTGGCCGGCCCCGCCGCCTCCCAGGCGCTCGCCGCCGGCGACCGGAAGGTGACCGACGGCACCGGACTGGTCGGCGCCACGATCGTCGACGCGACCAGCCGGACGTTCGCCGACGCGCACCCCGACCTCGTCGCGACGTTCGTCAAGGCGCACCGCGCCGTCCTCGCGTACATGGCCGCCCACCCGGACGCCACGGTCACGATGACCGCCGCCGCGACCGGGCTGAGCGCCGACGCGGTCCGCGCGACGTACCCGGACTACGACTTCAGCGCGACGGTGTCCGCCGCGGACCTGGCCGACCTGGCGGCCACGCAGCAGTTCATGCTGGCCAACGGGATGATCAACAAGCCGGTCGACACCAAGGCGCTCGTGCTCGCGCAGCAGTAGGGCCACCGGGGCCCGCACTCCGGTCGCACCGTCCCGACGGACCACGGGCGCAGCCGTGTCACCCTGCCTCGGGGACAGCGCCGGGAGACCTGCGGGCACGGCCCGCCGGATCTAGCCTGTCGGCATGCGATGGTCCTGGTGGCGTCGGAGCTCGCGCGATGCCGAGGACGGCGCGCTGCGGCCGGAACGCGTCGTGGCGGAGCATGAGGATGCCGTCCGTCGGGAACGGCTCTTGGCTGACCACCGGCGTCACGCGGGTGAGACCGGCACGGGACCGAGCGCATTCGGCGCCGGCAACGGCTGGTCGAAAGGGCTGAACCGCGAGTAGCTGCTCGTGGGCATCGAGCAGCAGATTCGCGACGCCCTCGATCTGCTCCAGAACGCCCACGCCACCTACCAGCAGGCCGACGACATCACCCGCAAACAGCTCAACCAGACCCTGTTCGCCTGCATCCTGCTCGGCCACCCAGACGACCACATCCGCATCGAACTCAACGAGCCCTACAACACCCTCACCAGCGGATACACCCCACAAAGCAACTGAGGGCCACCCCACGACGGGGCAACCCTCAGCACCTTTGACAAGAACTTCTCGGTGGAGCTGACCGGATTCGAACCGGCGACCTTCTCTCGGCGGTTCGAGTCTCACGGAGCTCGGGCAGGGTGACAGCAAGCATGCCACCCACCGCTAGAGACCGGTTCGATTCGGACATTTCCGCAGGCCAGGCCGGGAGTGCGTGCGGTGGCACACCGGTCTGACCCGTTGGGGCGCGGGTTGGACCGCTCTGCAGAATCCGTGCCTTATGCGTGCCCTCGGCGCTCTCCGGCGGGGAATCCGTGCCTTATGCGTGTCCGCCCCGCGGGGCCGACTAGGGTCTCCCACTCACGACCAGGTGCTGTTGGCGGGCTGGCCGGCCTTGGTGATCGCGTCGTTCGCCAGTGTCGTGAGACCTGTTGGATCCGGGCCGTTCAGATCGCCGAGCTCCCCGACGAGGAACCCGCCACCACCCCGCCACATCGTCTGTTCGTCGACGTGAGTGGTCTCGTCGCGGAGGCGCCGCGCGAGCTCGGCCCGCTGCTCCGGCGTGAGCAGGTCGTCGGCGATGCCGTCGGCGATTCGGTCGTGGAGCCACTGGCCTGCGCGGCGGGCGTCGCGTGGCGTCCAGCCGGCCGGCAACTTGTACCCGCTCGCGTAGGTGCGCCGGACCGTGATGCCACCCGGGTCATCCCCCGCGACCACCTTGGCGAGCCGCGACAGCGTGAACCGCTCGATGACCGACCGGTCCTTCTCGACCGCGATCCACCGTCGGCGCAGCTTATGCGCGACCGCGGCGGTGGTGCCGGTACCGGCGAACAGGTCGACGACGAGGTCCCCGGGGTTGGTCGCCGTGATGATGATCCGCTCGAGGAGTTCCTCTGGCTTCTGGCCGGCGAACGTCGCGCCGTCGAACAGGACCCGGCCGTGCTCGGTGGCGTCCTCGTTGGTCGCCATCCCGTCGGCCCATGACCACAGCGTCGTCCATGGGCGGGAGCCGGACCCGGTGATCGCCTGGGGTCGGAGCGGCAGCCGCGGGCAGATGACCTGGACGCCGGCAGCAAGCTCCGCGTCGAGTCGCTCCTGGGTCCAGCGCCACGAGCCCCGCATCACGAGGGGGTCGATGTTGCGGCCTTCGACGACGCGCACGTCGGCAAGGAGCTCGGTGTGCACCGTGGCGGTCGACTGGTCGCCGGCTGGGATCGTGTCGGTGTCGGTACGCGGGTGTATGGACACCGACCCGGGCGGGAAGGTCAACGTCGTCGGAGTGTTGCCGGTCTGGTGCAGCGGTACACGACGCGCCGGCAGCACCTCCCCCGTCGTCCACTCGCCAAGCCGGGTCCGGTCCCGTGCCGCCACGAGGATGTGGTCGGTGACGTGCGCGAGCTGAGACGCGGCGCCACTCGCCTTCTTCTTGCGCTCCCACGCGACGTCGGCGACGAAATTGCCGGGTCCGAAGACGTCATCGAGGAGGGTCCGGGCCGCGTGCGCGTCGCGGTCCCCGACGTGCAGCCACACCGTGCCGGCCGGCCCCAGGGCACGTGCGACGTCGGTGAGTGCGGTGCGCATCATTCCGGTCCATGCCCCGTGGTCGGCCCGATCGTCGAAAGACCTCAGGTTGGCGCCGCGGTGACGGTACGGCGGGTCGAGACAGACGAGCTCCACGCCATCGCCCAGCAGGTCGAGGGCGGCGAGTTCGCTGAGTGCGGTCTCGGCGCGACCATGCAGCATGAGATTCGCGGCCGCGGGGTCGAGGGACGACTCGCCGATCCGAGTCGTCCACGTCACAGCATCAAACCTGGTCACAGACCGAGTCTGCCCGAGGCCATGCCGCTGAACGGGACACCCGGGGGTGTGCCGAGGGCGTCGGTCTCCGCACCGGCGACCGGAGTCGTGCAGCCAGTGCCCGGCAGAGATGAGTCGGGGTCCGTCGCCAAGTTCATCTACTGGACTTTGATGTCCTTGCGTCATACACTCGCAACGCAAGCGCATCATTCGCCGATAGATGGGAACAGCCGTGATCCTCGTGAGCGTCGCCCGCAGCTGGCCACAAGCAACGACCGACCAGGACCGCCTCGACGCCGTCGAGGGGGTGTGGCCGCTGCACTCGGATCCCGCCGCGGTGGATGCCGTTGCGTTCCTGCGCAACATGACCCCGAAGGGCGGCTCCAACACCAAGATCGAGCGCGCCGCCGCGGTGCGCGCGCTGCCCGACGTGCCCAGTGGTGCCGAGCACGAGATGAGTGACCTGTTCGACCACGACGACTACCTGCTCGCAGTCCTGAAGAACGAGGTCGTCGCTGTCCGGCACATCGACGAGACGTTCCTCATGGGCGGCAAGGTCGTGTTCGCCACGTCCCCAGCCCCCGAAGTTGCCTCAGCGATTGGCCGGAGACTACCCGACAACCTCGCGTGGAAGCGCGGCGAGGCATGGCCTTTGAAGGCGGCGGACTCAGAGTGGCTTGAGCAGGTGTCTGCGGCCCGCACCGCAACTCTGGGCGCGTACAGGTTGACCCTCGCTCCCAACGGCTCGCTGCACGTGTCCGCTCCCGACGGTGGCGCTGTGGTTGTGTCCGGCGCCGGCGGCTTCACGCCAGACCAGGCCCTCGCTCCCGTTCCGCTGAGAACGGGGCAGACGACCAGCGGGTTCTCCGGCGATACCAGCCCGGATTACGACCTCATCGACGAGACCGAGGCCCGCGAGGCTAGAGAGGAATACGAGCTGGAGCAGGCGGCTGCGACTGCTCGGGCCCGAGCAGTGGCCCTGTTCGCGGCCGCGGGCATCGACGACGTCGCGTTCCCGTCCGACGATGGTGAGGAGCTTTGACCACCATCAGGGGCGCCTGGTCACGCAACCCTTCGCCGCCCCGTACTGAGCGTCCGTTTTGCCCGGCGGCGTCAAGTGTTCCTGATTCCGATTCGAGGCCTGAGGGTGTTATCTTCGCCTCATGGCGCAAGAGCGGCGGGCGGACGACGCGATGACACGCGCCTCGGATGCGGCCGCCGCCGACCGTCAGATGCTCGTGCTCGTGCGGGAGGCGAAGGGCTGGACGCAGCGCGACCTCGCCGCCGCGTCTGCCATACACCAGTCCGCCATCTCCAAGTACGAGAACGGGCTCGTTGAGCTTCGCGGCGCCAACCTCCGGGCCGTGGCCGCTGCGCTCGGGTGCCCTCCGGAGTTGCTGACCACCCCGCTCCCCGACCCCAGCCTTGACGCGGTGAGCTTGCACCACCGGCGGCGCGGCTCACTGATGTCGGTGGCGGCGACCAAGAAGGTCGAAGGACTGGCGCAGCTGACGCGGATCTCCGTCGAGGCCCTTCTCAACGCCTCAGGCTCGAGCCCGACGGTCTCACTCCCGACCGTAGTCACCGACGACGAGCCGATCGACTCCGCTGCGGCGGCAGCGCGGATCCGCACGGCGGCCGGAGTCGCTCCGGGCCCGATCCACAGCCTGATGGAAGCCGTCGAACGACTGGGCGTCGTCGTCGTGCAGCGGCCTCTTGGCGGAACGGCTCAGGACGCCGTCTCGTCGTGGCCGTTCGACCCGTCCCGTCCACCGATCCTCGTCATCAGCACCGGATTGAGCGGAGATCGGCAGCGGTTCACGCTCGCCCACGAGCTCGGGCACCTGCTGCTGCACCGGCTGCCGTCGGACACGCAGGAAGCCGAAGCCGACGCGTTCGCAGCCGCACTGCTGGCCCCCGCGAAGGACATCCACGACGACCTCGAGGGCCTCACCACTCGCGAGATCCGGCGCCTCGTCGAGCTCAAGGTCAAGTGGGGCATGTCGGTAGCCGCACTGGTTCGCCGCGCCTCCGACTTGGAACTGATCTCGGAGCGCCAGTACCGCGAGTTCAACGTGAAGCTGTCGCGGCTCGGCTGGCGCAGCTCAGAGCCGGTCACGATCGCACCAGAGCGGCCCCGCGCCCTGGCTGACGCACTGGAGGACCAGATGCGATCCGGCCGAACCGCTGGCGATCTTGCTCGGATCGCGATGATGACCGACGAGGCGTTCCGCGCCTACTTCCCCGTCCCCGACTCGACGACGCTATCCCGTGCTGAGGAACAGGATCCGCTGTGACCGACGACGCGCTCTTTCCTGAACCGCTCCGGCCCGACCCCGTTGCGCCGACCAGGCTCGCCGAGCCGGCGCACGCCCCCGAGCGACCGCTCTACGCCGGCCACCCGGCGCTGTCGGCTCAGGTCGAGAAGCTGGCGCACATCGAGCGGGTAGCGCAGGTCTGCCGCGACACGAGGATCGGCGCGGTCCTGACCGTTGGCTCCCGGAACTCGAACCCCGCCGAAGCCGTGCGGGAGCTGACGGCCATGTTCCGGGCCGTCACCGGCGACACCACGAACGTGCTCGTCGACGCGAACCGCTACTCGGGGAGGAACCGGATCGTCGGCGCCTACAGCTTCGACTCGCAGTTCGTGCGCGCCCAACTGGACGCCGGGGCCGCGTTCGGGCTAGCACCCTCCCCGTACATCCCCAACGGCGACCATGCCGGTCTCAAGTCGGTGTTGTCGCAGACCGCGCAGATGAAGATGCCGGCCGTAGCCCCGCTGCCGCTCGGCAACGGCTGGTTCACCAGCATGCGCGAGGCGAAGTTCCTCCGGGAGACGGCGTCCAAGTTCGGGGTGCCGATCGCGCCCATCATCGAGCACCGCGGCGACCCGTTCGGCAACCTCAAGATCCTGCGCGGCGCGCTCGAGGTCGTCACTGCTGACGTGCCCGTGCTGCAGTTGCGCGGTGACCTGTCGGTTCTCGGCCTCGTCGCCCACGGTGGTGCCGGCGGCGCGATCGGCACGACGACCGCGTTGCGGCACCTGTACCCCACGCCGACCGACGACGAGGACGGCGGCGGCTGGCGGCCAGCGCGGGTCGGTGTGTGGGTGCCGCGGCTGCTGGGGTTCCACGCGGTCGACACGCTCGGCGACGTCGCGCAGTTCGACGAGGTGGCGAACTACCTGCTGTGCGACTACTCGTGCTGCAACGGCCAGGGCGTCGAGCGGATCACCAACGAGGTGGAGGCGTTCGACCACTCCCTGCGCGCGATTGCCCAGTTCTCCGAGCCGTTCTTTGCCGCAGGTACGTCACTCGACAGTCTGTGCGCCGCGTGGCATGCCCGTTGTGGGAGCGCCGAGTTCGGTTACATCGACATCCAGGAGACGACCGCGGCTCCGTTGACGATGCCGGCGTTCATCGGCAAGTGGGTCGGGGCTCACCCCAAGAGCTGAGCACCCGCCGCATCGGCTCGCACCGCCAGGTCGAACAGCTGCTCGCCACGAAGTCGCAGGTGGAACTCCGCCCGAGAGCTCGCCTTGTGCTCGTGCCTGTCGCCGGTGACCACCACCTTGACCCCGTCCGTGGATGCTTCGACGACCGGGATCGAGTAGTAGTCGCACCGCGCCAGCTCAACCGTGTCCTGGGTGACGCCCGCGGGCACGACCGCGATCGTCGGTGCGGTCCCGCGGAGACGCCCGAGCGCGCCGCGGCATCGCGACAGCTCGCCGACCGTCAGGAACGCGAGCGGCTTGACGGCCGACGGCGGCACGTCGACGAAGCCGGCGTCGCCGCGGTCACGCCACCAAGTGCGGTCGAGCAGAGCACCGAGCCGGTGTTCAGCTCGCCATGACACGACGGTCCGCTCGATGCGCACGACGGGAACGACAAGGGCGTCGGCCAGCCAGACCATCGGCAGGCAAACACCGGCACCGATCAGGTTGGCACGGGCCGTCTCTGCTGCCACGGCCGGATCGAGCCCGGCGGTTGCCCAGTGTTCGAGGGGGCGGGTGGACCGCGGTGTCTTGAGCGCCTCATCGCCTACTGGACGGAGACGTTCGTGCAGGTCAGAGGGCTCCTGCTGCGGGCGGCTAAGGGGCCCGATCGCCGTTCGCATGCGCGGAACCCTACCCGCAGCAGGCGCCGACGGCTCACCATCGGGTCCGAGCATTGGGGCACTCTCGGAGGAACTCACGAAACGTCACCAGCCACTTCACGGACCGGCCGCAGATCGTCGCGACCCGACGCGATTGCCTCGTTGACCCACCGCTCGGCGGTTGTCCGCTTCACGCCGGTGCGTGCCTGGATCCCGGCGAAAGAGACTTGGGGCCGCGCCGCCCTCATCTCAAGGACCAGCGGCTCGTCACGTAGCCGGTTCGTCGCCGGGCCGCGACGCGCACGCTGCCGCACTTCCGTGGAGGAGCCCCCCTGTGTACCTCCCGTGTTGGACGTTTGTCCAATATCCGGGGCGAGCATCAGCACACGCGACGACTCCGGCGCGGCGACCGACCGGGTAGCGCGCCGGGAGTTCTTCTTCTCCGCCTCGGGCCGAGGCCAGACGAGCCGGAGGAGCGAGTGCGTGCTCGAGAAGACCATCGCCGGGAAGATCGCCACCAGCGTCGCCCCGATCGCGGTCTGCAGCTGCGGGCCGAGAACGGGGCTCAGCACATGCGCGACTTGCAGCCCCATGGACAGGACAGTGAGCGCCCCAAGCCATGCCCACTCGAACCTCGCGGACCGTTGCTTGCGCCGCAGCTCGGTGGCCGCGACACCGAAGGTCAGGATGCCGCCGTCGAGCATGACCGGCACCAGCCACCGGAACCCACCGGGCACCAGCCCCCAACCCCCGATGGCCATGAGGCCCGGAATGCCCAGCGAGAAGCTTGCGGACGCCAGAACGGTCGTCGCCAGGACGGCAATAACGCCGACACCCCGGTGGGCGTCTCCTTTGTCGGGGCGTCGCGCCCTGGCGTCGATGGCGGCGTCGCCGGCCAGCAGACTGCCCGGGTCGAGTCGGGCAGTCTGCTGGCCGCTTGCCACCTCCGTCTTCACTCGTTGGTCTCCGTGGTGGTCTGGGCGACGACGGCAGCGATGCAGTCCTCAACCGCTTGCACCTGATCGTCGGTGAGTGTCTCGACGTCCTGGTCGCCGGCGGCCGAGCCGCAGACGAGGGTTGCGTCGATCTCCTCGTCGGTCAGGCCGGCGTTGGCCGGGTCGACCGGGGTGGTGGCACGAGCACACTCGTCCAGCGACTTGAGCTGCGCGTCGGTGGCGGTCTCGACGTCGTTGGTGTCGATGCCGGCGCACGTCGCAATGTCGTTGAGCTGGTCCGGCGAGTAGCTCGGGATGTCGGCCATCTCGCGGTCACCCGTGGACAGCAGGATGGCCGTGCTCAGTGCGCTCGTGTTGGCGGCCGACTGGTCCGCCGCGGCCTGCGCCTTCGCGATCAGGTCACTGGGCGACCAGTCGGAGCCGTTGAGCTCCGCGGCACCACCGACGGCGGCGCACAGCGCCACCAGCAGTCCGAAGATCCACTTCATCTCGCGCTCACCGCCCCAGCACCCAGACGATCGTGACGATGGACGCCACGATGCCGTACAGCGCGACGGCGATCGTCGCGACCTCGATGCGGCGCATCCAGGTCCAGGTCTTCGTCTGCTCCTGCGTTGCCATCTCGACCACGTCCTTCTTTCTCGACCCGGCCCGCCTTGGGGCCGTTGCAGAATGTCTACCGCGGTAGTCATTCGTTGGCAAGCGAAAGTCTACCGCGGTAGCGTTTTTCACCCGGTCGTGCGACATCGGGCCCGAGACGGGGAGGTCTACCGTGGTAGACGTGACCAAGGAGGTGTCCGAGCTGCGCAAGGCGTGCGAGTCGCTCGAAAAGGCGGAAGGCCACGTGACGGATCTTCGCGACCGCCGCGACGAGCTCGTGCGCGCCGCCCTTGCAGCCGGCACCCCCTACGCGGAGCTGCGCGAGGTCACGGGCTTGAGCCGACCGATGCTCGACGCGATCCGCCGCGGCCGCCACACACTCCGCTCCCCCAAGCCGAAGGCCCGCTGACCCGTCCCGTGTCGGCGGAGTGCGGCACATTGGGTGCATGACGGTCGCTGAACTCATCGCCAAGCTGCAGGAGCTCGACCAGTCATCGCTCGTCGTCGTGCAGGGGTGGGAGACCGGGGCCGACGCCGTCGACACGATCGAGGAGGTCCACCTCCTCCGGCATCGTGGTGTGGGCGATGACGACATCGAGTACGGCGAGCTCGACTTCGCCAACGAGGACCGCGACTTCCACCGGACGCAGCTCGTGGCGGTCCTCCTCGCCGCATCGCGCCGCGGCCTGCACGACCGGCGGTGACCAAGAGTGTCAGTGGACAGGTGTGGACACACGGGCATGACCAGCGACGACACCGACGGGCCGATCCTCGAGGTCGACCTCAAGACCGCCCAACCCGCCGTGTGGGTGGTGCGCTCCGCGTCGCCGACCGTCTACGTGATCGACACACGGGACGCACCACGCGCACGGATGATGCCGATCAGCACCCCCGGCTCCCACTCCAACGGTGAGTGGGACAGGCGCTGGTGCACCCTCGACCGAGTCGTCGCCGGACCACTAACCGACGAAGACGAGAACGAGCTGCCAGGTGGATCAGCGAACGGTGCACGTCGATCGAGAGGCTCGACGATGCGGCGCTGGCCGCGATCCTCACTGGCACAGAGGCCAGCCGGCCCTAGTGGTCGGCCTCTTGCTGCTCATCGCGACGAAGCTCGGCTCGCGCCTGGCGGATCACCCACCGGCGGTAGAGCTCGAGGAGCGCAACCGTCAGGACCACCATGACGACGTACTCGACCACCTGCCGGATGACGCTCTTGTCGGGCCGCACCGCGTCCGCGACGAGTATCGCGACGCCCGCGGCGGTCGTCACCAGGCCGAGGATCAGCAAGACGACCCGTTGCCGCGTCCAGGGCTGAGCCTTGCGGCGGCGTGCCTCAACGAGCCGACCGGCGCGCTCCTCAAACTGCCCGATGAACTGGTTACGAACCTCGCCCGGTGGCAGTGCGGCCAGGATCGTCGAGTCCCGTTCGAGGAGCTGAGACCGGCGCCATTCGCCCGCCACGGGTGGACCGACGGCGAGCACGGCACCAACGATCACTGCCAGCGCCCCGACCCACTCCATGATCCCGAACCGTAGCGGGAGGCACCGACGCGGCGGCCGACTATGAGTCCATCCCGTCGCGCACGAGCCGCCAGCTCGTCATGCGGCCGTCCCCGATCCACTCCCAGATCGCGCGCGAGGCGGCATCCGGCGAGAGCACCGGTTCGGTGTCGGCGCGACCGTGGCGAGCGCGCAACTGCCAGGTGTGGACCGGCTGCAGGACGGGCCGGCCGATCATGTCGCCGTCCCACTGGACCGGGCGCACCACCAGGCCGCCAACCCAGTCAGCTCGGACGATGGCGCCGCGTGGGGTCGCGCCGTCAGCGTCCAGGATTCGCTGGTCCGGGCCGAGGACCGCGGCCAGGTCGGCGATGCTCTCGGCGTCCAGGGTGTCATCGGCCTCGACGAGCGCAAGGTGCATGCGCCGGGGCGCGGGAGCGGCCGGCGGCGGCTCGAGGGTGCCAGGCGTCGCCCCGCCCGTATCCAAGTGCTCGCGCCACGCGTCCGGCAGTGGCCGGACCGGCCGCGTCACGTCGACTAGATCGAGCACGACCGCGTTACCGAGCGTGTGCTCGTCAGACAGCACCTCCACGCGGCTCGTGCCGCCGTCGGCTCGTTCGATCTCGTGCGTGACCCGTCGATGCCAGTGGCCGGAGAACACGACGGCGGGCCTTGTCCGGTCCACCGCGATCCGGAGCAGGACTCGGACCTGGTTCGACTTGTCGATCAGCCACCGCTCCCAGGTGTCGCGACCCACCAGCGGCACCTCGGCGGGCACGTCATGGGTCACGAGCACATCCAGGGGCTCGTCGCCCAGCGCGTCGATGTCGACGGCAGTGGGCTCCTCCTGCGGCCACCACCAGCCGGACGCGTTCGGCCCGTGACGGGCCTGACGCGACACCTGATCGACCGACACCGCGCCACCCAGCGACCCGAACCGGACCCCGCCGACCTCGAACCGATGCCCACGCGGACTGACCCGCACACGCCCGTGGCGGCCGAGGACGCCGAAGCCAAGCTCGTCGCGGCGGTCCGAGACCGCGGCGTCGATCGTGTCCCAGTTGTCGTGGTTGCCCGGCGTGAGCAAGAGGACTGCGTCGAGTTGCTCGAGCAGGTCGTCGGCACGACGCAAGATCCGGTCCTGCGTCTCGTGCCCCCACGGCCCGATCCCAAAGTCGCCGACGCTGACCAGGACGCGGGTCAACCCCATCTGAGCGGTGCGCTCGGCGAGGACACGGAACGCCGTCGTATCGCCATGGACGTCGCCAAAGACGACCACCCGGTCGGTGTCGTCGAGCAACGCGCGGAGATCCAGGTCGGAGCTCATGTCGTCGACGGTCTCATGTGCCGCCGACGTGGCCGAGCGAGATTCCATGACCTGCACATGTGCGGGGCGCTACCGTGCGGCTCGTGACGACGCTGGAGGACATCCTCGACCGGTACCTCAACGAGTCGAAGAGCACAGTCGACCGGGGGGACAAGTTCGAGCGGCTGGTCCAGGCGTTCCTCAAGACCGACGTGCAGTGGTCGGCCCGCTACGACGAGGTGTGGCGGTGGATGCAGTGGCCCGAGCACCAGGGTCACGACACAGGCATCGACCTGGTGGCTCGGGAGCGTGACACGGGCGCGTTGGTGGCGGTGCAGTGCAAGTTCTACGACCCCCGCAAGACGATCTCGAAGGCCGACGTCGACACCTTCCTGTCCGAGTCCGGGAAGCACCCCTATGCGGGCCGGCTGGTCGTCTCCACTACCGACAAGTGGGGCACGCACGCCGAGGCCGCGATCCACGGCCAGCAGATCCCGGTGCAGCGCATCGGGTTGACGGACCTGCTGGACTCGTCGATCGACTGGGGACTGTTCAACGAGAAGACTCCCGACGAGCTGCACGTCAAGGCCCGCAAGACGCTCATGAGCCACCAGCAGACCGCGCTGGACAAGGTGCTCGCCGGCCTCAAGGTGGCCGACCGCGGCAAGCTCATCATGGCGTGCGGCACCGGCAAGACCTTCACGTCGCTGCGGATCGCCGAACAGCTGGTGCCCCTGGGCGGTTCCGTCCTGTTCCTGGTTCCGTCGATCGCCCTGCTGTCCCAGGCGCTCAAGGAGTGGTCGATCGAGGCGGTCGACTCGCTTCGAACGTTCGCGGTGTGCTCCGACTCGAAGGCGGGCACGTTCGAGGAGGACATCACCACCGTCGACCTGCCGATCCCGCCGACCACCAACGCCGCCCGACTGGTGGCTGCGGCGACCGACGGCAACGGTGCGGGCCGGCTCACCGTGGTGTTCTCTACCTACCAGTCGATTGACGTGGTGGCCCAGGCCCAGAAGGCTGGGCTGCCCGGGTTCGACCTGGTGATCTGCGACGAGGCGCACCGCACCACCGGGGTGATCCTCGCAGGGCAGGATGCCGAGGAGTCTGCCTTCACGCGAGTCCACAACGCCGACTACCTGCACGCCGCCAAGCGCCTCTACATGACGGCCACCCCCCGCATCTACGACGACACGACCAAGGCGAAAGCGCACGAGGCTCTCGCCACTCCGATCTCCATGGACGACGAGGACCTGTACGGCAAGGAGCTGTACCGCCTCGGGTTCGGGGAGGCCGTCACCCGCAACCTGCTGTCCGACTACCGGGTCCTCGTGCTGGCCGTGGACGAGGGGTTCGTCAGCCGCACCCTGCAGGCGTCTCTGACCGACCCACTGAACAGCGAGCTCAAACTGGACGACGTCGCCAAGATCGTCGGCTGCTGGAACGGGCTGGCCAAGCACGGCGAGACCGAGCACGACTTCGCCACCGACCCCGACCCGATGCTGCGCGCCGTCGCGTTCTCCCGGTCAATCAAGGACTCCCAGCGGTTCACCGACAACTTCTCGGCGATCATCAAGGACTTCCAGCAGAACACCGGCCTGCGCGACGAAGCCAAGACGACATCGACGTCGTTGCTGCCCGTGGAGGTGCAGCACGTCGACGGCGGCGACAACATGCTGGTCCGCAACCAGCGACTCGGCTGGCTGCGCGCCGAAGACTCCGACGGCGGTTGCCGGGTCCTGTCCAACGCCCGCTGCCTGTCCGAAGGCGTCGACGTGCCGGCGCTAGACGCGGTGCTGTTCCTCAACCCTCGCAAGAGCCAGGTCGACGTCGTGCAGTCCGTCGGCCGGGTCATGCGCCGCGCGCCGGGGAAGAAGTACGGCTACATCATCTTGCCCATCGTCGTGCCGGCTGGGATGCGGCCGGAGGACGCTCTGCGGGACAACGAGCGGTATCGGGTCGTGTGGGAGGTGCTGCAGGCGCTGCGCGCCCACGACGAACGCTTCGACGCGATGGTCAACAAGATCGAGCTCAACAAGGCCCGCGACCCGCGCATCAACGTCATCGGCGTCGGCGACTGGGAGCGACGCGACCACGGCGAGAGCGAGCAGCTCTCGTTTGACCTGTCAGCCCTCGGCGACTTCCGCGACGCCCTCTACACCCGGATCGTCACCAAGGTCGGCTCACGCCGGTACTGGGAAGACTGGGCCAAGGACGTCGCCGAGATCGCCGAGAAGCACCGCGCCCGCCTCGTCGGCCTGCTGGCTGACGGTCACGCCGCGAAGGAGTTCGAAGCATTCCTGGCCGCCCTCAAGGCGAACCTCAACGACTCGATCGGCCGCGAAGACGCGATCGACATGCTGTCCCAGCACCTCATCACCGCCCCGATCTTCCAGGCCCTGTTCGCCGACTACGACTTCGCCACCCACAACCCCGTCAGCCAGGTCATGGACCAGATGCTGCGGGCTCTGGAGGGCACCAACCTCGAAGCGGAGACCGCACCCCTGGACGACTTCTACGAGTCGGTCCGGGCAAGGGTTGCTGGCATCGACAACGCCGCCGGGCGACAGACGATCATCAAGGACCTGTACGAGCGGTTCTTCAAGCTCGCGTTCCCCCGCGTCGCTGACCAGCTGGGCATCGTCTACACACCGGTCGAGATCGTCGACTTCATCATCCGGTCCGTCGACCACCTGCTACGCACCGAGTTCGGCGCGAGCCTGTCCGACGAAGGCGTGCACGTCCTTGACCCGTTCACCGGCACCGGCACCTTCATCGTCCGGCTGCTGCAGTCCGGCCTCATCAGCCCGCACGACCTGGCCCGCAAGTACGCGTCCGAGCTGCACGCCAACGAGATCATGCTGCTCGCCTACTACATCGCCGCCATCAACAT
Organism: Actinomycetes bacterium; assembly: GCA_021793115.1. Next base: position 3,712 of record JAJYTJ010000067.1, on the reverse strand, counting down.
CGAGTCCACGTTTCACGACGTGCTGGGCGCCACCCTCGACGCCGACGTCCCGTACCAGCCGTTCGACGGCATCGTGCTGACCGACACCTTCCAAATGCACGAAGCCGGCGACCTCGACGACGGCACCGTCTTCACGACGAACAGCGACCGCGTCGTCGCTCAACGCGCCCTCGACATCCGCGTCATCGTCGGTAACCCGCCCTATTCCGTCGGACAGACGTCCGCGAACGACAACGCTGCGAACCTCAAGTACCCGACGCTCGATGCGCGCATCTCGAACTCGTACGTCGCCAAGATGGCGAAGTCGGGCAAGCACAAACTGTTCGACTCCTACGTCCGAGCTATCCGCTGGGCATCCGATCGAATCGGCGACCAGGGCGTTATCGGGTTCGTGACTAACGGTGGATTCATCGAGGCCGCTTCCTCAGACGGCATGCGCAAAGCTCTGGCCGAAGAGTTCGCCTCGATCTACATCTACAACTTGCGAGGCAACCAGCGGACCGCCGGCGAGCAGTCCCGTCGCGAGGGTGGGAAGGTCTTCGGCACCGGCTCTCGCAACACGGTCGCCATCACGTTCCTCGTCAAGCATCCCAACCACAGTGGTCGCGCCACACTGCGGTACCGGGACATCGGCGACTACCTCAGCCGAGAGAACAAGCTCCGCATCGTCGACGAGTCGACGATCAACTCACTCGCCTGGTCCGAGATCGCTCCGAACGACGCCGGTGACTGGATCAACCAACGCACCGAAGCGCCCGAAGACGCTGCACCACTGGCCCTGACCCGAGGCGAGACCGGTGCGCCCATCTTTGCCGCGCACACCCTGGGCCTTCCGACAAACCGCGATGCGTGGGCCTACAGCTCGTCCGAGGCTGGCGTGGCGGCGAACATGAGCCGGATGGTCGAGAACTACAACCACCAGGTGCAGCTCGTTGACGTGGCGGTCGCGAAACAGGGTGCCCGCTCTGCGAAGGACGTTGCAGCCGTAGTGATTGACCGCGACCCCGCGAAGATCAGCTGGGACAGCACCCTGGAGGCGGACCTCGCGCGCCGACGTTTCGCCACGTTCTCGCGAGACCGCATCCGCGTTGCCGCCTACAGACCGTTCTTCAAGCAGCACGTCTACTTCGACGCGCAGTTCAACGCGAGCACACTCCAACTGCCGTCCGCGTATCCGGATGCGGCAACCCCGAACTTCGGGCTCTATGAGGTGGGCAAGGGGTCCGCCGTCCCCTTCTCAGTGCTCGCGACGGACGCGATCCCCGACCTACACCTCACGGGCGCTGGCAGCGGCGGTAGGTACTTCCCGCGCTGGACCTACGAGAAGCCCGAGGGCGAGCACACCGCGCAAGGCGCGTTCGACTTCTCGGGCGCTGAGGTGGTCGACGGCTACCGGCGGATTGACAACGTCACGGACGCGACGCTCAAGCAGTACCGCAGCTGGTACAGGCCCGCCGTCACCAAGGACGGGATCTTCGCGTTCGTGTACGGGTTCCTGCACTCCCCCGACTACCGGGAGCGGTTCGCCGCGGACCTCAAGCGGTCCCTGCCCCGCATCCCCCGGATCGAGGCTGGCGACTTCGCCGCGTTCCGTGACGCCGGCCAGACGCTCCTCGACCTGCACATCGGCTACGAGACGGTCGAGCCGTACCCGCTGACGATCACCGGCAACCAGCCGTCCGGCCCTGACTCCGCGGACCTGTTCGGCTGGTTCTACGTCGACAAGCTCCGGTGGGCCGGCCGAGGGCGTGACGTCGACAAGTCGACGATCGTCTACAACCCGCACGTCACCGTCTCGGGCATCCCCGAGGAGGCGCACCGCTACATGCTGGGTTCCCGGTCCGCCCTCGAGTGGATTCTCGACCGCTACCGGGTGACCACCGACAAGGCGTCCGGGATCGTCAACGACCCGAACGACTGGTCGCGCGAAGTGGGCAAACCCCGCTACATCCTCGACCTCATCGGCCGGGTGACGACGGTGTCGGTCGAGACGGTGCGGATCGTCGACGCGCTGCCGCCGCTGCGGATCATCGAGGGCTGACGGGCCGCCCGGCCACGAACGCTGCCGACTCGGTCTGTTCATCGGAGCTCAGGGCGCCGACCAGGTCCCATCTCACGGTTACGTCGACCTCGTCGGCATCGGTCAGTCCAGTGATCAGGTCGAGGACCTCGACATCCAGCTCCGTCAACCGAGTCGTCTCGGTCGCAGCGCCAACGAGCCCCTCGACGCTCCCGACCCACCGCTTGCCCTCGCGGGTGACGCGCACCAGGTAGGTCCCTGTTCGCCCGCCTTCCCTTTCGGGAGTCGAGTCGAGCGCTGCCGGGTCCTCGCGAGCGAGCGCGACGAGTCCAGCGAGAGCGGCGACCGGGTCCTTGCGAGCCACGACAGCGACGGGAACTGCGCGGCGGTCGCGACGTACTCGCCGTCTTCGGGTGACCATGTGACGCGGTATGCGGGACGGTCCGAGTCCATGCCGTCGACGGTACCGGCGTGATGGCGGAGCAGATCAGTGGTCATGCGTTCAGGTGATCGCGCGCGTCCAGCGCGGCATGGATGACCTCGACGAGCACGCCAACGAACGCGGCCATGACGCGGTATGAAGTCGTAACCACGTACGTGTCTGTGGCCGGGTCGTCTCGTCGATGCTCAAGTACAGCAAGCGCCACAGTCCGGTTCCCGTGAGCCATCGAACTGCAGAGACGCCACACATCGATCGGCTGGAACTGCCGCGACGCAACCTTCCGCCCGGCCTCAATCACGATGTCGGTCATCGACGGGTGGGAGCTGTCGAGGCTCCGTTGGCCTGCTCCTGCGGCAGCGAGTAGTTCATCCAGGCGGGCGCGCAGAGTAGGTAGCGACGATGCTCGCGACGGATTCAGGTGACGGAGCGCCTCGTCACTTAGCGACGCCGCGTCCCATACCCGATGGAGTGCGCGGAAGACACGCTTCGAGCGGGTGCCGCCGGTTGTCAGCCAGAGGGCCTGCGCAGCCGATTCCAACGACGCCCTCACCAGCGGGTAAGCCGCGACGGTGGGCATTCCGTGATCGACCAGAGTCCGCTTGAAGGTGCTGGCATGATCAAAGGCAGCAACCAGGAGGAATCGCACCTGATACGAGATTGGGTCGTACGCGGTCGCACGGTCGTCGCCTGCGAGCAAACTCCCGGGGCGGATCTGGAAAGTGTCGCATCGAGCCTCGGCGGTCTCGATCTGGGAAAAGAGCGCCTGAAGCATTGCCGCGCCCTCAAGTTCCGCGGGGCTGTTGTCCTCGTACACGGGCGGACTCATCTCCCGATCTTCCCTCCCGAACAGAGCGCGTCTGTACGAACGCACCGTGAGCTAGGGGCAAGACGCGTCGTCTTCTCGTCTGGCTCAGCCCTCTGGGTTCAGCAGCGTGCCTGACATGTCGTCAGAAAGGCCGGGCGGGGCCTGCGGAGCGCTGACAGACCCGGGACGCCCCGCTGTGGAGAGACCGCCGGGCCGTGCCAGCCGCCGAGCCGGTATCGAGTCGAGGACGAGAAGGGGATGAAGGAGTAGGTGAGTTCCCCTTCCAAGGGAACCAACCACCCCCAACTCCTGGTGAGCCTGTCGATGCCGCGTGAACACTGACCCCCTGGCGCCGGGCGAAAGTTGACCCCCCTTCGCTGAAGAGTGAGGGAGTGATCACCGTGGAGGACTGGGCTGAGATCCGTCGGCTGTATCGGGCTGAGGG